>NZ_CP064686.1:7270000-7570000 GCF_023100905.1 Bradyrhizobium sp. 4
GCCGAGGACGGCGTCAGCGGACCGAAGACCAGGGCCGCTGTCTCGCAGTTTCAGCAGCAGAACGGCTTGAGAGATACCGGACTTCTCGACGGCGCCACGGTCGCCGCCCTCACGCGCGCTGTGCAGTCGGGCCCCACCGGATCGAGCGGCGATGTGTCCAGGATCATGAAGCGGCTAGAGGACCTCGCGCAATTGCTGCGGCCGCCGGTCGGCGCCGTGATCCCGGCAACGACGGCATCGGGCAACACGCTGCCCGCCACCAATGATCCGATCAGCCTTTTCGAACGGCTATTTTCCCTCGTCAACAAGACGGCCCCCATGCCAGGACCCCTCACCCCGACCAGCCCCGCCCCCGTCGATCAGTTGAAGCAGGTCGTCGACCTGCTCGGCACTTTGCTCAACCGGGACGGCAAGCCCGTCCTCGGCCAGGTCAATGGCGCGCTCGGCGATACCATCGGCAAGATGCTCGACGGCAAGAAGACTGCGCTCGGCATCGGCGGCTCGCTGATCACAGCGCTGCTCTCTTCGGTGACGGCGAGCCCCAACGCTGGCGGTCTTGCCGGGTTGCTCGGGACGCTGGTGTCGGCGGTGCCGGGCCTCGGCCAATTCGCGATGCCGATCTCCCTGGCGCTCACGGCCTGGGGCGTGCTCGGCAAGATGGAGAAGTGGGCCCAGGGCACCGCGCCGCCGCCCAAGCCGACGACGTAGCCTGCGGCCGTCCCTTCGAGACGCCCGCCTATGGCGGGCGCTCAGGATAAGCTCGCGTTTCGCGGCGCCTACTGGCGCAGCATGATCAGGGGATCGGCGGTATCGGGGACGCGCCGCCATTGCGCGTTGTCGTCGGCCTCGAACTGCCAGGCCTCACCGGCCTTCGACAGCAGGATGATCTGGCCGCGCTCGAGCCGCCATTGCGTCGGGTTGAACTGCGCAATGGCCGCATCGCATTTCGGCTTGAGGAAGACCTGGAAATTGTCCGGCCCGGCTTCGGTGTTGGTCAACGTCAGCCCGCAGACCGGCTGGCCGTTGCCCCGCACGATCGACCAGTCGCCGATCATCTGGTCCATCGACTTCGCCATCGAGCGGGCGGCGGCGAGGTCTTGCAGGATGTAGACGCCCTCGCCCTGCCGCAGGCCCTCGAAGATGCCGGCCTCGACCTCGGTGAAGTCGATCACGGCTTCACCGCTCGAATCCTGCAGGCGGACGATGTCGAGACCCCTGACGCTCCAGGCGACGATATCCTTGGTGAAGGGCAGCGCGGCCTTGCAGGCCGGCTCCAGCTCGAGCTTGAAGCCTTGAGCCGCAGCGTCGGCCTTGAGCGTGACGACGCAGGTCTTGCTGCGCTCGGTGGTGGAGAGCTCCCACTGCCCGGGCATTTCCTTCTTCAGGGTCGTCGTATCCTGCGCCAACGCAAGGCCGATCGCGGCCAAGTAGGCCGAGACGGTGAATGCAACGACCCCAAGAACTCTCATCAGCGCCCCTTAAAAGGCGTTTCCGCAACCGGCGTCAACGGCGCCTTGCCTGAGAACCAGGACTTGAGATTGTCGACCACGAGCTGATCCATCGCGTTGCGCGTCACCACCGAGGCCGAGCCGATATGCGGCAGCAGCACCACGTTCTGCATGGTCTTAAGCTCGTCCGGCACGTTCGGTTCGGCCGCGAACACGTCGAGACCGGCCGCAAGGATGGTGCCGGACTTGAGCGCCTGGACCAGCGCCGGTTCGTCGATCACCGAGCCGCGCGCGACGTTGACCAGCACACCGCGCGGGCCGAGCGCCTTCAGCACCTCGGCATTGATCATCTTGTTGGTGCTGGCGCCACCGGGCACGATCACCATCAACGTGTCCACCGCCTTCGCCATCTCGATCAGGTCGGGGTAGTGCTTGTAGGAGACGTCCTTGGACGGATTGCGGGTGTGATAGACCACCGGCACCAGCGAGGCATCCAGCCGGCGCGCGATCGCCTGTCCGATCCGGCCCATGCCGACGATGCCGACCTTGCGATCGCGCAGCGAGCCGACGCTGAGCGGATAGTTCTGGGTCTGCCAGAGACCGGAGCGCACATAACGATCGGCCTTGATGAATTCACGCACCGTGGAGATCAGAAGGCCCATCGCGACGTCGGCGACCTCCTCGGTCAGCACGTCGGGCGTGTTGGTGACGATGATGTTGTGCTCGGCGGCGTATTTGGCGTCGACGTGGTCGTAGCCGACGCCGAAGCTCGCCACCATCTCGATCTTGGGCAATTGCGACAGCGAATCCCGGTCGGCGC
Organism: Bradyrhizobium sp. 4; assembly: GCF_023100905.1. Lineage (NCBI taxonomy): Bacteria > Pseudomonadati > Pseudomonadota > Alphaproteobacteria > Hyphomicrobiales > Nitrobacteraceae > Bradyrhizobium > Bradyrhizobium sp. 4. The sequence continues at coordinate 7,272,269 of NZ_CP064686.1, forward strand.
GCACCGTGTGATAGGTCACCGCCACGCCGCGGATCTTTTCGCGGATTGCCGGCGTCAGCCGCTCGAGATCGCCCCGCGTCTCCGCCTTGTGCACGACGAAATGATCGGAAAACCCGTTCTCGAGGATCGGCCGGACCGGCCCATAAATCAGAAGGTCGATCTTTTCGGACGAAATCGAACCGGTGGTCATCAGTTGTCCTTTCCAAGCGCGCTCTCGTGCCAGCGCCGTAAAACGAGATGGGAAACTAGCGCCAGCACCCCATAGATGACAATCCCGGCCAGCGACAACAGCAGCAGCGCTGCGAACATGCGGGGTATGTTCAAGCGGTAGCCGGATTCCGCGATCCTGTAGGCGAGCCCGGAGCCGGCCCCGGCCGTTCCCGCCGCGATCTCGGCCACGACAGCACCGATCAGCGACAGGCCGCCGGCAATGCGCAGGCCGCCGAGAATGTAAGGCAGCGCCGCCGGCAGCTTGAGAAAGCGCAGGGTTTCCTGCGGCGAGGCGCCATAGAGCTGGAACAGGCCGGCGAGGTTGCGATCGACTGAATTGAGCCCAAGCGTGGTGTTCGACAGCACCGGGAAGAAGGCGACGATGAAGGCGCAGACCACGACCGCGGTCTGCTGCTCCAGATAGATCAGCAGCAGCGGCGCGATCGCGATGACAGGCGTGACCTGAAGCACCACGGCATAGGGGAACAGCGATGCTTCCACCCATTTGGACTGGTTGAACAGCAGCGCCAGCGCGATGCCGCCGATGCTGGCCGCGACAAAACCTTCGAGCGTGGTCAGCAGCGTCGCGGCGAGCGACTGTGACAGCACCGACCAATCCTTGATCAGTGTCACGAATATGACGGAGGGCGCCGGCAGCACGTAAGGCGGGATGTCCTTGATCCGAACCACGAGCTCCCAGGCGAGCAGGCCCGCCGCGAACACGATGACGGGCAGCGCGAAGCGCACCGCGCGTTGCGCGCCGGACGGCTTCGCAGTGACGGAAGCTTGCGCGTTCATAGCGTCGACTGCCCTGCATAGGACGGCGCCAGCGCCGCCGACACTTTCCGGCAATAATCGGAATAGGCGACTGAAGTGCGAAACTCCTCGCCACGCGGCTCGACCGTCTCGATGCGGAAGTCGGCCTGGATGCGGCCCGGCCGCGCCGTCATCACCACCACGCGCTGCGACAGATAGACGGATTCGAACACCGAATGCGTGACGAAGATGACGGTCTTGCCGAGCCTGCGCCACAGCGCGAGCAAATCGTCGTTGAGGCGGAAGCGCGTGATTTCGTCGAGCGCCGCGAACGGCTCATCCATCAGGAGGATATCAGGGTCGGTGACGAGCGCGCGCGCCAGCGACACCCGCATCTTCATGCCGCCGGAGAGCTCGCGCGGAAAGGCGTCGGCAAAATCGGCAAGCCCGACGCTGGCCAACGCCTGATCGGCACGCGCGCGCGATTCCGCCTTCGGAACGCCTGCGAGCTTCAGCGGCAACCGCACGTTCTCGCGCGCGCTGGTCCAGGGCATCAGGGTCGGCTCCTGAAACACGAAGCCGATGCCATGACCTGGTTGAATATGACCTGGCTGAACATGACCTGACTGCGCACCACCCTCGCGACGCGCCAGCCGCACGATTCCGGACGATGGCGCGCTGAGCTCGGCAATCAGCCGCAGCGCGGTGGATTTGCCGCAACCTGACGGTCCCAGCAACGAAATGAACTCGCCCTTGCGCACCGCAAGGTCGAGCGGGCCGAGCGCCAGCACGCCGTTGTCATAGGTCTTCGTCACGCCGCGCAGGCTGACAGCCAGGGCCGTCAGGCCGGTCTCGACCCCCGCCAACGTTTGGACTGATGACATCGGCCTTGCGCTACGGCTTGCTCGGGCGCAGCTCGGCGCCGACGCCCTTGTTGACGAAACGCAGCGTATAGGATTTGCGAAAATCGAGGTCTGCCTTCACGACGCCTGCCTTCACCATCTTGTTGAAGAAGGAGGTGTAGCGCTCGTCGCTCATCGCGCCGATGCCGTTCTTCAGCGAATCGCCGGAATCGACGATGCCGTATTCCTTCATCTTGGCGACGGAATAGGCGAGCAGCTCGTCGGTCATCTCCGGATTGAGCTTCTTGATCATGGCGTTGCCCGCGGAATTGTCGCGGTAGATGTAATTGTACCAGCCGACCATGGAGGCATCGACAAAGCGCTGCACCAGGTCGGGCTTCTTCTCGACCACGTCGCGGCGGCTCTCGATCAGGGTCGAATAGGTGTTGAAGCCGTAATCGGCGAGCAGCAACACGTTGGGCTTGAAGCCGGCGGCCTTCTCGACCGCGAAGGGCTCGGAGGTGACGTAACCCTGCATCGCGCTCTTGGGATTGGCGATGAAGGGCTGCGGATTGAAATTATAGGGGCGAACGTTCTTCTCGCTGAAACCGTATTCGGATTTCAGCCACTGGAAATAGCTGGTCATGCCCTCCTTGGAGACGAACAGCGTCAGCGGCTTGAGGTCCTCGATCTTGGCGACCTTGGCATCGGGCTGCGTCAGCATCACCTGCGGATCCTTCTGGAACACCGCGGCGATCGTGACGACCGGGACGTTGTTGGCGACCGCGTCGAACGACATCAGCGTGTTCGCTGCCATGAAGAAATCGATCTTGCCGGCGATCAGCAGCATCCGGTTGTTCTCGTTGGGCCCGCCGGGGACGATGGTGACGTCCAGCCCATATTTCTTGTAGGTGCCGTCGGCGACCGCCTGGAAGAAGCCACCATGCTCGGCCTCGGCGACCCAATTGGTGCCGAACATGACCTTGTCCAGGGTTTCGGCGCGCGCCGGAACGACCGAGACGAAAGCGGCCATCAGACCCGCCGTTAAGGCTCGCCGCAGATGAGAGGGGCTCATGATGGGACTCCGTCGATCGCTTCTAGCCGATGTCCAAGCAACGCGATAAAACCGCAAGACATTCAGGGACGCGAGCCGGCCTGGCCCGCGTCCCCTGATAACCCAAATTACGCGACAAATTCGGGCAAAGAAACCTTGATGACGCCTTCCCGCGACTGGACCGAGATCCGCTGGGCCGATGCCAGCCCCGCCGAGGTGTCGCGCTGGATCGCAGTGCTGCCGCTGGCGGCGACCGAGCAGCACGGCCCGCATCTGCCGCTCGAGACCGACGTGCTGATCGCGGACGCCTATCTCGCGCGGGTGCGCGAGCTCCTGCCCGAAAGCGTTCCGGCCACTTTCCTGCCCGTTGAACGGATCGGGATTTCCACCGAGCATATCGACTATCCGGGCACGCAGACGCTAGCGACTGAAGTCGCGTTGAAAAAATGGACCGCGATCGGCGAAGACATCGCGCGCCGCGGATTGAAGAAGCTCGTCATCATCACCAGCCATGGCGGCAACAGCGCGGCAATGATGCTGATCGCGCAGGATCTTCGCGCGTATCAGAAACTGTTCGTGGTGACCACGTCGTGGTCGCGGCTGTCGGGCGCGGACCAGCTGTTCCCGGCCGACGAAGTACGCCACGGCATCCACGGCGGTGCAGTCGAGACCTCAATCATGCTGGCGCGCTATCCCGATCGGGTGCGCGGTGATGCGATCGCGGATTTTCCCGCGAGCAGCATCGCGATGGAGCAGCAATATCGCTGGCTGTCGACGCAGCGACCCGCACTGTTCGCCTGGCAGGCGCAGGATCTCAACCCCAGCGGCGCCGTCGGCAATGCGACGCTAGCCGTCGCCGCGAAAGGCGAGCGGCTGATCGACCAGGGCGCCCGCGCTTTTTGCGAGCTGCTTGCCGAGGTTGATAACTTCGACGTGAACAGGCTCGCCAAAGGCCCGCTCGGTTAGCGCTTATCCTCCTGGAATCATTCTGAAAAGAGCCAGACTCGACCTCCGCTTTTGCCGGTTTCGAACCGGACGCGCGGAGCCTCCGTCCAACTCGGTACGCGGCCACAACGGACCGCCTCAACCCGGATGGAGTTTCACATGTCGATCAAGACCAAGATTTTCGCAGTTGCTCTCACCGCGCTCACCCTGACCGGCAGCGTCGTCGCCACCACCTCGCAGGCGCAAGCCAAGCCGCTCGGCTGGGGCGTCGGCGTCGGCCTGGGCATCGCCACCGCCGCCGTCGTCGGCTCCGCGATCGCCGCCAGCAACGACCCCTATTACAACGGCTATCACCGCTGCGGCTGGGCCGCCCAGTACAACGCCTTTGGCCAGTACGTTGGCCGCGTTCGTACCTGCTTCTGATTTGAGTCCCTGAGGCCGATCTCACGTGGATCCTGCGTCCGACACGGGCGCCTCATCCACCCCGTGTCGTGCCCCCGACCCCGCCCGGATGTCCCCCCGGGCGGGGTCAACTGTTTTGGGGCCTCGGGATTTTGTTGCAGCCCCGTCACACAGCGGTGCGAACCATCCCCTGCGGCAATCTGCACTAGTTGCTATTGCGAATTAATCGCAATAAGGTTTGCAACAAGCTCAGGGGCTTGGGAAGAAGTCGCGCCGGACTGAGATCATCAGGTCCGATCGCGGAGCACCTAAGCCTGATGACAGGGTCGCCGCGAATCGGCAGGGATAGTGCGGCGAGTGGACACACTCGCTTTTGGGGGCGTGCGTTTTGACGTTGAGGGGTCACCGTTACAGGTATTTGCGGACGGCCGCGGCAATTGCCTCGGGCGTCTTGGCTTTGCCCGCCAGCAGCCGCGCGGCTGATCTGCCGCTGAAGGCACCTGCGCTCAGGGCCGTCTACGACTGGACGGGCCTCTATATCGGTGCACACGCCGGTTTCACCCGCGGCACGTCCTCGGCCATGCTGACCGATCCCGCGGTCGCGACCGATAATCATGTCTTCACCGGCGCGACCGGCGGCGTGCAGGCCGGCTACAATTGGCGCCTCAACTCAGGGCTTCTGCTCGGCGTCGAAGGCGACATCTCCTTTCCGAACTATCTGCCCTCCAACCACGTGGTGTCGTCGACGACCACCGCGCTATCGAGCGCGGAGGAGCGCTGGGATTACGTCGCGAGCCTGCGCGCGCGGCTCGGCTACACCACGGGCGCATTCCTGTTCTACGCGACTGGCGGCGCCGCTTTTGCCGGCGAGCGCTTTCTCTCGACACCGGCAGGCGGCAATGAGGAGAAGGTGTTGAACACGCGGTTCGGCTGGACCGCCGGCGGCGGCGTCGAATATGCCTTCGCGCCGCACTGGAGCGCGCGGCTCGAATATCTCTACAGCAAGTTCGAGAACGCCCGCGTCACCTTCCCCTCGGGCGCGCAATATTCGTCCTCGATGGATTTCCAGAGCCTGCGGATCGGCCTCAATCGCAAGATCGACTGGCCGGGCCTGCCGACCTACAATCCGAAGTCTGACATCACCGATACCGAGTCCAGCCGCTGGGAGATCCACGGCCAGTCGACAGCGCTGGCCCAGGGACATCCCTCGTTCAGAGCGCCCTATACCGGGCCGAACAGCTTCACCCCCTCGCCGGATCTGCAGCAGACCTGGAGCAATTCGCTCTATCTGAATGCGCGGCTGTGGGACGGCGGCGAGGTCTATTTCAATCCCGAGCTGCTGCAGGGCTTTGGCTTCAACAACACGACCGGCGCGGGGGGCTTCCCCAACGGCGAAGCGCAGAAGTCCGGCTTTCCCTATCCGCACTTCAACGCCTCGCGGCTGTTCGTGCGCCACACCTTCGGCTTCGGCGGCGAGCAGGAGGAGCTTGCCAGCGGCCAGTTTCAGCTTGCTGGCAAGGCCGACGTGTCGCGTTTGACTTTGCAGGTCGGAAAGCTCTCCGTGGTCGACGTCTTCGACGGCAATTCCTACGCGCACGATCCGCGCAAGGATTTCATGAACTGGTCGATCTGGGCATCCGGCGCCTTCGACTACGCCGCTGACAAGCTCGGCCTCGGCTATGGTGCAACGGCCGAATTGAATCAGAAGCAATGGGCGCTGCGCGCCGGCTACTTCCTGATGGACGCCCAGTCCAACTCGAACAATTTCGACATGAATATCGGCCGCCGCGGCGAATATGTCGCGGAGCTCGAGATGCGCTACTCGCTGTTCGGCCAGCCCGGCAAGCTGCGTACTCTCGGCTTCGTCAACAGCGCCTATTCCGGCAGCTATCGCGAGACGCTGGATAATCCGCTGCTCAACCTCGACATCAGCCAGACCCGCCGCGGCCGGCTCAAATACGGCTACGCTTTGAATGTCGAACAGGCGATCACCGACGATATCGGCGTGTTCGGCCGCTGGAGCTGGAACGATGGCCGCAACGAGATCATGGCCTTCACCGACATCGACCGTAGCCTGTCCGGCGGTGTCTCGGTCAAGGGAGCGAAATGGGGCCGACCCGACGACGTCGTCGCCATTGCCGGCGCGATCAACGGCCTGTCGCAGGACCATCGCGACTTCATCGCCGCCGGCGGTCTCGGTCCGCTGATCGGTGACGGCCAGCTCAACTACCGCAGGGAACGCGTGCTGGAGACCTATTACGCCTACGCGCTCAACAAGGCGCTGACCTTCACCGCGGACTACCAGCTCATCGTCAACCCCGCCTACAACGCTGATCGCGGCCCGGTGTCGGTGTTCTCAGGTCGGCTGCACGGGGAGTTCTGACCGCGGCTCAGAACAGCAGCGCGACGCCGGAGACGAACAGCAACGCGAGCACGATCTTACGGAACATCGCCTCATCGATCCGGCCGAACAGTTTTAGCCCGAGCCACGTTCCCGCAAAGAGAAACGGCAGGCCGAGCGCGAACAGCTTTGCGGTGTCGAACGTGAGCGCCCCCTTGGCGCCCAGCAGCAGTGCCGCAATGGCAAACACCACAACCGCGACGGGCTGGAACGTGGCGCGCTGAACATCCTTCGGCAGGCCGCGCAGATTGCACCAGATGGTGACGATGATGCCGGCGAGGCCGGTCAGCCCACCAAGCAGACCGTTGACGAAACCAATTGTCATGTCTGCGGCCGGGGGCACGATTGTCGCGACCTTGAGCTGCGGCCTGAAGAACGCGTAGAGGCTATAGACGATCAGGATCGCCCCAACCGCGATGCGGACGCTCTTGGGATCGGCCGAGGTCAGGAGTGACACGCCGACCGGCACGCCCACGACGGCACCGATCATGAAGGGCCATAGCCGGCGCCAGTCGAGCGCGCTGCGCAGCTTCCAGACCGAGTAGCCCTGCACCAGGAGGCCGAAGCCGACGATCAGGCTGGCGCTTTGAAGTGGCGTCAGCACGTAAAGCCACAGCGATGCCGCCACCAGGCCGAAGGCAAAGCCGGAGAGGCCGGCGACGAACGCGCCGGCGAAGGTGGCCGTCAGGAAAAGGGTAAGCTCGATTGTGATCCCGTCCATTGCTCGCTCCAAACATCAGCGAGCAGCGCTTGCGTGGGATCACCCACTTCACGGGGAGGCTGCGACACCCCCAAGGCTGCAAGCCTAGGTGAAGCCGCTTCCTTCCACAATGACGATGTTACGCGGCCCGGATCGCGTCCAGGAACTTCCCGACCTCGACCTTGAGGCGGCTGCTCTCGCCGGACAGTGACTTCGCTGACGCAAGCACGGTGGAGGAGGCCGATCCGGTCTGGCTCGCGCCGCGCTGCACGTCGACGATGCTGGCGGAGACCTGTTGGGTGCCGCGCGCCGCCTGCTGCACGTTACGGGAAATCTCCCGCGTCGCGGCGCCCTGCTCCTCGACCGCGGAAGCGATCGCCGATGCGATCTCGGACATGCGGGTGATGGTGTCGCCGATCGACTTGATGGCGCCGACCGAATCCTCCGTCGCGCTCTGGATTCCCGTGATCTGCTGGCTGATCTCGCCGGTGGCCTTGGCGGTCTGCTCGGCCAGCGCCTTGACCTCGGAGGCGACCACGGCGAAGCCGCGCCCGGCCTCGCCGGCGCGCGCCGCCTCGATCGTTGCATTGAGCGCCAGAAGATTGGTCTGGCCCGCGATCTGGCTGATGAGCTCGACCACGTCGCCGATCCGGCCGGCAGCCTTGGCGAGCTCGCCGACATAGTCGTTGGTCCGCGCCGCCTGCTGCACCGCTTCGCTGGCGACCCGCGCGGAGTCCTGAACCTGTCGACCGATCTCGTCGACCGAAGACGCCATTTCCTCCGCGGCCGCGGCAACGGTCTGCACGTTGCTGGAGGCCTGCTCGGAGGCGGCCGCCACCGTCGCGGTGACCTTTTCCGATTGATCGGCGGTACTCGTCAGCGTTCCCGCCGACACTTCCAGCTCCGACGATGCCGACGACACGGTGTTGATGACGTCGCCGATCAACGCTTCGAAATCGCGCGCGATCTGGTCCATGCGCTGGCTGCGCCGGAGTTTCGCCTCGGCTTCCACCGCGGCGGCCTCGTCGGCAGCCTTCTTGGCGGAGAGCGAATCCTTGAAGTGCTGGAGCGAGCCCGCCACCTGGCTGATCTCGTCGTTACGGCCCGTCACGGGAATCTCGACCTCGTGCTGTCCGGCGGCAAGCGTTGCGATCACGTCCGCGAGCCGGCTCAGCGGCGTCACCACGCGCCGGCGCAGCATCATGGTCACACCACCGAGTGTCCCCAGCAGCGCCAGCACCGCCACGCCCGCGAGCGCGAGCATCGCAAGCGCGCCATCACGCGCGGCCGAGGCGCGCTCGGCAGCTTCCGTCAGCGCGGCATCGCGCACGCCGTAGAACATCTGGATGGCGGGGACAATGACGGTGGCCAGCTCTTCGGCGTTGATGCCGTATTTGCCGTCGCCACGAGCCGCGGGCATCTCTTTGTCCACGGCAGCGGCTGCTTTTCCGAAATAGGAATCCGTTGCCGCTTTCAGTGCGGTGGCGATGCGGGGCGGACTTCCGAGCTGGTCGATGCCGGCCTCGATGCGCTCGCGGTCGGCCTCGACGCGCCCCTGCATCCGATCCATCAGCGAGAATTCGGGAGCCGTGAGCGGGCGGCGCGCGCTCAGCGCCGGCGACAGCGTGGCGGCGCGGCTGCCGGCCGAGACGCGCAGGTCCTGCGCCGTTCGCGCCAGGCTCAACAGCGCCGCAAGCGAAGAATCGGCATTGATGACCTTGGCTTCGAGCCGGTTCATGATCGGCTCGATATTGCCGATGACCTCTGCAACGCCCGGTAGGAAGCCCTTGACTACAGCGCTGTCGCGCGCCGCCAAGGGAACGCTCATCGCGAGGTCTGCAGCGGTGTAGATATCCTTGAGCCGCCGGGCGGTACGGTCCAGGTTTTCGATCATCGGTCCGGAATCATCCAGCACAAGGATGGCGCGCCTTGCCCCCTCAAATGCGGCATCGGCTGCTTTCGCGGCCTTCGCGGCGCCTTCGATCTGGGCCTGCGTCGCAGGGTTCTCCTGGAAAATCGGCGAAATGTAGGGGGCACGAAGGCCGGCAACGTGCTGACTGACCATCAAGGTCGCACCAAAGGCGTCGACCGTCTTGATCGCGTCGGAGCGGTTCGTGAAGATGCGCGCCTGGGGTACGAGCACCTCGGCGCCAAGGATGACTGCAAACACCGTCACCGTCAGCATCGACAGCGCAAAGAGTTTCCCGATCCGCATTCTGATCCCCGAATACATTCCTGCAAATGTCGAGAACCTAGCCGGTGGCCGCTAAGAGCCCGTTAAGCAACGGCATGCCCGTAGTTCCGCGGGGTATTGGGCTTCGAGTGCCTTCCGGGACGGTGTCGCCGAAGTTCCTTCGCGATGCCGGATGCGACAGAATCATCGGCATTTCTTCCCCGAATACCTATATCAATGCTTGGGCCGCCATCCGGCCACACTCCCTTACCTCGGAACGTCAATGCTCTCCGCCGAACTCGCCATCGTCGTCGTCCTGATCGTCATCAACGGCTTGCTGTCCATGTCCGAGCTCGCCGTGGTCTCGTCACGCCCGGCCCGGCTGTCGATGCTCGCCGCAAAGGGCGTCCGCGGCGCCGAGCGGGCGCTGACGCTCGCGGCCGACCCGGGCAAATTCCTCTCGACGGTGCAGATCGGGATCACGCTGGTCGGCGTGCTCTCCGGCGCGTTCTCGGGCGCGACGCTCGGACAGCGGCTGACGCAATGGCTGCTCGAGCTCGGTCTGTCCGCAGGAATTGCCGACATCGTCGGAGTGGGCCTGGTCGTCACGCTCATCACCTACGCCACCCTGATCGTCGGCGAGCTGGTGCCGAAGCAGGTGGCGCTGCGCGACCCCGAGAGCATCGCGGTCAGGGTTGCACCCGCGATGCACGTGCTTGCGAAGGTCTCGCTGCCGCTGGTCTTCCTGCTCGATCTCTCCGGCAAGCTGATCCTCACGCTGCTCGGCCACGGCGGCAAGTCCGAAGAGAAGGTCTCGGAAGACGAGATCCATCATCTCGTCAGCGAGGCGGAAAGCGCGGGCGTGCTCGAGTCAGGTGAAAAGGAGATGATCGCGGGCGTGATGCGGCTCGGCGACCGGCCGGTCGGCGCGATCATGACGCCGCGCACGGAGGTCAACGAGATCGACCTCAACGATACGCCGGAGAGCATTCAAGCGACCATCGCCAAGAGTCCGCATTCGCGCTTTCCAGTGTCCGACGGCGACCGCGACAAGCCGATCGGCGTGCTCCAGGCCAAGGACCTGCTGGTCGCCTTCATGAACGAGCGCACGCCGGATTTGCGCGTGCTGGTCCGCGAGGCGCCCGGCATTCCCGCCTCAGCCGATGCCCGCGACGTGCTGGCGATCCTGAAGGCTGCGCCGGTGCATGTCGGCCTCGTCTACGACGAATACGGCGCGTTCGAAGGCATCGTGACGACGGCTGACATTCTGGAATCCATCGTCGGCGCCTTCCATTCCGAGGAAGGCCCGCCGGAACCGGCCTACGTCAAGCGCGCGGATGATTCGCTGCTGGTCTCAGGCTGGATGCCAGTCGACGAGTTCGGCGAGCTGATCGGCATCGAACTGCCGCCACACCGCTACAACACCGTGGCCGGCCTCGTGCTGCAACAGTTCAACGTGCTGCCTAATGTCGGCGACGCCTTCGATTTCGGCGACTGGCACATCGAAGTGGTCGATCTCGACGGACGGAGGATCGACAAGATTCTCGCGAGCCGGCGGAGCGAAGTAGAGACGGGGTGAGCGAGCGCGACGTGAGGTGGTGCTGAACTCACCACGTGTCGTCCCGGCCCTCACCCGAACCTCACTCCGATCCGCTTCTCCTTGCGCCAGATCACGGTGCAGGCGAGATGTTTTCCATCGACCTGGACGAACAGGCTGAAATGGTCGGGGATGCCGACGGGACTGCTGACGTCGAGCGCGGCGCCGGTATCTGACAGGTTGCGGATAGTGCAGTCGATCGCGCCGCCGCCGCCGAACTCGATCGTTCCGGCCTTCAGCACGCGATGCCTTGCCTTGTCGCGCCGCTCGTCCATGGGGACAATCTATACCCAAAGTTGAACAAAACGTTAAACGCAGCCCATGTCGTGATGCCTTTGCGCAGGACCTGCGGCCTTGCCCTACGGCGCCGGCTGGAACGTCTCCGTCCGCGCCATCCGCCAAGCATCACGGAAGCGTGCGTCTTCGGTACCTTCGAGCAGCTCGCCCGGACGCAGCGAGGGATAGAGCTGCGCGAAGGATTTCACGTCCGTCGTCGAGGTACGCTGGGAGAAGTGGATCGGGCGCAGCTGCTGCGGATGTTCGAGACCGGCCGCGGCGACCAGCTCGGTCAGCGAGTGAAGCGTCGCAAGGTGATAATTGTGCACGCGGTCAATCTTGAGCGGCACGTAGAGTGCGCGCGCCCGCGTCGGATCCTGGGTCGCGACGCCGGTCGGGCAGCGGTCGGTGTGGCAGCTCAGCGACTGGATGCAGCCGAGCGAGAACATGAAGCCGCGCGCCGAATTACAGTAGTCCGCGCCGATCGACATGGCGCGTGCCATGTCGAAGGCGGTGGCGATCTTGCCGGAGGCGCCGATCTTGATGCGATCGCGCGCGTTGATGCCGATCAGGGCGTTGTGGACGAAACTGACGCCCTCCCGCATCGGCATGCCCAGATGATCCATGAACTCCAGCGGCGCGGCGCCGGTGCCGCCCTCGTTGCCGTCGACCACGATGAAGTCGGGATAGATGCCGGTCTCGATCATCGCCTTGCAGATCGCCAAAAATTCCCAGGGATGGCCGATGCACAGCTTGAAGCCGGTCGGCTTGCCGCCGGAGAGCTTTCGCATCTCGCCGATGAACTGCATCATGCCAACAGGCGTCGAGAAGGCGCGATGCGAGGCCGGCGAGATGCAATCCTCGCCCATGGCGACTCCGCGGATCTTGGAAATCTCCTCCGAGACTTTCGCCGCCGGCAGCACGCCGCCATGACCGGGCTTGGCACCCTGGCTGATCTTGAGCTCGACCATCTTGATCTGGTCCTGGCGCGCGACGCGCGCGAAGGCTTCGGGATCGAAGGTGCCGTCGAGATGACGGCAGCCGAAATAGCCCGAACCGATCTCCCAGATGATGTCGCCGCCCATCTCCGCGTGATAGGGGCTGAAGCCGCCCTCGCCGGTGTCGTGCGCGAAGCCGCCCTTCTTGGCACCGGCATTCAGCGCGCGCACGGCGTTCGGGCTGAGCGCGCCAAAACTCATCGCGGAAATGTTGAACACGGAAGCCGAATACGGCTTGGCGCAATCCGGCCCGCCGATGGTGACGCGGAATTTCTCCTCGGCATGCGTCTTCGGCGAGACCGAGTGATGCATCCACTCATAACCCTGGCGGTAGACGTCCTCCTGGGTGCCGAACGGACGCTTGTCGAGCTGCATCTTGGCGCGCTGATAGACCACCGCACGGATGTCGCGCGAGAACGGCATGCCGTCCTTCTCGCTCTCGAAGAAGTACTGCCGCATCTCCGGGCGTATCTCTTCGAGCAAAAAACGGATATGGGCCGAGATCGGGTAGTTGCGCAGAACGGCGTGGCCCTTCTGCATGAGGTCGCGGACGCCAAGCGCCGTCAGCGCGCCGAAGATCAGGATCGGGATCAGCAGGATGTCGAAGATCTTGCCATCGGCGAAGCCGATGCCGGTCAGCAGCGCCGTGACCACCGCGCAGATCGTCAGGACGATGAAGCGCGGAGAGAATGGCAGCAGCAGGGTTTCCATGATCCCCTCTTCCGCCAGCGGCAGCCGTTTGGCCGATGGGTTGGGCGATAAGCTGGGCGATTCCTGCGTTTTGTTCTCGTCGGCCACGATTCCCATCCTCTCGCCAGCATGAGGCGGTACGATACGCCCGCGCCTGTCATACGGATATGACGCGGCGGTTGTTTCACGCTAGCGAATTCGGCGGGGACAAATCAATCAGCCCGATAGGCGGGCTGCTGCGGTGCAGCAGGGCTCGGAAGGGACGGGCATTAACCCGTCAGGGCGCTTTACCCAGGCAAGCGTCCTGGCTTTTGCCAGGACGACACGAGAGGGCCTACCGCTCGACGAACGCCTTTTCGATCACGAAATGGCCGGGCTTGTTGCCGGAGCCCTCGACGAAGTCGCGGCCCTCGAACATCAGTTTCAGCTCTTCGAGCATCGCCGGGCTGCCGCACATCATGATGCGGTCGGTCGCGATGTCGAGCGGGCCCTGGCCGATGTCGTTGAAGATCTGCTCGGAGCTGATGAGGTCGGTGATGCGGCCGCGGTTCTTGAACGGCTCGCGGGTCACGGTCGGATAGTAGATGAGCTTGTCCGCGAGCAACTCGCCGAACAGTTCGTCCTCGCGAAGACCGGCGACGAGCTTCTCGCCATAGGCGAGCTCGGAGACCTGACGGCAGCCATGCACCAGCACGATGCTGTCGAATTGGTCGTAGACCTCGGGGTCCTTGATCAGGCTGGCGAAGGGCGCCAGGCCCGTGCCGGTCGAGAGCAGCATCAGCCGCTTGCCGGGAATGAGATTGTCGGTGATCAACGTGCCGGTCGCCTTGCGGCCGACCAGGATGGTGTCGCCTTCCTTGATCTTCTGGAGACGCGACGTCAGCGGGCCGTCCTGAACCTTGATCGAGAAGAACTCGAGCTCTTCCTCGTGGTTGGCGCTGGCCATGCTGTAGGCGCGGAGCAGCGGGCGGCCCTCAACCTCGAGGCCGATCATCGCGAACTGGCCGTTCTGGAAGCGGAAGCCGGAATCGCGGGTTGCGCGAAAGCTGAACAGGGTGTCGGTCCAGTGCTGGACGGAAAGAACCTTCTCTCGGTAAAACGCGCTCATGATTTTCGATATTCCGAATAATTGCGGTTTTAGGGCAAAAGCGTTGCCCGGCCCCTGAAAGCGGAGCGGACACCATTGCCATGGCGGAGGATTTCGCGTGTGTGATCTACGCCATTGAGACCAATAATCAACCTCGTTCCGGATGCAATTGATGCCGGTCAAACCGGCATTTGCGGCGGAAATGGTCGCATCATTAATGGATCTGCTGTCCGGCGCGCGCGGAGGGCAATTTCTTTTCCCTCCGGGGCCCGAATACAGCACTTAATTTCCGTGGCGCTCGCGAGAATTTCATTAAGAATAGCTCTGATTTCACTCTCGTTTGGCGCCGTTTCCCGCTTTTTTGCGGCTTTTGGCGCCAAGCTCGACTGGAACTGACGGCTGCGAGTGGCGACAAGACACATGGTGAACGGCGAGCGGATCTTCGTCCAGGCGATCAGGCGCTATTGCGCGACCCATGGCATCGCGCTCGAAGTCCGCGCCGATGGCTGGCTGCTCGCGATGCGCCGGGGCGAGCAGCGCCGCTTCGCGTTCGGCTACGATATCGGCCTCAACAGCGCCATCGCGCACCGCCTGGCCAACGACAAATCGGCCACCGCCGAGGTGCTGGCGCTCGAGGGCGTGCCTTGCATTCCCCATCGCCTGTTCCTCAATCCGAAGTTGGGCGAGAAGGTTGTCGGCGTCGCCTCGCGAGAGGCAATGCTGGCGCTGCTTCACGACAATCCGCAAGGCGTGGTGGTGAAGCCGAACGAGGGGACGTCGGGACGATCCGTCTTCAGGGTCACGACGGAAACAGAACTCGATCATGCGGTTGGCGAAGCCTTTTCGATGAGCGCCGGACTCGTGATCTCGCCCTATCTCGTGATCGAGGACGAAGTTCGCGTGGTCCTGCTCGATGATGTGCCACTCGTCGTCTACAGCAAGCAGCGCGGCTCGGATTGGCGGCACAATCTCGATGCGGGTGCAAAGCCCGTGCTGATGCAGGATTGCGATCTTCGCGCAGCCTGCGCAAAGCTCGCTATCGACGCCGCCAAGGCCATCGGCATCACCTTCGCCTCGATCGACCTCGTCCGCGTCGACGGCGTCTGGCGCGTGCTCGAGATCAATTCCGGCGTGATGATGGAGACGCTGGCGAAGCTGCATCCGGCGCTGGTGCGGACGACGTACGATGCAGCGCTGGATCGGGTGTTTGGGGAACGCTGAGCAACACGCGCGCTGTCGGCTTCAACCAACCGCCAACCGATACGCAGCCTTCGCGTTCACGCCAAACGCCTTCTCACGCGCCTGCGGACCGAGCTTCATCAGGCAGGCCTCCAGCGCGCCCTTGATCTCACCATAGCTCCCCGCGAGCAAGCATACCGGCCAGTCCGAGCCGAAGATCAGGCGATCTTCGCCAAAGCATGTCGCGGCGTGCGCGACGAACGGAAACAGCAGCTCCGCATTCCAGTCGCTCCAAACCGCTTCTGTCGCCAGCCCCGAGACCTTGCACCAGACATTGCCGCAGGCCGCGAGTGCCGCGATGCCATTGGACCATTCAGTGCTTCCACCGTCGGCAATCAGCGGCTTGGCCGCGTGGTCGAGCACGAAGCGCGCCTGCGGGAACGCTTGTGCGGTTGCGATCGCGGCCGGCAGCTCGCGGGCGCGGACCAGGAAATCGTAGGCGAGATCGTGCGCGAACACGGCCGTGAGGCCGCGCTGGACGTCCTCGCGCAACAACCAATCCGGATCGGCCTCGTCATGGACCTGGTGGCGGATGCCGACCAGCTTGTCACCGCCGGGCGAAGCGCGCAGCCGGTCCAGCGTCTCACCAAGTGCAGCGTCGGTCAGATCGGCCCAGCCGACGACGCCGATCACCGAGGGCGTCGCATGCGCGATCCGCAGGAATTCCTCGGTCTCCGCCAGCGCGGAGCGGCACTGCACCAGGATGCTCGCGTCGATGCCGTTCGCGCTCAAAAGGGGCGCGAGATCGGCCGGACCGAAGGCACGCCGGATCGGCTTGAGCTCGGGCGCATCCATCCAGGGATAGTCGGCGCGCGCGGGATCCCAGAAATGCTGGTGAGCGTCGATGATCATGCCTTAAGCTCCGTCCGGCAATGGCGCGCGGGCGTCGACGAGTTCTCGCCTACGCAGCTCCTGCCAGAACGCCGCCGGTACCCCCAGCTCCGACATCGCGATGTTGTCGGCAACTTCCGCGGCGTTGCGCGCGCCCATCACGGCGACCGTGACTGCCGGATGGGCCATGCAGAACTGCAGCGCGGCGGCTTTCAGCTCGGTGCCGTGCTTGCGGCAGAGCTCGTCGAGCGCCAGCGCACGGGCGACGAGTGCCGCATCGGCATCCTGATAATTGAACTTCGCGCCGGTGTGCGGATTGGCCAGGATGCCGCTGCTGTAGATGCCGCCGAGCAGGATGCCGATGTGCTTCGACGCGCAGAGCGGGAACAGCGCATCCAGCGCGCCCTGGTCGAGCAGCGTGTAGCGGCCGGCGAGCAGGAAGCAGTCGACCGGAACGGCCTCTGCGAACCGGACCAGCATGTCTGACTGGTTCATGCCGGCACCGATCGCCTTGACGGTACCCTCAGCGCGCAGGCGCTGGAGCGCGCGGAAGGCGCCGGCGACGGCGTCGTCGTAGTGATCGTCGGGATCATGCACGAGCAGGACGTCAACGCGGTCGAGCCCAAGCCGCGCCAGGCTTTCCTCCACCGATCGCATCACGCCGTCATAACTGAAATCGAACACCGGCCGCTCGCGCGGCGTGCCCTTGTAGTGCTCGTCCTCGGCGGCCGCGCCATCGGGCACGCGCAGCAGGCGGCCAACCTTGGTCGAGATGGCGTAGGAATCACGGGGCTGTTGCCGCAGGAATGCGCCCAGGCGTCGCTCCGCAAGGCCAAAGCCGTAGAGCGGCGCGGTGTCGAAGAAGCGAATTCCGAGCGACCAGGCGCGGGCGATCGTCGCTTCCGCATCGGCATCGCTGACGGGGGTGAACAATCCGCCGAGCGGGGCGGAACCGAGGCCGAGTGAGGTGACATCGAGAGAGCCGAGCCGCGACCTTTTCATTCCCATTGCCTCAACCGTCTTCCCCAACAACCAAGATCATCTCTCCCGCTTGCGACAAGCGCAAGCGGGAGAGGCACGCAGGAGCGCGGGGCTGGCGACGCTCCTACTTCAACATCTGCGCAACGTTGTCCTTGGTCACGAGATCGAGGCCGGTATAAACGATCTCCGGCACCTTCTCGCCTTTCTTGATGGCGAGCAGCGTGTCCATCGCCTTCTCGCCCATCTCGAACGGACGCTGGCCGACCAGCGCATTGGCATAGCCATCGCGCAACAGCTCGAGCTGCATCTTCAGCGTATCGGCCACGACAAGCGTGAACTTGCCGGAATCGATATCCTTCTTGTACCTGGACGCGAAGGCCTTG
This sequence comes from Bradyrhizobium sp. 4, assembly GCF_023100905.1. Classification (NCBI taxonomy): domain Bacteria; kingdom Pseudomonadati; phylum Pseudomonadota; class Alphaproteobacteria; order Hyphomicrobiales; family Nitrobacteraceae; genus Bradyrhizobium; species Bradyrhizobium sp. 4. Next base: position 7,289,834 of record NZ_CP064686.1, read on the forward strand.
AAGCCTTCGGGGGCGAACATCGGCCAGCCGCCGATGGGAACGATCGCGGCGAGGTCGGGCGTCGCGGTGCGCATGTCAGTCATCTGCTGGACCGCCAGCGCGGGATCGTCGTTGCAGAACGTTGGAGAGCCCGCGACCTCGGTCCATTTCGAGCCCTTCAGCGCCTCGCGGACGCCGTCGACGCGTTCAGCGAGGTTCTTGGCGCCGGGACCACCCGAGACCATGGCATATTTGCCGCCGTCGGGCCGCAGCTTCAGGAGCTGCTTGCCGAGGGCGACGCCGAACTCCTTGTTGTTGGTGCCGATATAAGCGATGCGCTTGGCGCCGGGCGCATCGGCGTCGAAGGTGATGACGGGGATGCCGGCCGCGGTCGCCGCGTCGATCGACTTGGTCATCGCCGCGACGTCGGCAACCGAAATGGCGAGGCCGTCGACCTTCTGAGTGACGAAGTCCTGGATGATCTGGGCCTGCGTCGCCGGCTCGTGCTCGACCGGCCCCTTGTAGATGCACTCGATGTTGCCGAGCTCCTTGGCACGCTTCAGGCAGCCGTCGCGCGCGAAGTCGAAGAACGGATTGTTCATCGCCTTGGGCACGATCACGAACCGGTAGTTTGCGGCAAACGCCGGCGTAGCCATCATCGCGACCGCGATGCCGGCAAGTAGATATTTCCTCATCGTCTCCTCCACCCTTCTTTGGCGCCTGTCCTCTCAAGATCGTCCGGGAAGTGGACAGGCGGCATTTTCGTTGCCGTCCCGGAACGACGTCGTTTCAGATCATCCGCGAGCGGATGCGGTCGACCAATACGGCCAGGATGATGATCACGCCCACCAGCGTCTGCTGCCAGTAGGAGCTAACCTGGGCGAGCACGAGGCCGTTGCGGATCACCTCGAGCAGCACGCAGCCGACGATGGCGCCAAGCGGTCCACCGATGCCGCCGGCGAGATTGGCACCGCCGATGACGGCCGCGGCGATCACGTTGAGCTCGTAGGACGTCGCCATGTTGGCCGGCGCCGACCCAAGCCAGCCCGAGATGATGATGCCCTGGAGGCCTGCGGCGAGCGCGCAGATCACATAGACCTCGATCTTCACCCGCACGACCGGGATGCCGGTGAGTTCGGCCGCCTTCTCGTTGCCGCCGAGCGCGAACACGTGACGGCCGAACGAGCTGTGGTGCAGCACCACGGCCATCGCCAGCGCGAGGACGATCAGATAAATGAATGGCACGGGCACGCCGAGCACGTCGCCCGAGGTGAGCGCGTAGAAATAATCGGCATCCGGCCCACCTGGGAAGCTGCCGCGTCCGTTCGAGACGACATAGCCGAGCCCGCGCACGATCGAGAGCATGCCGAGCGTGGTGACGAACGGCGACAGGCCGAGCACCGCGATACAGAAGCCGTTGACGAGGCCGGCGAGCAGCGCGACGCCGAGGCCGGCGAGAAGCGAGACCACCAGGATCAGGCCGGGGACATTGGCAAGCACGGTCTTGCCGTCGGCCGCCATGTGCACGAACAGGGAGCCCGCCGGCGAGCCGGGCGCCGACAGCTCGGTCATCACCATCGAGGTGACCATGGCGGAGAAGCACATCATCGAGCCCACCGACAGATCGATGCCGCCGGTGATGATCACGAAGGTGACGCCGAGCGTCGCAATGGCGATGAAGGAGAAATTCTTCGCCACGTTCTGCATGTTGCCTTCGGTGAAGAAGTACGGGCTGGCGAAATGCATGACCACCAGCAGCACCGCCAGCGCGAGCAGGACATAGCCAGTCTGGGACGCGAAGATGCCGCGCTGCCACCATCTGATCTTGCCGATGTTCGAAAAGGTGATCGGGGATTCCATGGGCATGGCCATCACGCCGCCTCCTTCGCGCCGGTGATCAGGGCGGTGACCTCCTCGGGGGAGGTCTGGTGGATGGGCTTATCGGCCCGCTTTTCGCCGCGGCGCATGACGATGACGCGATCGCACACCGCGAACACGTCCGGCATGCGATGCGAGATCAGCATCACGGCAACGCCCTGCTCTTTCAGCCGGTGGATCAGGCCGAGCACCTGCTCGACCTGGCGGACCGAGATCGCGGCCGTGGGCTCGTCCATCATGACCAGCTTCGCGTTGGAGAGCCGCGTCCGCGCGATCGCAACCGCCTGGCGCTGCCCGCCCGACATCTGCTTGACGAGATCGTCGGGGCGCGTCTCCGAGCGCAGCTCACCGAACAGCTCCAACGCACGCGCCGCCATCGCCTTGTGGTCGAGCAACGCGAACGGCCCGATCCTGCGCTTCAGCTCGCGGCCGAGAAAGACGTTGGCCGCCGCGGTGAGATTGTCGGCGAGCGCAAGGTCCTGATAGACCACCTCGATGCCTACGCCGCGGGCATCGACGGGCCGGTTGAAATGAACCGCGCTGCCGGCGAAGCGGATTTCGCCGTGGCTGGGGCGGAAATTCCCGGCGATGATCTTGACCAGCGTCGACTTGCCCGCGCCGTTGTCGCCCATCAGGCCGACGACCTCGCCGGGAAGGACCTGCATGTCGACATCATGCAGCGCGCGGATCGCGCCGAACTCCTTGCCTATGCCGGTCAGCTCGAGGACCGGTGTCGCTTGTGCATTTGTCATCAGCGGCCTTCCTCAGACGTAGCGGTTGACGAGGGATTCCAGATATTCCTGCCGGCCCGAGCGCGGCTGCGGGTCAAAGCCCGGGCCGTGCGCGCGGTCGGCAAGTTCGGCAAGCGAGCGCTGCCCGCCGAGAATGGCGCGGCCCTCGGGCCCGGCCCATCCCTCGTAACGTTTCGCAAGCGGCGCAGTGAACACGCCGGCGTCGAGCATGTCCGCGGCGGCGAGCAACGCCCGCGCGCAGGCATCCATCGAGCCGACATGGGCATGGATCAGATCGTCGGGATCGATCGACTGGCGGCGGATCTTGGCGTCGAAATTCAGCCCGCCGGAGCTGAAGCCGCCGCGGCTCAGGAGCTCATGGAACACCAGGGCAAGCTCGGGCACGTTCATCGCGAACTGGTCGGTGTCCCAGCCGAGCAGATCGTCGCCGCGGTTGATGTCGAGCGAGCCGAACACACCCAGCGCCTGCGCGAGTGCGACCTCGTGATGGAAGGAGTGGCCGGCGAGGATGGCGTGGTTCTGCTCGATGTTGAGCTTGACGTCCTTCAGCAGGTCGTAACGCGCGAGGAAGCCATAGCAGGTAGCGACGTCGAAATCATATTGGTGCTTGGTCGGCTCCTTCGGCTTCGGCTCGATCAGGATCGGCCCCTTGAAGCCGATCTTGTGCTTGTGCTCGACGACGAGCGAGACGAAGCGGCCGAGCTGGTCGAGCTCGCGCTTGAGATCGGTGTTGAGCAGCGTCTCATAGCCCTCGCGCCCGCCCCACAGCACATAGTTCTGGCCGCCGAGACGGTGCGTCACTTCCAGCGCGGCGCGGACCTGGCCGGCGGCATAGGTGAATATCTCGGGATCCGGATTGGTGGCCGCGCCCGCCATGTAGCGCCGATGCGTGAACAGATTGGCGGTGCCCCAGAGCAGGCGTACCTTGCTCGAGGCCATCTTCGCTTCGAACAGATCGGCGATGGCATTGAGGTTGGCGACGGATTCCGCGAGTGAGTTCCCTTCCGGCGCCGCATCGACGTCGTGGAAGGTGAAAAAGGGCACGTCGAGCAAGCGAAACAGCTCGAAGGCAACGTCGGCCTTGGCGCGCGCCTGCGCCATCGCATCGGTGCCGTGGTGCCAGGGCCGCAGGAACGTCTCGCCGCCAAAGGGATCGCCGCCGGGCCAGCACAACGAGTGCCAATAGCAGACCGCAAAACGCAGATGGTCCTCCATCCTGCGGCCATGGACGAGGCGGTCCTTGTCGTACCAGCGGAAGGTGGGCGAGTTTCCCGCATCCTTGCCGGCGAAGGCGACAGGTGCGGTTGTATCGAAGAATTTCACAGACGCGTTCACTCAGGCACACTCCTTCAACGCAGGATAAAGCTCGCGCCAGCGGCGATAGGCCTCGTCATAGGCCGCAGCGACGGATGCGCGGGGCGTAAAACTCGCGAGCCGGCGCGGACGGGTGCAAACCGCAGCCGCGTCTTCGCCGGTGGCGGCGAGCCGTCCGAGCCTGGAGGCACCGAGCGCGGCACCGACCTCGCCCTCCTCGACGCGGTGGACGGGAATGCCGAGCACATCGGCGCAGATCTGCGCCCACAGCGGCGAGCGCGAGCCGCCGCCGACGAGATCGACCTCGGCAAGCGGCCCACCCGCCGCGCTCAGCGCCGCCAGATTGTCGCGCGCGGCGAAGGCGACGCCTTCGAGCACGGCCTGAACGATCTGGGAGCGCCCGGTCGCACCGCGCAGGCCGACGAAGGCGCCGCTGGCGGCGGCATCGTTGTGCGGCGTGCGCTCGCCGTCGAGATAAGGCAGGAATTTGACTGGACTCGGTCCATCGACGCGCTCGCCGAGCGGCGCCAGCAGCGCTGCAGCCGGAACCTCCATCACGCCCGCGAGCCAGGCCAGCGAAGCCGCAGCCGACAGCATCACGCCCATCTGATGCCAGCGGCCGGGCAGTGCGTGACAGAACGCATGGACCGCCGAGGCCGGAGCCGGTGCAAACCGATCAGTGACGCGGAACACTACACCGGATGTGCCAAGCGACAGGAAAGCATCGCCCGGCGCGATGGCGCCGAGCCCGATCGCGCTCGCGGCATTATCGCCGGAGCCGCCGGCGACCACGACATTCCTAGCCATGCCCCAGCGTTGCGCGTAGTCCGGCGCGAGCGTCGCGCTGACCTCGCTGCCCTCGACGAGGCGTGGCATGTGATGGAGATCGAGCCCGGTGGCATGCAGCAGCAGGGGCGACCAGCGGCGCAGACCGACGTCGAGCCACAGCGTGCCGGCCGCGTCCGACATGTCCTCGACCATCTCGCCGGTCAGGCGATAGCGGACATAGGCCTTCGGCAGCAGCACCTTTGCGACGCGCGCGAAGATTTTCGGCTCGTGCCTGGCGACCCAGAGCAGCTTCGGCGCGGTGAAGCCGGGCATGGCCAGATTGCCGGCGATCGTGTGCAGCGACGGGCAGCGCCGCTCCAGCGCGACGCATTCGGCGTGCGAGCGGCCGTCGTTCCAGAGGATCGCGGGACGCAGCGGCCGTCCGTCCTCGTCCAGCAGCGTCGCGCCGTGCATCTGGCCCGACAGCCCGATGCCGCGCACCCGCGCGACCTCGCGCGGATGGCGGGCGGCAAGATCGTCGACCGCGCCGACCGCCGCATCGACCCAGCCATCGGGATCCTGCTCGGACCACAGCGGCGCGGGATGCGATAGCGCAAGCTCGCGCGCCGCCGTCGCGACAACCGCGCCGGCTTCGCTGACGAGCACCGCTTTCACACCTGATGTGCCGATGTCGATTCCGAGATACACGCCGTCCTCCCTTTCGCCTGTTGCGGTGCGCGAACTCAAAGTCGCCTTATCCGCAACGGGTCATTTTGAATTCCACCTGCCGCTAAGGCAGATTGTCCCGCATCACGATGTCGATCCTGATCTTCTCCTGTTCGCGCAAGATCGGCTCGCCACGGGCGAGCGCGAGCAGCACACGCACGGCGGCGCGCGCTTCATGTCCGGGGTTCTGCGAGATCGCGGCATGCATCACGCCCTGCAGCAGCAGCCGGCGCGTCAGCGCAGTGACGTCGTGTCCGACAAACACCACCTGCTTGTCGCGGCTGGCATCGCCCAAGGCCTTTTCATTCAACGCGTTGGCGACGCCTTGCGTACCGGCGCCGACATTATAAAGACCCACGATGTCGGCATGCCGGCTCAACAGCCGCGTCAACACCTGCTCCGAACGCGCGTCCTCGTCGCGTCCTTCGAGCACCGGCAGCACGCTGAGGCCGGGGAATTCCGACGCCATCACCTGGTTGAAGCCAAAAATGCGCTCGGCATGATCGCGCAGGCCCTGCGAGCCCGCGACGATCGCGACCTTGCCGGACTTTTGTCCGACCAGCCGCCCGACCAGCGCGCCGGCGGTGCGTCCCGCGGCAATGTTGTCGATGCCGACATAATGGTGCCGGCGCGACGACGGCACGTCGGAGACCAGCGTCACGACCTTGGCGCCGGCATCGACGAGATCGTCGATCGCGGCGCGGACGCCGGGATGGTCCAGCGCCACCACGGCGATGCCGTCGTAATCGTCGGAGAGCCCTTCCAGGGAAGCCGCGAGCACGGACGGATCGAACACGTCGGTCGCGACGGTCTCGACACCAAGGCGGCGTGACGACAACCAGCCCGACATCTCGCCGAGATAATCCTGAATCTGCTGCATGAACGGGTTCGGCCCCGACGGCATCACAAAGGCAAAACGGCGGGCGCGGCCGCGGGCGAGCTCGGCGGCGGCCACGTGAGGCTGGAACGAATTGCGCTCGATCGCCTCTTTGACGCGCCGGACCGTATCCGGCCGCACGCCCGGACGATTGTGCAGGACGCGGTCCACCGTCGCGAGGCTGACGCCGGCCTGGCGGGCGATGTCCTTCAGCGTCAGCGCGGTCGTGGTGAGCGTCTCGGCCATGGCTGAAGGCTAGCAGAGGTGTTTTGAGGTACGCAACTCATTTTGAGGGGCGGCAGGCATTTTCCGGCAGCTGGGCCTAGGAACAGCCTTTCCTGTCCGCCGTTGCTGCCCCGTGCGTAACGATATCACCCATGATCCCGGCGAGGGATTGAGCCCGACGCTCGAGCGCAACATCCAGGCGTTGGTCGCGCGCCGCCGCCGCGAGCAGCGCGCCGCCAAGGGTCAGGAAAAGGTAGCCGATGCGATCACGGCGTTCACCGGCAGCATGGCGTTCGTCTATCTCCACGTCGCGGTGTTCGGCTTCTGGATCATCGCCAATCTGCACTGGCTGCCGGGAATTCCGGCCTGGGACGAGAGCTTCGTGGTGCTGGCAATGATTGCTTCGGTCGAGGCGATCTTCCTGTCGACATTCGTGCTGATCTCGCAGAACCGCATGAGCGCAGCAGCGGATAAGCGCGCCGATCTCGATCTCCAGATCAGCCTGCTCGCCGAGCACGAATTGACCAAGGTTGCCCGCCTCCTCACGCGGATCGCCGAGCGGCTGGACGTCCAGCCCGACTCGAAGCGGGATCTGGAGGAGGCAAGCCGCGACATCGCCCCCGAGCGCGTGCTCGATAGGATCGAGCAGACGCGCTCCTGAGCTATCGGCTCGCCGACAGATCCAGGGTCAGGAACAGGCTGTTGGGATCGTCGACATAGCCTTGGAACGGGCCGCAGAGGACAAAGCCATGCGCCCGGTAGAGCGCGTGCGCCGGCTTGAAATAATCCCACGAGCCGGTCTCGAGGCTGAGCCGCGCCATGCCGCGCGCGCGGGCTTCCGTGATGATGTGGCGGAGCATCTCACCGCCAAAGCCGCGCCGGCGCGTGGTCTGGAGCGTGTGCATCGACTTCACCTCGCCATGCGCTCCCGACAGCGACTTCAGCGCACCGGTGGCGACCAGCGTGTCGCCGTCCCAGCCGGTCCAGAACGCGACTTCCGGGGCACGAAGCCCGGCGAGATCAAGCGCATGCGCACTGCCCGGCGCGGTCTGTGCTCGCGCCGCCGCAACGTGATGGTCGAGCAGCGCGATGACGCGTGGATCAAAGGTGTCGCCGGTGCGGATCTGCATCGTCAGGGCTCACATCTTGCCGTAGGACGCGCCGCGGCGCGTGATGATGACGTAGCGCGCATCCTGTCTGGTCTCGTTCTCGAAGATCACCGCGCGCATCACGTCGAAATCGAGACAGTCGCCTTCGCGCAGGCGAACCGCCTTGGCGTCGATGTGCACCGCGATCGCACCCTCCAGCATCAGCAGTTGCTGGGTGAAGGCATTGCGCCCCCAGGGGCTGTACGGCACCCGCGCACCCGCCGGCAAATCGACGACGATGATCTCGATGCCGCTCGCCGCGTCCGTCGGCGAAGCGTGGCGGCGGCGATAGCCGCTGTCGGGATCGCGCCAGTGCGGCTGGTCGGCGAGCCGCACCAACCGCTCCGGCGGCTTTTCGGCCAACGCGACGACGTCGCTGAGCGACACGTCGAGCGCGGCGCAAAGTTTACCCAGCAGCGCAGCCGTCGCACTGCTCTGCGCCCGCTCTACCCGTCCGATCATCGCACGGCTGACGCCGGAGCGGCCTGCGAGCTCATTCAGCGTCATGCCGGCCTGCGTCCGAAGCGTCTTCAAGCGACGACCGATCGCGCGATCGAGCTTTTGCTGGTCCATTGCTTGTAGGTCCTGACTTTCATCCGAACATGGCCCGGCGCGGTGACCGCAAGCCACCAGGCGAGAGAGCTTAACCGAGAGCGCGCCGGGTGCCGGTCACGACGAGCTAATATATTGGAAACTTGGTCTGGCGCACGCGAGAGAGCATCGGCCCTTCTTCGCCGAGGCTTCGAAGGGCATCCTGCTTCGCGTTGCCGAGATATCAAAGTCCTGCGAAGCGCCTTGACGCGAAGCAGGGTGGAGCGGGCGAAGGGAATCGAACCCTCGTATGCAGCTTGGGAAGCTGCCGTTCTACCATTGAACTACGCCCGCGGATGCGCAGCCTGCGCCCGCTCTGATTAGCCGAGACGGCGCATCTCGCCAAGCGCTTTGGCGCAGCCCGCCTGACCCTTCTTAAGTTTCCGTCAAGATTTTGGGTGCGCCAGATTGTGGCGGTGTTATGATCGCCTGTCTGGGGAGACGTGCACTGAGTGGGGCGTGTGCATGGTGGGGCGTGGCTACGCGATATTCGACACGACCATAGGGCGCTGCGGCATCATCTGGAGCAGCACCGGTATCGTCGCCGTGCAATTGCCGGAGGCGCGGGAGATCGACACCCGCCGCCGGATTTTCCAGGTCCATCCCGAGGCGCGCGAGCAGCGGCCTTCCGCGAACGCCGAGTTCGCAATCGAGGGCATCGTGGGCTTGCTGCAAGGCAGCGATGCCGATTTTTCCGAGGTCAGCCTGGACGCGAGCGGCGTGCCCGGTTTCAACCGGCGGGTCTATGAAGCCGCCTGCGCCATCCCGCGCGGGGAGACGCGCACTTATCACGAGATCGCCAAGACGCTGGGCGCCTCCGGCGCCGCGCATTCGGTGGCACAGGCGATCGCGAGAAATCCCTACATGCTGATCGTGCCCTGCCACCGGGTGCTGGAGGCCGGCAATTACACCGACCGGCTCTCGCCCTATGGCGGCGTGATCTCCAAGCGGCGGCTGCTGTCGCTCGAGGGCGCCCATCCGATCGCCAGCAAGACGCTGTTCGACGTTCTGCTGCCCGTTGCCCCGCCGAGACCCTCCACCTAGATAGGTGGCATGGATGCAACGACGCTGCTGACCACCCCCTCGATGACGGTCTCCGAGTTTCGCTGCGACGCGGGACCGGACGACAGCCCGTTTGCGGAGTGCCGCACCGGCCATTCCATCGCCTATGTCCGCGCGGGCAGCTTTGGCTGTCATTGCCGCGCCGGCTTCTTCGAGCTGGTGGCCGGCTCGATGCTGGTCGGCGCGCCGGGCGAGGAATACACCTGCACGCATGAGCATGTCGCCGGCGACGTCTGCCTGTCCTTTTTCCTCAGCGACGATCTGGTCGACGCACTCGGCGGACGGCGCGACGTCTGGCAAGTCGGCGCGACGCCGCCGCTGCCCGAGCTGATGGTGCTGGGCGAACTCGCCCAGACGGCGGCAGATGGCAACAGCGACCTCGGTCTGGACGAGCTCGGGCAGATCCTCGCCGGTCGTTTCGTCGATGTCGTGTCGGGCAAGACGCGCAAGCCGACGACACCGACGGCGCGTGATCGCCGCCGCGCCGTGGAAGCCGCGCTGTGGATCGACGCGAACTCGCATGCCGAGGTCGACCTCGAACAGGCGGCGCGGCAGGCAGGCCTCAGCCCCTTCCACTTCCTGCGGCTGTTCTCCGCCGTGCTCGGCGTCACCCCGCATCAATATCTGGTGCGCTCGCGGCTGCGGCATGCGGCGCGGCTGCTGACCGACGACGACATCGCAGTCACCGACATCGCCTATGACGTCGGCTTCGGCGATCTCTCCAACTTCGTCCGCACCTTCCACCGCGCCGCTGGCGTCTCGCCAACCAAGTTCCGTCAGGCCTCGAAGGGGGAGCGCAAGATTCTCCAAGAGCAGCTTGCGCTCAACTGACTAGGTTCGTCTCCGGCGCGCGCCGATTGCGGCGCGCTTTGGAAATGGAGACGACCATGTACGATCATATCGGATTGCGCGTTGCCGACCTCGACACCGCCAAGCGCTTCTACACCGCGGTGCTGGCGCCGCTCGGCTATGTCCTGTGCTCGAGCGGCGATGGTTATGCCGGCTTCGGGCCGAAGGGCGAGCCGGCGCTGTGGCTGCACCTGAACAAGGGGCGCAAGGCGGATGGCGCGCATATCGCGTTTCGCGCTGGGGATCATGATTCGGTCAAGGCATTCCATAGCGAGGGCCTGAAGAGCGGCGGTCGCGACAATGGCGGTGCCGGCCCGCGCAAGGATTACAGCCCGACTTACTACGCGGCGTTCTTGATCGATCCCGATGGTAACAATGTCGAGGCGGTCTGCACGTGAGCTCGCTCCGTCATTGCGAGGAGCACTTGCGACGAAGCAATCCAGACTCAAACCGCGGAAACATCTCTGGATTGCTTCGCTGCGCTCGCAATGACGGAGTCCTCGACCAAAATCCAACGCAACCAAGGACACCTTCATGGCCTCCATCCACAACGACATTCCCCTCCCCGCCCCGGCTCACGACGTCTGGGATGCGGTTCGCGATTTCGGCGCGCTGCATCAGCGTCTGGCGCCGGGCTTCGTCACGGCCTGCACGCTCGACGGCGACGCGCGCATCGTCACCTTCGCCAACGGATCGGTGGCGCGCGAGGTGCTGGTCGATTGCGACGACGCCGGGCGGCGGCTGGTCTATGCGATCAACAACGTGCGTCTGAAGCATTACAGCGCCTCGGTGCAGGTGATCGCCGAGGGCGAGGGAAGATGCCGCATGGTCTGGATCATCGACATGCTGCCGAACGAGCTCGCGCCCTATGTGCAGGGACAGACCAAGGACGCCGTCGCCGCCATACACCGAGCGTTTCCAGCCGCAGCTGCGTGATCTTTCTCACAGAGCCCAGCCCTCGTCCGCAATAACCATGGCGGCGTGCGTCCGGTTGGCTCCGCTCTCCCGGCGGCGCCCCGCACGCGAGGAGCAGGCCATGAGAGGTGCGGACAAGGTGATCTGCCAGGCGGCCGCCGTGCTGCTGATGTTTTCGATTTCGAGCGGACCGGCAAAGGCCCAGTTCCTCGGCGGCGGAGGTGCCGGCGGCGAGGACATGATGACCCAGATGGCGCCGATGCTGGAGATGATGAAGGCCAAGATGGGCAAGCGCCGCTTCGGCATGATGATGCAGACCATGGGCCCGATGATGAGCCGCATGATGGAGAATGGCGGTGGTGGTCTTGGTGGCATGATGCGCGGCGGCGGAATTGGCGGCCTCGGCGGCGGCAATCTCGGCGGCGGTTTCGGTGCGCCCAATTACGGCGGCTACGCCCCGATGGCCGGAGGCGGCTACATGCCGACGGGCATGGGCGGCATGGGCGGCGGCGATATCATGGGCATGCTCGGCGGCGCCGGCGGCGGCGACATGATGGCGATGATTCCGCAACTGATGCGGCTCGCCAATGTCGGCGGCAGTGGCGGCCATCGCCGCCACAGGCATCGCTAGTCCGCAGCGGCCGACAGAGCCGGCCTGATCGCAGGTTTGGTTTGGCGCGGTCCCCAGCGCGTCAGCACCACGCTGGAGCACGAGAGCAGGCCGAGCACGACCATCGAGCTCGCCGCCAGCCAGAAGAAGCTTTGCGCGGTGGCATCATGCGTCGACAGCCACCAGCCGACCGCCGAGATGTAGATCAGCCGCGCGGTCTGCGCCAGCACCGGTCCGATCACCTTGGCTGCGCCCTGCGACGAGAAATACATCGTCGAGGCGAGGCCGATGAAGGCGTAGAACGGCGCCACCGTCGACAAATATTGATGGCTGGTGGCGCGCACGGTCGCGCTGTCGGTGAAAATGTTGACCCAGAGATCGGGGAAGGCCGCGACCAGGCACGCCGGTGCACCGACGGCAACGAAGGCGCTCGCGGCCGCGATCCAGGCAATACGCCGGGCACGGGCGATGCGGCCGGCGCCGACCGCCATGCCGATCATCGGCACCGAGGCGATGCCGAACGAGAACGCGATCGAGGTCAGCAGGAATTCCAGCCGCGCACCGATGCCGTAGCCGGCGAGGATCGCGGTGCCGAATTTCGCAAGCATGTGAGTGAAGATCGAGATCGTCAGCACCGATTGCAGCGGCGAGAAGCAGGCGATGGCGCCGACCTTCAGGATGTCGAAAAACATCGCCCATTGGATGCGCAGCCCGCGCAGCTTCGGCGTCACGCGGGCGCGGCCGGAGAACAGGTACCAGCCCATCACACCGATATTCATGCAATAGGCAATCAGCGCGCCGGCGGCGACGCCGCGCATGCCGAATTGCGGCACCGGACCGAGGCCGAGACCGAGCGTGCCGCCGAGCACGATCTGCCAGGCCGCGGAATTGAGGATCAACAGCGACGGCAGCTTCATGTTGCCGGTGCCGCGCAAGACGCCGGCCATGGTGTTGAGCAGCCAGGGCAGCACGGCGCCGCCGAAAAACACCTGGGTGTAGGCGATCGCATGCGTCAACACGTCGCCGCGGCCGCCTAGCATTTCCAGAACCCGCGGCCCGAAGATCAGCATGCCCAGCATGAAGACAAGGCCGAAGCTGATGCCGATCAAGAGCGCGTGCGCGGCGAGCGTCCCGGCACGCTCGCGATCGCCGGCGCCGAGTGCCCGCGCGATGGCGGAGGCCACCGCGCCGCCCATCGCACCGCCCGACATGGTCATGGTCAGGATCACTGTCGGAAACACCAGCGCCATCGCGGCCAGCGCTTCCACGCCAAGGCGTCCGATATAGGAGGTCTCCGCAATCACTGTGCAGGTGCCGGCTGAAAGCGCGACGACGTTGGGCCAGGCCAGCCCGAGCAGCGTGCGCAGGATCGGCCCGTCGGTCAGTGCATTCTTCACCGGGGGTGGCGGCGGAGGTAGCGGTCGCTCTTGTTCATCGACCGGAATCTCGGCGATGTCGGACATGTCCTCTCCCGGGCGCGAGCGCCAGTTGCGGCGCGGCAATGACTGGGTGTGCCAATGAATTTGTTCGCGCAAAAGGCGCGGGGTTCAGCTTGTTAGCACGGCAATTGCCGATTCCTTCTGCGCCTGATGCAGGCGTGCCCTGCGGCAGCGCATTTCGGTCGGTGACATCAGCCGACCGTCCAGATCAGCGGCGGCCGGCCCCCCGCGGCCGGGCGCATGTGCACGCCGATGTGCCGCCCGCATCCGGCCGCGAGCCCTTCGAACAGCCCCGCCAGCACCTTGGCGCAAGCGGGGTGGCAATCGGCGACGCCGTCCATCAACTTCCAGCTCTGCTGACGGATTTCGAACGTGCCTTCGGATTGCGTTGTCTCAGCCACATCGTCCTGCGCGACAAACAGCGCGTTGAGGAACGTCGCGAACTCGCCCGCACCGCCGCGGCCCATCGACAGCGCCGCAGCGATCTCGTCAAAATATTGCATCCCGATCAGCTTGCCCGTGAGGTGCAGGAGATAGCCGGCATCCTCCGGGCCGAACAGCTGCACCATCACGGGCGCGGCGGTGCGCACATATTCCATCGCGTAGTTGCGATAGGCTTTTTCCAGTCGCGGTCTTGGCCAGCTTGCGACCGGCAATGCCGGAGCCGCGGCAGCATCGAACAGCGGCGCTTCGAGATGCCGCGCGAACACGAGGCGCTGGTCGAGCTCGAGGGGATGGTCATATTGATAATAGTAGCCTTCGAGCCCGTCCTGGCCGTCGACGCTCTGCTTGGTGCAGACGAACCCCAATCTGGTATCGCCGAGCGCCACGCCGTTGTTGGCGTGCCAGCCGCGCAGCATCGCGCGCGAGACTTCGCCCGGCACGCCGCAGATGGCAGTGCCTTTCCAGATCCAGCGCGGTGGCGGATAGCGGATCCAGGCTTTGCGGTCGCTCTCATACATGTATTCGACGTGCACGCCGCCGATCCAGTTCGAGAGGTAGTGATATTGCGCGGCGGCGACTGCTGGCGGCAGATGGCTCAGCCCGAGCTTCTCCAGCCCCAGCAGGAAGCGCTCCTGCTGCTGGCGGCGGAACACGCGAAAGACGAACTCCGCGGCATCTGCCGTGCCGCGACGCGTGACCACGGTGAGGATCAGGCCGGTGAAGTAGGCGTGATAGAGATCGGCAACCGCGCGCCAGCGTTTCCATTGAGCTTCCTGCGCGGGGTCTGATGCGGCGGTCATGTTCGCTCCCGATCGTTGTTTTGATCGAGTGTGTCACTGCAGCCGTCGACGGACAAGCTGAGCCGCATGCAGGGCGCCCTGCACGGCGGCTCGCCAATTCCGCATCACGAATTTTGCGCAGGTTTAAATTCGCGCAGCCTTGGCGGCACGCTCGCGCTCGAAGCGCTCGGTCACGTCGCGCGCCATCGCCACCGATCCCTGCACCACTCCAGCGGCGTCCCGCACCAGCGCAAAGGTCATCTCGATGTAGAGCTTGCGTCCGTCCTTGTGCAGCGCGCGGGTCAGTGTCGGTTTGCCCGCAAGCTTCATCGCGCCGCTGGCAAGCGCGGCCTCAAAACCCTTCCAGTGCGCGGCGCGCAGATGTTCGGGAATGATCAGGTCGAGATTCTGGCCCAGCGCTTCGTCCGCGGAGAAGCCGAACAGTGCGGACGATGCGCGATTCCAGCGCATGATGGTGCCGGAGCGATCCGAATAGATCAGCGCATCGGCGACGTCGTCGAGGATGTATGCGTCGAGTTGGGATGGATTGGTCATGTCAGCACCTGGTGGCCCGGATGGAGCACAGCGTAAGCCGGGATCGTGCCACAAGTGAGACTTTCCCGGATGACGCTTGCGCTCCATCCGGGCGACGGGTGATCGCTACACCCGGAAATGCTTGCTCAGCTTCAGGCCCTGCGCCTGGTAGTTGGAGCCGATGCGCTGGCCGTACATCGCGTCGGGACGGGCCAGCATCTTCTCGTAGACGAGGCGGCCGACGATCTGGCCGTGCTCGAGGATGAACGGCACCTCGCGCGAGCGCACTTCGAGCACGGCGCGCGACCCCAACCCGCCGGCGCCGGCATAACCGAAGCCGGGATCGAAGAATCCGGCATAATGCACGCGGAACTCACCGACCAACGGATCGAACGGCACCATCTCCGCGGCGTAATCGGGCGGCACCTGCACGGCCTCTTTCGACGCGAGGATATAGAACTCGCCGGGATCGAGGATCAGGCTGCCGTCGGGGCGGGCCGAGATCGGCTCCCAGAACTCCTCGACGGAATAGCCAGCGCGGCGATCGACGTCGATAACGCCGGTGTGGCGCTTGGCGCGGTAGCCGACGAAGCCACCGCTCTTTTCGCCGGAAAGATCAACCGAGACGGCGACGCCGCCGGTGAGATCGGCATCGTCGATATCGACGAGACGCTCGGTCGCATGCAGCGCCTCAAGGTCGTCGATGTTGAGGATGGCATCGCCGGTGCGGAAGCGCACCTGGCTCAGGCGCGAGCCCTCGCTGACCAGCACCGGGAACGTCTTCGGACTGATCTCGGCATAGAGCGGACCGTGATAGCCGGCACCAATCATGTCGAAGCGGCGGGTGCCGTCGGCGATCACGCGGGTGAAGACGTCGAGCCGGCCGGTCGAGCTTTTCGGGTTGGCGGCCGCGACGATCTCCGGCGGCAGCGCGAGGCTTTCGAGCAGCGGCACGATGTAGACGCAGTTGGTCTCCAGCACGGCGCCGTCGGCGAGGCTGAACTCGTGCAGCTTCAACTCGTCGATGCGCTCGGCGACAGTGGCGCCGGGACCGGGCAGGAAGCTGGCGCGAACGCGATAGGCGATGTCGCCGAGGCGCAAATCGAGGCTCGCCGGCTGGATCTGGCTTTCGACGAAGTCGTAAGCGGGCAGGATGAGACCGCCCTCCGCCATCGCCGCGATCATGCGGTCGGGCAGGATACCATTGGCGTCGGCGGCGACCGTGAACGTCAACCCGGGGTCCTCATCAGGGATCAAACACATCCCGACATGCGGGAAATATGAGCGTTTTACGGCTATCCGATGGACGTCTTGACGGAAAGGGCATTGCGGAATATG
Organism: Bradyrhizobium sp. 4; assembly: GCF_023100905.1. NCBI lineage: Bacteria > Pseudomonadati > Pseudomonadota > Alphaproteobacteria > Hyphomicrobiales > Nitrobacteraceae > Bradyrhizobium > Bradyrhizobium sp. 4. Next base: position 7,306,062 of record NZ_CP064686.1, read on the forward strand.
AGCATGACTTATCCCGTGGTGATTTGAGCCGGCCGGCTTGCAGCCACGTTAAATAAGTCGCTAAACAGGCCGGGGACCTCTGTGATCCCGGCCCGTGGAGATATTCCAGGCCGGTTTTTTTGTGACCATTTTCGATGGTCACTTCAGGAGGTCCTATGTCGAAGTCCCCGGCGTCCACCGCGTCCTACCGTCCCGAAACCCGCCTGGTCCATTCCGGCACCCTGCGCTCGCAATATGGCGAGACGTCGGAGTCGCTGTTCCTGACCCAAGGCTACGTCTACAACAGCGCCGAGGAGTGCGAGGCGCGGTTCAAGGGCGAGGACCCCGGCTTCATCTATTCACGCTACTCCAATCCGACCATCTCGATGTTCGAGCGGCGCATGATCGAGCTCGAAGGCGCCGAAGCGGCACGTTCGGCGGCGACCGGCATGGCCGCGGTGACGACCGCGATCCTGGCGCCGCTCAAGGCCGGCGATCACGTCGTGGCCTCGCGCGCGCTGTTCGGCTCGTGTCTCTACGTCGTGCAGGATTTGCTGCCGCGCTACGGCATCGAGACCACGCTGGTCGACGGCCTCGATCTCGACCAGTGGCAGCGCGCCATGAAGCCGAACACCAAGACGTTTTTCCTGGAGAGCCCGACCAACCCGACGCTGGATGTACTCGACATTCCCGGCATCGCAGAGATCGCGCACAGCGGCGGCGCGCGGCTCGTCGTCGACAACGTGTTCGCCACTCCGATCTGGCAGAGCCCGCTCGCGCTCGGCGCCGACGTGGTGGTCTATTCCGCGACCAAGCACATCGATGGCCAGGGCCGCTGTCTCGGCGGCATCATCCTGTCCTCGGAAGCGTTCATCGCCGAGCACATCCACAATTTCATGCGCCAGACCGGCCCGTCGATCTCGCCGTTCAACGCCTGGGTTCTGCTCAAGGGCCTGGAGACGCTCGCCGTGCGCGTGCGCGCGCAGACCGAGACGGCGGCGCGCATCGCAGACGTGCTGGCGAGCCATCCGAAGATTTCACGGCTGGTGTTTCCCGGCCGCGCCGATCATCCGCAGGCCGCATTGGTGAAGAAGCAGATGCGCGGCGGCTCGACGCTGGTCGGCCTCGAGGTCAAGGGCGGCAAGCAGGCGGCATTCCGCGTGCTCAACGAGCTCAAGCTCGCCAAGATCTCGAACAACCTCGGCGACGCCAAGAGCCTCGTCACGCATCCGGCAACGACGACGCATCAGCGCCTCAAGCCGGAGGACCGCGCCGCGCTCGGCATCAGCGAGGGCTTCATCCGCTTCTCGGCGGGGCTTGAGCATGCGGACGATCTGATCGAGGATCTGACCGCGGCGCTGGAGAAGGCGTAGCCACGCATCGACATCGTGGGGTGGTCAAAGCGAAGCGTGCCCACCATTCACGATGGCAGCGCCGATGGATGGTGGGCACGGCGCGCGAAGAGCGCGCCTTCGCCCACCCTACGCACCGATGCTCACATCGGCCGATAGGTCCGCACGTCCGCGGGCACGTTGACGCCGAGCTTGATCTGGCCGACAGAGCGGATGATGTCGTCGCCGAGGAGCTGGGCGAAGCAGGCGTAGCCCCAATCGTTCATGTGCAGGCCGTCGGCGATCACGAAGCTCTCGACCGGAATCGACTGCTTCTCGTGCCAGTCGCGCATCACCTCGAAGCGCGGGAAGATGCCGACATGACGAAGCTCGGCGACCTTGCCGAGCAACTTCACCATCTTGCCGGCGCTGTCCGCGCGCTGGTTGACGGCGGGCGAATATTGCGGATCGACCAGCACGACGTCGGTGCCGCCGGCAGCCTGGATGCGGCTGATGCCGTCCTCGACCAGTTTGGCGGTATCGCCGGGATCGAGATTGCGCAGCACGGCATTGGTGCCGACCTGCCAGATCACCAGATCCGGATGCACGTCGATCACCTCTTTCTGGAGGCGCTTCATCATCTCGGGTGCGTCCTCGCCGCCGACGCCGGCATTGACGACGGTGATGTCGGCAGTCGGATAGTGCCGGTGCAGCTGCGCGGCAAGGCGATTGGGATAGTTGAACTCCGGCGAGCTCGCGCCGAATCCCGCGGTCGACGACGAGCCGAATGCGACGATGACCACGGGCTGGCCGGCGACGAGCTTGCCCGCGACATGCGGCAGCGAGCCCATTGCCTTCGCGCCGCCCTTCGGCGACAGGCAGGGGACGCGGCTGAAGACGTCGCCGGCGGATTTCGCGACCTGCTTCACCTTGTCGATGGCGCGCGCCGTGATGCCGCGCTGGTCGGGGGACGTCGCTGCGACGGTGGTCTGGGACGGTGAAGCGGGAGCCGGATCAGCCGATTGCTGCGGGGCCGGTGTTGCCTGCGCGGCCTGCGTCTGCGCGCGCGACTGCGAGGCCGGACTCAGCAACAGCAGCACCGCTGCTGCGGGCACAGCCAGCCATGCCGTCAGGCAAAAAGGGCGGAGAGAACTCATTAACGCTAGACCTCAATTTTGCTGCTGGGCCGGCTCCAGATGGGCAGCGTCGATCACGAACTGTGCCAACGCCCGGCCAAGGCAATCATGGACCTGTTTCGCCAGCTCAGGCCCGCGCGACGGGCTGAACAGGTCGAACTGCCCCTGGTCATTCCACTGCCGCATGATCGCGAAACGATCGAACAGCGGAATATCGTGCTCCTGCGCCACCACCCGCATATTGTCGAGGTATGGCGGCACCGAGATCATGGTTTCGGTACGCGGACTGTACTGCAGATTCATCAAGACGACGTCAGCCCCTGCCTTTTGCAACGCAACAACCCCTTCGGTCACCGCGCCACGAAAATCGTCGGGATCAATGGCTCGGATAGCATCCACGGTCCCGGTCTGCCAGATGACCAAAGTAGGCGCTTTTGCTTCCATCAGCTTAACGAAGCTGGCGGCCGCCTCCTCAGCCGTTTTCTTGCTCTGTATTTCTACGGAGACGTGCACAGTCTCGGTCGGCGGCAGCTTGTCCTTCAGGATGGCCTGCATCCGCGCCGGATAAGAAGCGTCCTCGGAGGCCGGAATCGTGGTCGAGCGGCTGCCGATGACCAGGATTTCGAGCGGCTTGCCGGCCTTGATGGCATCGGCGACCTTGGGAAGCTGGCTTTCGCTGGTGAGCAGATAGGACGGCAATTCGCAGGCTGCGGGCGCGGCTGAAGCAGCAGGTGCCGCCGAAGCAGCAGGCGCAGCATCGTCCGCGCGCGCCGGAGGCGCGGCGAGACCACCGCACAGCAGGATCAGGCTCAGGAAAACCTTCGCCTTCATCAGCCCCCTCCCGCCATATCGGCGCTGCCGACGGCGCTTTTGGTTTTCGAACCGCTCTTGTCAGCCACCCGCTTGTACCACGAAATCAGCCAGGCCATGGCCCACATGATCAGGATTCCGGAGAGACTAATTAGCGCATGCATCACCGGGCCGCCCGAGACTTCGGCCAGGATGAAATGGCCGGCAAAGGCTAGGAAGACGCCAAGACAGAATATCTCCAGGGAATGCGAGCCGCACAGGATCAGCGGCCGCAGCCAGGGCGATTTCAGGCCCGGCCAGTCCCGGGGCAGGATGCGCACGGTGAGCGCGGCCAGCGCCAGGAAATGCGTGAAGCGCAGCACGTCGAGGTCGGCCTTGTCGATCGGATACATCCACTGCTCGAGCCGCTTCGGCATGAAGTGGGAGAGCTGCGGCACATACCAGGTCAGCGTCACGTAGAATGCCGCGACCAGATAGGCGATCGCGATCCACATCGTCACCCGCGAAGCGAGAATGTGCGACATCCGTCGCGCACCCCCGAGCGCGCACCATGCCCCGAACACGAACAGCAATTGCCAGGCGAAGGGATTGAAGGCCCAGAAGCCGTTTGGATAGGCCGACAGATAGAGATCGTATTCCCAGGTCACCGCGTAGAGCGCGACCGAGAGGCCGAGCGTCACGTCGGGGCGCCATTTCATCAGCCACAGGATCAAGGGCAGCGCCAGCATCAGCACGATGTAGAGCGGCAGCACGTCCATGTTGACCGGACGGAAGCGCAGCAGCAGCGCCTGCACGATCGTGACGTCGGGCTGCTTGAGGAAATCCATGATGCCCATCTCTTCGGTGTAGAGCGGGTTCTCGAACCTGGTCGCGACGTAGGAGATTTCGGCAAGGAAGATCGTGAACAGGAAGACGTGGGCGACATAGATCTGCCAGACGCGCCGCAGGATGCGCGCGGTGGCGACGACGATGCCGGACTCCAGCATCGCCCGACCATAGACGAAGGCGGCGGTATAGCCGGAGATGAAGATGAAGATCTCGGTGGCGTCGCTGAAGCCGTAATTGCGGATCGTGAACCAGGTCAGAAGGCTCGGCGGCAAATGGTCGATGAAGATCAGCCACAGTGCCAGGCCGCGGAACAGGTCGAGCCGGAGCTCGCGCTCGCCGATGGCGGGCAGCGAAATGGCCGGCGATGCCGCGCGCGGCTTCGCACCCGCGGATTTGACCTCCACAGGTTTGGCGGTTCCCGCGATCGTCGATCCCGTCACTTGGTCGGCAATGGTCATCGGGGGCTAAAAACCCTTCCGCAAATCGCGACGTGGCAAGGAGTGTACCGGTCCGGCCGTCATCTCGCAAAGCGCCCGCATCACATGCAAAGACACTTGGACGTGTACTTCCCTGCGAATTCTGGCGGGACGATGTCGCCAGAACCGCCTCCGGCGTTTGGTTCCCGAGCAGATTTCGGTATGATGGCAATCATGTACCGCGCCGTGACCCGCCAGATCGAAGTGACCGTCGAGCCGAACTTTGTTCCGGAGCAGTCGTCGGCCGACCGCTCCCGCTATTTCTGGTCCTACACCATCGTCATCACCAATTCCGGCGACGAGACCGTGCAGCTCAAGACGCGGCACTGGATCATCACCGACGCCACCGGCCGGCAGCAGGAGGTGAAGGGCGAGGGCGTCGTCGGCGAGCAGCCGACGCTCGCCCCCGGCGAACGCTTCGAATACACCTCCGGCGTGCCGCTGACGACCGCCTCGGGCTTCATGACCGGCCGCTACCAGATGGTCAGCGCAACCGGCGAACGCTTCGAGATCGACGTGCCGACGTTCTCGCTGGACAGCCCGGACAACAAGCGGGTGTTGAATTAGGGTCTGAGATGGTCGGCACGCTTCGCTTTACCCGCCCTTACGGCACTACAGCACCGCGCTACGCGTCCTCGACGCCCGCCTCGTCCGGTGTGAACTCGTACACCGAGCTGCAGAACTCGCAGGTCACGACGACCTTGTCGTCCTTGACCATCGCGGCACGATCGTCGGACGAAAAGCTCTTCAGCATCGATGCCACCGCGTCGCGCGAGCAGGAGCATTGCGCCTTCAAGGGCAGCGGATTGAACACGCGCACGCCGCGTTCGTGGAACAGACGGTAGAGCAGCCGCTCGCCGGACAGCTCCGGATCGATCAGCTCGACATCTTCGACGGTCTCGATCAGCGAGCGCGCCTCGACCCAAGCATCGTCTTCAGCGACGGCATGCACCTCGACGCCTTCGGGCGCATCGCCGGGATGCAGATCGGCCTGCCGCGCGCGCTCGGGCGCCTTCGGCAGGAACTGCATCAGCATGCCGCCGGCGCGCCAGCGATGCTTGCCGCCGTCGTTCGAGCGCCATTCCTCGCCGACGGCGAGGCGCACGCGGGTCGGGATCTGCTCGGAGCGCAGGAAATATTCGTGAGCGGCGTCTTCCAGGCTGCCGCCGTCGAGCGCGACCAGGCCCTGGTAGCGGCTCATGTCGGGGCCCTGGTCGATGGTCATGGCTAGATGACCGTGCCCCAGCAGCGCGCCGGAATCCTTTGCATCGCCGAGGCGCGCGGCGTCGTAGCGCGCATAGGCGCGCAGACGATCCGGCGCCTGATAGTCCACGACCAGAAACGACACCGGACCGTCGGTCTGGGCCTGGAGGATGAAGCGGCCCTCGAACTTCAGCGCCGAGCCGAGCAGCGTGGTCAGCACGATGGCCTCGCCGAGCAGCTTGCCGACCGGCGCCGGGTAATCGTGCTTGGTCAGGATCTCGTCGAGCGCCGGACCAAGCCGCACCAGCCGACCGCGCACATCGAGCGCGTCGACCTCGTAGGGCAGCACGGCGTCATCAATCGGAACCGCGGATGGCGCGCGAACCGGGCCTTCGGGCCCGGTTTTCATGTCAGGGGATTGGGAAACCATGGCGCTTTATCTGGGGTCGGAAGGCGGAATTGGAAGGGGTTCGGAGCAGCTCATCTGGACACTGGTTTGATCATGATACGGCAAATTCGGTGTCGTCCCGGCGAAGGCCGGGACCCATAACCACGAATATTGGTTTGGCGAAAACTCGTTGCCTCCGCCGATCTGCCACAAGAGAGATTCCGCGGTATGGGTCCCGGCCTTCGCCGGGACGACGGAAAGTTAGCTCGCCGCGTCGATCTACTTCACTGCGTCGAAGCACCAGGCCAGAATGCCCTTCTGCGCGTGCAGGCGGTTTTCGGCCTCGTCGAACACGACGGATTGCGGACCGTCGATTACCTCGTCGGTGACCTCCTCGCCGCGATGGGCGGGCAGGCAGTGCATGAACAGCGCATCCGGCTTGGCCAGCGACATCAGCTGGGCATTGACCTGATAGGGCTTGAGCACGTTGTGGCGGTGCTCGCCTTCTTTGTCGCCCATCGACACCCAGGTGTCGGTCACGACACAATCGGCGCCGCGCACGGCGGCTTCGGCATCGGTGCCGAGCATGATCGGCGCGCCGGTTGCCTTGATGAAGTCGCGCATGGCTTTTTTCGGGGCGAGCTCCGGAGGTGTCGCGACATTGAGCTGGAACTTGAAGCGCTCGGCGGCGTGCGCCCAGGACGCCAGCACGTTGTTGTCGTCTCCGGTCCAGGCCACCGTCTTGCCCTCGATCGGGCCGCGATGTTCCTCGTAGGTCATGAGGTCGGCCATCACCTGGCAGGGATGCGAGCGCCGCGTCAGGCCGTTGATGACGGGCACGGTGGCGTTCGCCGCAAGCTCCAGAAGGGCGTCGTGATTGAGGATGCGGATCATGATCGCGTCGACATAGCGCGACAGCACCCGCGCGGTGTCGGCGATGGTCTCGCCGCGGCCGAGCTGCATCTCGGCACCGGTGAGCATGATGGGCTCGCCGCCGAGCTGGCGCATGGCAACATCGAAAGACACCCGCGTCCGCGTCGAGGGGCGCTCGAAGATCATCGCCAGCGTCTTGCCTTCGAGCGGCCTGACCGGCTGATGCGCCTTCTGCTTCGCCTTCATCGCGGTGGACGCGGCGAGCATGAGCTTGAGCTCCGACAGCGGCAGCTCGTTGATATCGAGGAAGTGCTTCGGTGTTTTCTTGGGTGTTTTGTCGGGCGACTTGCTCATCAGCTTGCCGCCCGCTTGTTGCCGGACAACGCCGTGCAGGCGCGCTCGAGCCGCCCGACGCTGTCCTCGATCTCGGCTTCGGTGACGATCAAAGGCGGCAGGAAACGCACGACATTGTCGCCGGCCCCGACGGTGAGCAGCTTTTCTGCGCGCAAGGCTGCAACGAGATCGCCCGAAGGCACCACGGCCTTGATGCCGATCAGGAGGCCCTCGCCGCGCACTTCGCTGACGACATCAGAGTGGCGGTCGATCACGGAGGCGAGCTTCTGCTTGAGCAGCAGCGACATCCTCTGCACGTGATCGAAGAAGCCGGGCTTGAGCATGACGTCGAGCACGGCATTCGCAGCCGAGATCGCGAGCGGATTGCCGCCGAAGGTCGAGCCGTGCGAGCCCGGCGTCATGCCGGATGCCGCTTCCGCGGTCGCAAGGCAGGCGCCGATCGGGAAACCGCCGCCGAGCGCCTTGGCCAGCGACATCACGTCGGGTTCGACGCCAAGGCGGCGGTACGCGAACAGATCGCCGGTGCGGCCCATGCCGGTTTGCACCTCGTCGAAGGCGAGCAACAGACCCTTCTCGTCGCAGAGCTGGCGCAACGCCCTCAGGAAGGCGGGCGTTGCCGAACGCACACCGCCCTCGCCCTGGATCGGCTCGATCAGGATGCCGGCGGTCTGCGGACCGATCGCCTTTTTCACCGCGTCGAGACCGCCATGCGCAACCTGGTCGAAGCCCTCCATCGGGGGGCCGAAACCTTCGAGATATTTTGCCGAACCCGTCGCGGCAAGTGTCGCCAGCGTGCGGCCATGGAAGGCGCCTTCGAAGGTGATCATGCGATAACGGTCGGGATGGCCCTTCGCGGCGTGATAACGGCGCACGACCTTGATCACGCATTCCAGCGCTTCGGCGCCGGAATTGCAGAAGAACACAAAATCCGCAAAACTTTCATTGCACAGGCGCGCGGCGAGCTTTTCGCCGTCCGGGCTCTGGAACAGGTTCGACATGTGCCAGAGCTTCGTGGCCTGCTCCTGCAACGCCGCGACCAGCGCCGGATGGGCATGGCCGAGCGCATTCACCGCCACCCCGGAGGTGAAATCCAGATAGCGCTCGCCACTGGTCGCGATCAGCCAGCAGCCTTCGCCACGCTCGAAACCGAGGTCGGACCTGGCGAAAACGGGGAGCAAATGCGGCGCTGCGCTGTTAGTCATGACGGTCACTTGAATGTTGCGGACGGTGTGAGCGTGCATTGCGCAACGCACCATCGACCGGCCCGGAAAACGAAACGTGCCGCCTCTTGAGGGCGGCACGTGCGACTATCTTAGGCCTGGTGAAACGGGTGTCAATGCCGCCCGGAAAGCCTCGCGAAACGCTGAATCCGTAGTCTTGCGGTGCCGATTTTGCGGGATTTAGCCACGGAACATGTGGAAGCGAGTCGGCGGACTCTTGCGCGGGAGTCACGCCATATTGTAGCGTTTGGATTGTCAGATACGACATCTCGTGCAGTGGTTCTGATCTTTAAGTCCTTATGTACCGGCGTAAACGTTCGGGCGTTCAAGACGCGCCCGGCGAGCCTTAAGGGATTCTGGCGGCACGGGTTTTTGAAGGCTTAGGCATTCGCTGCGAGGCCCCAGGATGGCGGGCGCGCAGCGAGGGAAAGGGTGCAATGACGGTTTTGACCTGGTCCGATGATCGCGTCGAGCAGCTGAAAAAGCTCTGGGAGGCCGGACTTTCGGCCAGCCAGATCGCGGCGGAGCTCGGCAATGTGACCCGCAATGCCGTGATCGGCAAAGTGCACAGGCTCGGCCTTTCGGGCCGCGCCAAGAGCCCTTCATCGGCAGCGCCGCGGCCGCGCAAGGCGCGCCCCGCGCAGCACATGATGCGGGTGAGCCGCCCGATCTCGCGCGGCAACACCGCGCTGGCGCAGGCCTTCGAGGTCGAGGCTGAGCCGGATCCGGTCACCTATGACAACGTGGTGCCGATGAGCCAGCGGCTGTCGCTGCTGGAATTGAACGAGGCGACCTGCCACTGGCCGGTCGGCGATCCCTCGAGCCCGGACTTCTTCTTCTGCGGTGGACGGGCGCTGTCCGGCCTGCCCTATTGCGCCCAGCACTCGCGCGTCGCGTACCAGCCGGCGTCGGATCGGCGCCGCGCACCGGTGAAGCCGGGCCCGCGGTAATTACGGCAAGTCGTCGCGCGAAGAAGGTTCAATTTCCGTGTCGTCCCGGCCTAGTGCGCAATTGCGCACGGGGGCCGGGACCCATACTCGGAGCGCGCGGTTGTTGCGCGAAAGAGGTCACTCCGAGTCTTCGCCAAACCACGTTCGGTGGTTATGGGTCGCGGATCAGCGCTCGCTTCGCTCGCTTGTCCGGGACGACGTCGAAGAATTCGGGGACAGCTTGCCAAGAAACAAAGCTGCAACCCTACACCTGCTCCGCCTTCGCAAACCGATCATCCAGCGCGTAACCGGCCCCGCGGACGGTGCGGATCGGGTCCTGCTCGCGGCCGAGATTGAGCAGCTTGCGCAGGCGGCCGATATGCACGTCGACGGTGCGCTCGTCGATATAGATGTCGCGGCCCCAGACGCTGTCGAGCAGTTGCTCGCGCGAGAACACCCGTCCCGGGTGCTCCAGGAAGAACTCCAGCAGGCGATATTCGGTCGGACCGAGATCGATCGGCCGGCCCGAGCGCGCCACGCGGCGCTTGTCGCGGTCGAGTTCGATGTCGCCAAAAGCAAGGACGGTGGCGAGCCGCTCGGGGCTTGCGCGCCGCAGCAGGCCTTTCACGCGCGCCAGCAGCTCCGGCACCGAGAACGGCTTGACGATGTAATCGTCGGCGCCGGTCGCAAGACCCCGCACCCGCTCGCTCTCCTCGCCGCGCGCGGTGAGCATGATGATCGGGAGCTGCTTGGTCTCGGGACGGGTGCGAAGCCGCCGGCATAATTCGATGCCTGACAGGCCCGGCAGCATCCAGTCGAGCACGATCAGATCGGGGATGTGCTCCTTGAGGCGGGTGTCGGCGTCGTCGCCGCGCATCACCGTCTCGACGTCATAGCCGTCGCCTTCGAGGTTGTAGCGGAGAAGCTCGGTCAGGGCTTCCTCGTCCTCAACCACCATAATGCGTGCGCCCATCGGGTCGTCGCTCCCTTAAGTCTTCAGGTGTTCGGTACCGTGTTGGCGAAGGTCGTCATGTCGCCCTTCGGTCGCTTGTCGGTGATCGCCTGACCCTCGATCATGTAGAACACGGTCTCGGCGATGTTGGTGGCGTGGTCGCCGATCCGCTCGATGTTCTTGGCGCAGAACATCAGGTGAATACAGAACGAGATGTTGCGCGGATCCTCCATCATGTAGGTGAGGAGCTCGCGGAACAGCGAGGTGCAGATGGCGTCGACTTCCTCGTCACCCTTCCACACCGCCATCGCCGCCGGCAAATCATGCGCGGCATAAGCGTCCAGCACCGACTTGACCTGCTGCTGCACGAGGTCGGTCATGTGCTCGAGGCCGCGGAACAGCTTGAGCGGATGGAAGTCCGTCTCCAGCGCCGCGACGCGCTTGCCCATGTTCTTGGCGAGGTCGCCGATGCGCTCGAGATCGGTCGCGACGCGCATGGCGCCGACGATCTCGCGCAGATCGACCGCCATTGGCTGGCGCCGGGCGATGGTGAGCACCGCGCGTTCCTCGATGCGCTTCTGCAGCGCGTCGAGCTCGGTGTCGATGGCGACGACGCGCTGGCCGAGCGGGACGTCGCGGCGGATCAATGCGTCGACGGACTCTACGATCATGCGTTCGGCGATGCCACCCATCTCGGCGACCAGGCGAGTGAGTTCCTGGAGGTCGGTGTCGAAGGCCTTTGCGGTATGTTCAGAACCCATGTCGCGTCTCCTAGCCGAACCGGCCGGTGATGTAATCCTGCGTGCGCCGGTCGGACGGCGACGTGAAGATCTTGCTGGTGTCGTCGAACTCGATCAACTCGCCGAGATACATGAAGGCGGTCTTGTCGGAGACGCGCGCCGCCTGCTGCATGTTGTGGGTGACGATCGCGATCGTGTAATCCTCGGACAGCTCCTGGATCAGCTCCTCGACCTTGGCGGTCGAGATCGGGTCGAGCGCCGAACAGGGTTCGTCGAACAGGATCACCTCGGGCCGCACCGCGACGGTGCGGGCGATGCAGAGGCGCTGCTGCTGGCCGCCGGAGAGCGACAGGCCGGAGGCGTTGAGCTTGTCCTTGACCTCGTTCCACAGCGCGCCGCCGCGCAGCGCCTTCTCGACGCGCCCGTCCATTTCGGACTTCGATATCTTCTCATAAAGACGGATGCCGAACGCGATGTTCTCGTAGATCGTCATCGGGAACGGCGTGGGTTTCTGGAACACCATGCCGACGCGGGCGCGCAGCAGATTGAGGTCCAGCTTGCCGTCGAGGATGTTGGTCTGGTCGAGCATGAGCTGACCGGTGGCGCGCTGACCGGGATAGAGGTCGTACATCCGGTTGAAGATGCGCAGCAGGGTCGACTTGCCGCAGCCTGACGGACCGATGAACGCCGTGACACGGTTGGCGCCGAGCGTCAGGTTGATGTTCTTCAGCGCATGGTGCTCGCCGTAATAGAAGTTCAGGTTGCGCACGGTCACCTTGGGGGGCGCCTCCGGCAGCACTGCCGCGTGCGGCAGTCCACCTGACGCGCTCATCGATACGGAAAGATCACTCATTTTGCGGTCCTCTCGGCGCCAAGGATGCGCGCGAAAATATTAAGGGCAAGAACGGTCAGGGTGATGAGCAGCGCGCCGCTCCAGGCCAGCTGCTTCCAATAGGCATAGGGGCTCTGCACGAAGTTGTTGATGGTCACCGGCAGGTTCGCCATCGTTTTGTTTAGGCCGAGGCTGAAGAACTGGTTGGACAGCGCGGTGAACAGCAGCGGCGCGGTTTCACCGGCGACGCGAGCGGTCGCGAGCAGCACGCCCGTGATGAGACCCGAACGGGCAGCGCGATAAGCGATCCGCTTGATCACCAGCGAACGCGGCAGGCCGAGCGCCGAGGCCGCCTCGCGCAACGCGTTCGGCACCAGCAGCAGCATGTCCTCGGTCGTGCGCAGCACCACCGGGATCACGATGACCGCGAGCGCGAGCGAGCCTGCGATCGCGGAGAAGCCGCGCATCGGCACCACCACCGCGCCGTAGATGAACAGGCCGATGATGATCGAGGGTGCCGAGAGCAGGATGTCGTTGATGAAGCGGATCACCGAGGTCAGCCGGTCATTGCGGCCGTATTCGGCGAGATAGGTGCCGGCGAACATGCCGAGCGGCGCGCCGATGCCGACGCCGATCACGGTCATGATCAGCGAGCCGACGATGGCGTTGAGCAGGCCGCCCTCGTTCGATCCCGGTGGCGGCGTGTTCTCGGTGAACAGCTGGACATTGAGTCCCGCCAGTCCGTTGTAGAGCAGCGTGATCAGGATCAGCGCGAGCCAGGTCACACCGAAGGCGGTTGCGGCGATGCAGAGCCCGCGGACGACGATATCCTTGCGGCGGCGGCGTGAGTAGATCGGGTTCATGGCGCTAGTTCCCCGCCTTCTTTTCCAGCCGCATCAGCATCAGCCGCGCCGCCGCGAGCACGAAGAAGGTCAGCACGAACAGCAGGAGGCCGAGCAGGATCAGGCCGGACTGGTGCAGGCCGTCGCTCTCGGCGAACTCGGATGCGATCGCCGCCGAGATCGTGGTGCCCGGCGCGAAGATCGACGACGAGATCCGGAACGAGTTGCCGATAATGAAGGTCACCGCCATGGTCTCGCCGAGCGCGCGGCCCAGCGCCAGCATGACGCCGCCGATGACGCCGACGCGGGTGTAGGGGATCACCACGCTGCGGACGACTTCCCAGGTGGTGCAGCCGACGCCGTAGGCGGCTTCCTTCAGCACCGGAGGCACCGTCTTGAACACGTCGACCGAAATCGAGGTGATGAAGGGCAGCACCATGATGGCGAGGATCAGCGCGGCATTGAACAGGCTGAGATAGGACGGGGGACCTGCGAAGATCGCGCCCAGCACGGGCACGCCATCGAAGATCTTGATCATGAAGGGCTGGAACGTGTTGGCGAGGAACGGGCCGAGCACGAAGAAGCCCCACATGCCGTAGATGATCGAGGGGATGCCGGCGAGCAGCTCGATCGCCATGCCGATCGGGCGGCGCAGCCATTGCGGGCAGAGTTCGGTGAGGAAGATCGCAATGCCGAGACCCACGGGAATGGCGATCAGCATCGCGATGAAGGAGGTGACGAGCGTGCCGTACATCGGCCCGAGCGCGCCGAGCACGGGCGGATCGGCGGACGGCGCCCAGCGCTGCGTCCACAGGAACGAGACCCCGAATTCCTTCATCGCCGGGAAGGCGCCGACGATCAGCGAAAGGATAATGCCGCCGAGGATCAGAAGCACCGAGATCGCGGAGAGCCGCGTGATCCAGTAGAAGGTGACGTCCCCGAGCTTGAACGCGCTCAAGGCCTTGGCGCGATCATACGGTCCGGCATCGTCGATTACATCGCTCTGAACGGCCATCTCTGCCACGCCGATCCCCTGTACCAAATAGCATACGTTTTTTTGTTGGTCCGCGCCCCGGATGCGGCGCAGCGCATCCGGGGCGCGAGCGTCGCGAGCCTAGCTCTTGATGTCGGCAGCCCAGGTCTTCTCGATCAGCTGAACGACCGGATCCGGCATCGGGATGTAGTCGAGCTCTTCAGCCGCCTTGCCGCCGCTCTTGAAGGCCCAGCGGAAGAACTTGATGGCTTCCTGCGAGGCCGCCTTGTCGGTGGCGTCCTTGTGCATGAGGATGAAGGTCGCCGCCGTGATCGGCCAGGACTTCTCGCCGGGCTGGTCGGTCAGGATGACGTAGTAGCCGGGAGCCTTGGCCCAGTCGGCGTTGGCGGCGGCCGCCTGGAACGCTTCGACGGTGGGCTGCACCGGCTTGCCGGCCTTGTTGACGAGACCGGTGTAGGTCAGCTTGTTCTGCTTGGCATAGGCGTACTCGACATAGCCGATCGAGTTCTTGGTCTGGCTGATGTTGCCGGACACGCCTTCGTTGCCCTTGGCGCCGACGCCAACCGGCCACTCGACGGCGGTACCCTCACCGACCTTGCTCTTCCAGTCCGCGCTGGCCTTGGCGAGGTAGTTGGTGAAGTTGAAGGTGGTGCCCGAACCGTCCGAACGGCGGACCACGGTGATGGCCTCCGAGGGCAGCTTCACGTTCGGGTTCAGCTTCTTGATCGCGGCGTCGTCCCACTTGGTGATCTTGCCGAGATAGATGCTGGCCAGCGTCTCGCCGTCGAACACCATCTCACCGGGCTTCACGCCCTCGATGTTGACCACGGGAACGATGGCACCCATCACCATCGGCCACTGGACGAGGCCGTCCTTCTCGAGCTGCTCGGCCTTGAGCGGCGCGTCGCTCGCGCCGAAGGTAACGGTCTTGGCCTGGATCTGCTTGATGCCGCCGCCGGAGCCGATCGACTGGTAGTTCAGACCGTTGCCGGTCTCCTTCTTGTAGGCATCGGCCCATTTGGAATAGATCGGGAACGGGAACGTCGCACCGGCACCGGTGATGTCGGCAGCAAAGGCCGCCGTCGTCGATGCGGCGACCATGCCAGCAGCGACGAGTGTTTTGAGGAAATTCATGCTGGTCTCCATACAGGGGAGCGAAGCGCCATCCGCGCCCGATCGCGCTCCCCGTGCCGCCCCTTTAGGAGCGGACAGCTGAGCTTTTACGAAGGTTTGGTGACAGTCGGATGACAGTGTTAAGCAGCTGAAATCGCTGGAATTTAGCTCAGAGCCGCAGGCTTGCCCTGGGGGAAACAGGCAGCGAAAGTGGCGCCCTGCTTGGGCACGCTTTCGATCAAAAGCCGGCCGCGATGGCGGTTAAGAATATGTTTCACCAGCGATAATCCGAGGCCGGTGCCGCCCTGCGAGCGGCTGTCGCCGACATCGACCCGGTAGAACCGCTCCGTCAGCCGCGGCAAATGTTCCGGCGCGATGCCGGGGCCGAAATCCCGGACCAAGACCCGGATTTCCTGAGTTCCATCAGGGGCGGAACTGGACGTCAGCGACACGATGACACGACCGCCCGAGGCGCCGTATTTGAGCGCGTTCTCGATCAAATTCTCGAACAGGCGGAGCAGCTCCTCACGGTCGCCCGCGATCAGCACCGGGGTCTCAGGCAGCTGGGTCTCGACCTCGACCTGGCGTTCCCGGGCCAGCGGCTCGAGCCCGTCGGCGACCTGCAAGATGATCGGCAGCAGGTCGACCAGGGTGTCGGGCCGCACATGGGCCGACAGCTCCACCCGCGACAGCGACAGCAGATCGTCGATCAGACGCGCCATCCGGGTGGCCTGGTTGTGCATGATGCCGAGGAAGCGCTCGCGCGCCTTGGGATCGTCCTTGGCCTGGCCCTGGAGCGTGTCGATGAAGCCGGACAGCGCGGCCAGCGGTGTGCGCAGCTCGTGACTGGCATTGGCGACGAAATCGGCCCGCATCTCCTCGACCCGGCGCAGCGGCGTCTGGTCGTGGAAGGTCATCAGCATGCATTTGTCGGCGCCGCCGAAGGTGGTCGGCACCGGCACCGGCGTGATGGTCAGCTCCATCCAGCGATCGACCGGGACATGGTCGAGATAGGTCGCGCGCCGCGGCTCGGTGGTCGCGATCGACTCGCGCAGGGCCGTGATGATCTCGGGCGAGCGCAGCGCGAACTGGGCGAGCTCATTCCGGCGCAGCGCCGGCGCGAGCTGGGCGGCCGCAGCGTTGAGATGGATGACGCGGCCGGCGCGATCGAGCAGCACCGCGGGATCTGGCATGCCGGCGACCACCGCGGCGACTGCCGCGCTCTCGACCGGGTTGACGCGGCGGGTCTCTTCGCGCGAGGCGGCGGTATCGTGCAGGCGCCACGGGATCAGCGCGGCGGCCGCGATGCAGACGAACACCGCAATCGCATGCAGTGCCGACAATTCGCCCAGCGAGACCACCACCGACAGTGCCAGCGCCGCGGCGATCAGGATGACGGTCGAGTGCCGCAGCCGGTCGGACCAGGGCTGGGAGGAGGGAGAAGATGGGGCGTCGATCGCCATCGGGGCGGGCTTCTCCAAAGGACTTTGCGCCGGTCAGGCGCCGCTGTCGCTGCGCTTTCTCACGTAAGCGGCTTCAGGTGCGGGGCCGGGGTCGAGCTTGAGCGCCGCCTGCTGCAGGCGTTTCGATCGCGCGCCGATGATAACTTCGCGAAACGTCAGCAAGATTACAGAAATGACGAAAGGGGACAGATAATAGAGGACGCGGAACAGCAGCATCCCACCCAGCAGCTCCTCCCGGTCCATCTGCCAGAGCCCGACCAGCATCGCCGCGTCGAACACACCAAGGCCTCCAGGCGAATGGCTGGCAAAGCCGAGCAGCGTGGCCGAGACGAAGATCACCGCGACCACCACGAAGCCGAGATTGGGCTCGTCCGGGACCAGCACGTACATCGCGAGCGCGCAGAAGCCGAGATCAATGATGCCGATCGCGATCTGGAGCAGGGTCAGCGGGCCGCCCGGCAGCATCACGGTCCAGGGCCCGCGGCCGACCATCCGCGGCTGGGTCCAGACCCAGACCACGTAAGCGACCAGTCCGACGATGATCATCATCGCCAGCATCCGGTTCAGCCAGGGCGGAAGCATGTCGATCGAGGCCGCGGCCTCCGGATGATAGGAGATGCCGAGGCCCAGCACCGCGGCATTACCGAGCCAGAAGGTCAGGCCGGCGAGGAAACAGATTTTTGCGACGTCGATCGCGTTCAGGCCGTAGGCGGAATAGATGCGGTAGCGCACCGCGCCGCCGGTGAAGACGCTGGCGCCGACATTGTGGCCGATCGAATAGCTGGTGAAGGCGGCGAGCGCGTTGATCCGATAGGGCACGTGGGGGTGGCCGATCGCGCGCACGGCGAACAGGTCGTAGAAGGTCAGCGTGAAATATCCCGCGGCGACGAACAGCGCCGCCATCGCAATCTGGCTCGGCTCGGTGCTCTTGATCGCTTCGAGGACTTCGTTGACATCGATGCCGCGCAGCATGTGGTAGAGCACATAGCAAGCGATGCCGATGACCGCGACGCTGATCACAACTCCAAGCTTATGCAGGATTTGCTTCTGGCGCAGAAACGACATCGCCCTGCGTATGGCTTCCAGCATCTAAACCTCGAACAACGCTTCAGCGGCCAGGGTGGCCGGCGAACAGGCGGACGACACGCAGGCACCCGACGAATCCTCGCCGGCGGCTCCGGCATCGCGCATGCCCCCTGCCCCTCCACTAGCGCGTTTTGGGGCGGAGTGGAATTCGACAATTCGAACAAAAAGTCGTGGCTTCAAGGTTTTAGGCAGGTTGCGGGCTCCTGATGCACGGTTTGGCGCTTTCGGCGGCAAGCCTGACGCGAATCTCCATGGCAATCCTGCGCAGACGCCATGAAGTTTTGATGATTTCGGCCGTACAATGTTCCGTCACGGCTTAAGTCGAAATCAATCTATGGGCGGGATTCCGCTGTTGAAAGAGGGTCACGCCGCGCGCGGCCGCCGCGGCGCGCACGATTACGTGGCCGACGGCTCGCGCTCGATCATCCGGTTGCACTGCGACATCACAGACGTCATTGCGGCCGCCCGCCAGCGGCCGCGATGAGCACGTCGTTCGGAGGTAGCGTTCTGCTCAGGCCGCAAGCTGCGGGCGCACCGCCTCGATGCCCGCGATCCAGCCGGCGACGGAGCGCCCGATCGCCTGGGGGTGATCCTCCTGGAGGAAATGCAGGCCGGCGCCGAGACGAACCAGCGCGCAGTGCTTCAGGGAGGCTGCGAACCGTTCGGCAAATTCCGGTGCGACCAGAGCTCCGGGCTCACCGGTGAACAGGAGCTTTGGATAGGACGACGAGGCCAGCACTGCATGCGCGGACTGGAGCACCTGATAAACGTCAGCGGGCTCGCCTGCGATCGGCATGTCAAGCGCCCACGACGCCTCTTCGCGTTTCACCTGCCGAGCGATGAGTTATCGGAGTTTGAGGCCCAGCGGATTCGAACTCAGGCCGGCGGCATGCTGCGCGCGACCACCCGGTCGCGCAGCCAGGCGCCGATGGCGGCGCCGACGAGGTAGCAGGCGAACATGGTCAGGCCGAGGTCGAGCCAGTAGCCGAAGCGGCCGGGGACCACATGCGCGAGCGAGGCCGCGACCAGGCCGGCAACAAGCACGGCGAGCCAGCGCGCGGTCACCTTCGAGGTGCCGTTGCCGCGTTGGACCACCGAGATCCAGCCCATGCAGAAGCCGAGCAGCAGCGAGCCGATCAGCCAGCCCAGATGGAACGAGACGAGATAGGGCATCGTCACCTCACCAGAAATTCGATGCGGCGGTTCTGCGCCTTGGCGTCTTCGCTGTCGTTGCCGGCGACGGGCTGCGTGCTGCCGTAGCCGACCGCGGTGAAGCGGCTGGCAGGCAGGCCGGCCTTGACCAGATAGTCGATCACCGCCTGCGCGCGCTTCTCCGAGAGTGCCTGGTTGAAGGAATCCTCGCCGTCGGCATCGGTATGCCCGGCGACCTCGATATTGGTGGTGGGACATCGCAATGCCGTCTCGATCAGATGATCGAGAATGCCGGCGGAATCCGGATCGATGTCGGCGCGCTTCGCCCCGAAGCGAATCTTGGCCTTGGCCAAGAGCTCGGAGAACAATTGCTGGCACACGGTGCCGTCGACCGGGCCGGCTGCGGGTTTCACCGTGATTTCCGGCTTGTATTGCCAGTTTTTCGGAAAGTCCTTGCCAAGGGCTGCGCGGATGTCGTTGGCGGCACCTTCATAGAGCGCATCGCCCGACAGCTTCACCTCGCGGTCGGACACGACGAGCGTACCGGTCGACAGTCGCGACAGCGCGCCGAGCGCTGCGACCACGGCGGGGCTGAAGGCACCGGGCGCGCCAACGCTGGCCTTGAGATTGTCGACGACCTTTTCGTTGAAGAATTTCCGCGACGCGCTGGTGGCGATGGCGGCGTGGACATTGTTGTCGGGAACATAGCCGGTCAGCGTCACCGTCGCGGCCACCGGATCCTTGTAGGCCTGGAAGACGTAAGGCGGCGCCTTGACGTCGTTGGCGGCGATCGAAAAGCCCTCGGGCAGGTTTTTCAGCGCCGCTGCGACGGCTTCGCGGCCGCCGAGATCGCGCGCCATGCCCGACAGCGTGACTTTGGTGTCTGTGATCGTGATCTTGCCGTCCTTGAGCTTGCCGATCTGGTCGAGCAGCAGCATCGCAGCCGCCTCGAACCGCGGCGGTGCGCCGCGGGCCAAACCCATCTGATCGGCCACCTCGGTACCGGCAACCTCCTTGCGGGCGGCCTCGGTCAGGCGGCCCTTCATCGACGGCAGGGGCGCGGAGCCTGACAACGTCACCCGCACCACGTCGCGTTCGGCGTTCCAGACGAAGGGCTTTGCCTCGGGAACGAGGCGGGTCCGGTCGTCGACCAGGCGCACGCCGGGCACGGTCTCGACCGCCACAACAGCGTCGCGGCGACCCTCCTCGGAAAAGGCCTCCGCAGCCAGGCTGACGTCGCGGCCGTCCACCGCGATCCGGGTCTTGTCCAGAACGGTATCCTTTAGCGCCGCCGAGCTGCGGGCGGAAAGGTCTGCCTCGACCGGCAAAGTGTTGTTCCAGGCCGCAAATCCCCACATGACCGCCAGGGGGATGAGCCCCGGCCACCATTTGCTGGCCCACCTGAAAAGCTTCTGCATTCGACGACCCGAACTCTGGAACCGGAGACAAAACAAACCCTTGGCAGGCTGTCAAACCGGAAATGACGCCCTTCCGAAGGCCGGGCGTGGACAATTGGAATAACTTTTTCTTCAAGGGTTCTTCCGTAAGTTGAAGGCGGAATGCCAAAGTCCGCCAGCGGGTCATGAAACAACTTCGTAACAACTTCATCCGCGCCGGGCTGGAAGCACTCTATTTCAGCGGCGCCCACCACCTGTTGCGCCCGCTTTTGTCGGGCGTCGGCGCCATTTTCATGCTGCATCACGTGCGGCCGGCCCGCGCCGCAGCGTTTCAGCCGAACCGGCATCTCGAAGTCACCCCCGAGTTCCTGCGCGCGACCCTGTGCCATCTGCGCTCGCGTGAGATCGACATCGTCAGCATGGACGAGCTGCATGAGCGGTTGGTGCAGCGCCGGTTCGACCGCCGCTTCGCCGCCTTCACGCTCGACGATGGCTATCGCGACAATCTCGATTTTGCGCTGCCGGTTCTGCGCGAATTTTACGCGCCTCTGGCGGTCTATGTCGCCAGCGACTTCGCGGAGGGCACGGGTCGGCTGTGGTGGGAGGCGCTGGAAGCCGTGATCGCCAAGGCCGAGCAGATCGAGGTGACGATCGGCAATGCCGCGCTGCGGCTCGATGCGACGACGCCAGCCGCCAAGCAGGCGGCGTTCGACCGTCTGCACGACTGGTTGCGCGCATTGCCCGGCGAGCACGATCTCAAGCGCGAGATCGAGGCGCTCTGCACGAAGTACGGTGTCGACATGGCCGCGCTGTGCCGCAGCCTCTGCCTGTCCTGGGACGAGGTGAAGACATTTGCCGCCGATCCCCTGGTCACGATCGGCGCGCATTCTGTCAGCCATTGCAATCTCGCCAAGCAAAGCGAAGCGATCGCCACGCAGGAGATGGCCGTGAGCCGCGCCCGGATCGAGCAGGCACTCGGCCGCAATGTCCAGCATCTTGCCTATCCCTATGGCGATCGCGAGGCGGCGGGCGAGCGTGAATTCGTGCTCGCTGCATCCGCCGGTTTCAAGACCGCGGTGACGACGCGACCCGGCATGCTGTTCGCCGAAAACGCCGGCCACATGACCGCGCTGCCACGGGTCTCGCTCAACGGCAATTACCAGGACACGCGGATTCTGCCGGTGCTGACCTCGGGCGCCGCGACCGCGATGTGGAACGGCTTCCGCAGGATCGCGGCGGCTTAAATCTCTCCGTCTTCGCTGCCCGAACTCAGACGTCGTCCTGGCGAAAGCCAGGACGATGATGCGGCGCCTTCCTTGACTCCCCTCCCCACCCCGCTCACAACCGGCGCAAACCAAGGGAGGCACCATGTTCAACGATCTGTTCTCGCTCAAAGGCCGCGTCGCGCTGGTGACCGGCGGTTCGCGCGGCATCGGCAAGATGATCGCGGCGGGATTTCTCAGCGCAGGGGCCGCGAAGGTCTACATCACCGCGCGCAAGGCCGGGCCTTGCGAGGCGACCGCGAACGAGCTCTCCGCACAGTATGACGGAGAATGCATCGCACTGCCGATCGACATCTCGACCGTCGACGGCTGCGACAGGCTCGCTGGCGAAATCATCAAGCTGGAGCCGAAGCTCGACATCCTCGTCAACAATGCCGGGGCTGCCTGGGGCGCGGAGTTCGATGAATTCCCCGAAAGCGGCTGGGACAAGGTGATGGACCTCAACGTCAAGTCGCTGTTCTTCCTGACCAAGGCGCTGGCCAAGCCGCTGCGCGCGGCGGCTTCGCATGAGCGGCCCGCCAAGGTCATCAACATCGCCTCGGTCGACGGCATCTTCGTCAATCCCGGCGAGACCTACTCCTATGCCGCGAGCAAGGCCGCGGTGATCCATTTGACGCGGCGCATGGCGACGAGACTGATCAAGGACAACATCAACGTCACCGCGATCGCGCCCGGCGCGTTCAAGTCCGACATGAACCGGGCTGCGCGCGACCATTCGGACGAGGTCGCCAAGCGCATTCCGGCGCGGCGGATCGGAACCGACGAGGACATGGCCGGCGTGGCGATCTATCTCGCCTCGCGCGCCGGTGACTACGTGGTCGGCAACACCATCGCGGTGGATGGCGGCGTGGTGTACGCGAACGCGGGCCTGGAGATCGCGGGGTAGGCGGGGGCGCGTCAGCACGACGCCCTCACCTCACACTCCAGTGTCGTCCCGGCCTCATGCGCAATTGCGCACTAGGCCGGGACGACAGGTGAGTATGTCGCGCGGCCGTCGCGCCTCGCTGGCAGCCCCTACGACTCGATCCTCACATACTCGAAATCGCCGGGCTTGTTGTCGATGCCGACTTTCGGCGGCGAGATCCAGGAGGCGAACTGGCCGGTCTCAGTGACGGGCTGCATCAGCGAGGTGATGAAGTCGCCGTCGGCGGTCGATGGCAGCCATTCGTCCTTGCGCTTAGCCCAGGTGGCATCGTCGATCAAAATGCCGTCGGGCGTCGCGTGGATACTCTTGAACTCGCCGATATGGCGATGGAAGGCGACGTTGGGCAGCTTGAGCTGAAACTGGTAGCCGGAGGTCGAGATCACTTTGTTCCAGCGCAGCATGCCCTTGACGCAATCCTGGCTGTAATCGTCGCGCAGGCGCATGTTGAGCGCGGTCAGCGCCGGCTCGTCCACCAGCTTGATCTCGCCATCGATGAACTTCAGCACCGGATAGGTCGCGTTCTTGAGCTGATGATCGTCGTCGATCTGGGTCTCGTGATAGCGGCCCTTGATGCCGGTGTTGAAGGCGTTCGCCGCGTTGGTCGAGACTTCCGAGCCAAACAGATCGAGCGACAGCGTATAGTGCAGATTCAGCTTCTTCTGGATGGTCGGCAGGTCGATCACGCCGAGCGCGCGGACCTTCGCGATGTCGGTGGGATCGGTGATGCCGGCTTCCCGCATCGCGTCGCAGGTGCGCTGCACGACTCGGGTGATGCCGGTCTCGCCGACGAACATGTGGTGCGCTTCTTCCGTCAGCATGAAGCGGCAGGTGCGCGACAGGGGATCGAAGCCGGACTGCGCCAGCGAGTGCAGCTGCATCTTGCCGTCGCGGTCGGTGAAATAGGTGAACATGAAGAAGGACAGCCAGTCCGGCGTCGCCTCGTTGAAGGCGCCCAGCATGCGCGGCGAGTCGGCGTCACCCGAACGGCGACGCAACAAATCGTCGGCCTCTTCACGTCCGTCGCGCCCAAAGTACTTTTGCAGCAGGTACACCATCGCCCAGAGGTGACGGCCTTCCTCGACATTGACCTGGAACAGGTTGCGCATGTCGTATAGCGAGGGCGCGGTCTTGCCGAGGTGGCGCTGCTGCTCCACGGAGGCAGGCTCGGTGTCGCCCTGGATCACGATCAGACGGCGCAGCATGGCGCGATATTCACCCGGGACTTCCTGCCAGGCCGGTTCGCCAAAATGCTCGCCGAACGGCACGACGCGGTTCTCTTCCTGGGGAGCAAGGAGAATGCCCCAGCGATACTCGGGCATCCGCACGTAGTCGAACTTGGCCCAGCCGCGCGGATCGACCGAATAAGCGGTGCGCAAGTACACCAGCGATTCCTGGAAGCCTTCCGGCCCCATGTCTTTCCACCAGTCCATGTAGCCGGGATGCCAGCCTTCCAGCGCTTTGAGCACCTGACGGTCTTCGGCCAGATTGACGTTGTTCGGAATCTTGGTCGAGTAGTCGACGTTCATGATGTTCATGGAGGACCTCCCGTGGGGGACTTACTCGTTTAAAGGGTGCGAATGGCGAGTGGCGAGTAGCGAATGGAAATCCCTATTCGCCCTTCGCCACTCCCCACTCGCTAGACTCGCGTCATATCGAATTTCGGCTTCTGCCCGCTGCCGTAGCGGCGCAGCGCGCCTTCCTCGCCGACCGCGTTCGGGCGCTGGAAGATCCAGTTCTGCCACGCGGTGAGGCGCGAGAAGATTTTCGATTCCATCGTCTCGGGGCCGACGAAGCGCAGGTTGGCTTCCATGCCGGTGAGGCTGTCGGGCGAGAAGCTGGCGCGTTCCTCCAGAAACACGCGAACCTCGTCGTCCCAGTCGATGTCGTCGAGCGCGAAAGTGACGAGACCGAGCTCTTCGGCCTGCTCGGCGTCCAGAGCGGTGCCCATCGTGGCTTCCGCGCGTTCCACATCGGCTGGATCGGCCTGGAAGCGCGACTGAAGCCGCGTCAGGCCATGGCTCATCGGATACGGACCAAAATTCATCGCTGACAGTTCGATCGACGGCGGCGGGCGGTTGTCACCCTGACGCGTGCCGATCAGCATGTAGGAGCGGTCGGCGGCGAAGACGAGCTCGGCGAGCGTGCCGGCGAAGCAGGAGCCGGGCTCGACCAGCGTCACCAGCGTGCGCGAGGTGACGTCGATGCGCTTCAAGACGCGCTTCCAGTAATGCCTGATTTCGTTGACCAGCCATTGCGCCTTGTTGGCTTCGAGGAAGGCGTCGCAAGCGAGCACATGGGCGCGGTCGCCATGGCTCTTGAACACCAGCATGGCGATCTCGAGCTCGTTGATGCGCAGATGCAGGATGGCGTCATCGAGTTCGCGCGCGACCTGGAGCGGCCAGAACGCGACACCCTGCGCCATCATGCCGTCGATGTCAGCGGGCGGCGCGGCTTCAGGCGCCTTGATCGAGATCGTGGCGATGCGTGCCGCGCGGTCGATGTCGACGCTGACAAAGCCATAGCGGATGCTGGTCTCATCGATGATGCGCTTGAGCGGCGTCAGCGCGATGCCCTTGCCGCTGCCCTTGCGCTTCGAGCTGTCGGCGAATTCCCTCGCGCGCTCGGCAACCTTGCCTTCGAGCTTGCTGTTCGGCGCGATCTCGTCGACCAGGCGCCATTGCACGGCGCGCTTGCCCTTCACGCCTTCTTCGATGGTGCAGAAGAAATCGGCGTGATCGCGGCGCACCTTGCGCTTGTCGACCACACGCGTGAGGCCGCCGGTGCCCGGCAGCACGGCGAGCAGCGGCACTTCGGGCAAGGCGACGGCGGACGCGCCGTCATCGGCGAGCATGATGTAGTCGGTGGCGAGCGCGAGCTCATAGCCGCCGCCGGCGGCCGAGCCGTTCACGACGGTGATGAAGCGCTGGCCGGAATTCTCCGACGAGTCTTCCATGCCGTTGCGGGTCTCGTTGGTGAACTTGCAGAAATTGACCTTGTGGGCATGCGTCGAGCCCGCGAGCATGCGGATGTTGGCGCCGGCGCAGAACACGCGGTTCTTGGCCGAGCGCATCACCACGACCTTCACCTCGGGGTGCTCGAAGCGCAGGCGCTGGACCGCGTCGGCAAGCTCGATGTCGACGCCGAGATCGTAGGAATTGAGCTTGAGCAGATAGCCCTCGAACAGGCCGCCGTTCTCATCGACGTCCATGGTCAGGGTGGCGACGTCACCGTCGATCGCGAGCTTCCAGTGCCGGTAGCGGGACGGCTCGGTCTGGAAATCGATGAATGTCGCGCCGCCTGCGAGGCGCCGATCTTCCCCGGCCATGGGCCACCCTTGAGCTTGATTACGCGTTTTGGCTGTCGTGTTAGATGCACAATAATGCACATTTTCGCGCGCGTCTACCCGTTAAGCGACCGAACATGCATTTTGTTTCATGTCTTCGCGCAGCGAAGCTGCTGCAAATTGCTCAATCGCGTCAAGCGTCTGTCCCGGAGCTTCGCGGTGGGGAGAATGCGCCGCGCCTGAAATGACTTTCAAATCGACCGGGCAATAGCATTCTTGCTGCGCGATCTCGACCTGACGCAATGTCCCATATTGGTCGTCCGCGCCCTGCAGGATCATGACGGGGACGCGGATATAGGCGAGATATTCCGAGATATCCCAGTCGCGGAATTTCGGATCGAGCCAGGCGGCGTTCCAGCCGTAGAAGGCGTTGTCGACGTCCTTGTGCCAGCGCGCGAGCTTTGCCTTCAGGTCGGTGGTCTCGAAGGTGATCTTGATGTCCGCAATCGACTTCACCGAGATGTCCTCGACGATGAAATGCGGCGCGATCAGCACGAGGCCGTTCAGGCGATGATCCTGATGCGCGCCGGCATAGATCGTCGCGATCGACGCGCCGTCGGAATGGCCGAGCAGCAGGCCGCGCCTGAAGCCGATCGCGTCGAGGATCTTCGGCAGCACGTCCAGGGCCTCGCGCTGCATGTAGTCGAGCGGCCGCGGCAACGTGACCGGGCTCGATTGGCCATAGCCTGCACGCGAATAGGCAAAGATGCCGGCAGAGGTTGCCTGCTGCAGTTTTTCCGGGAAGTCACCCCAGAGCCCGACGGAGCCGAGGCCTTCGTGCAGCATGACGATGGTGGGTGCATCCGCGGATTGCGGCGCCAGCCATTTGTATTCGAGGCTGGCGTTGCCGATGCTGAGGAAGCCGGTGGGAGCAAGAGTCATTTCTTCGTCCGTCCTTCTCCGTCGTTGTGCCCGGGCTTGATCCGGGCATCCACGTCGCTCCTCAATCGCGGTCGCGCGTGGATGGCCGGGACGCTTTGCTCAAGACGCGCTTCGCACTTTTGCCCGGCCATGACGACCTGTTGTCAATTCGTCCCGTCCCGGAGCTTGAACCGCTGGATCTTGCCCGTCGCCGTCTTCGGCAGCGAGTCCACCACGTCGATCCAGCGCGGATATTTCCATGGGCCGATCTTCTGCTTGACGTGGTCCTTGAGCATCTCCTGCAGGCCCGTCGTCGTCGCGCCGGGGCGCAGCACGACGAAGGCCTTCGGCTTCAGCAGACCTTCCGGATCGGCTTCGGGCACGACCGCGGCTTCCAGCACGGCTGGATGCGTAATCAGCGCGCTCTCGACCTCGAAGGGCGAGACCCAGATGCCGGAGACCTTGAACATGTCGTCGGCGCGGCCGCAGAAGGTGTAGCGGCCCTCGGCATCCCTGACATATTTGTCGCCGGTGCGGGTCCATGGTCCCTCGAACGTGCGGCGGCTCTTGTGGCGCTGGTTCCAGTAGCCCTCGCCGGCGGAGGGCGCATCGACCAGGAGCTCGCCGACCTCGCCGTCGGCGACATCCTGTCCCGCCTCGTTGACGAGCCGCACCGCGTAGCCCGGCACTGGCTTGCCGGAGCAGCCGTACTTGATGTCGCCGGGCGCGTTCGACAGGAAGATGTGCAAC
This sequence comes from Bradyrhizobium sp. 4, assembly GCF_023100905.1. NCBI lineage: Bacteria > Pseudomonadati > Pseudomonadota > Alphaproteobacteria > Hyphomicrobiales > Nitrobacteraceae > Bradyrhizobium > Bradyrhizobium sp. 4. Next base: position 7,333,322 of record NZ_CP064686.1, read on the forward strand.
AGCTCGGTCGAGCCGACGCCGTCGAGAATGTCGACGCCGAAGCGCGATTTCCAGTTGTTGCCGACCGATTCCGGCAGCGCCTCGCCGGCAGAGGTGCAGATGCGCAAGGCGCCGCCGCCGCGCTCGCCCTGCATCGCCTCGTCATTGAGCATCGCCGCGAACAGGGTTGGCACGCCGTAGAAGATCGAGGGATTATAGCGGTTCATCAGGTCGAACATGCGCGCCGGCGTCGGCCGTTCGCTGTTGAGCACCACGGTGGCGCCGACCGACATTGGAAAGGTCAACGCGTTGCCGAGGCCATAGGCGAAGAACAGCTTTGCCGCGGAAAGACAAACGTCGTTCTCGCGGATGCCGAGCACCTGCTTCGCATAAGTGTCCGCGGTCGCCTGCATGTTCGAATGGATGTGGCGCACGCCCTTGGGCATGCCGGTCGAGCCTGACGAGTAGAGCCAGAACGCCGGCTCATCCGGATGCGTCGCAGCGGTGGTGAACCGGTCGCTCTCGTCCGCAATCTCCTCGGCAAGCTGCTTGTGGCCATTCTGCTTGGCGCCGGAGACCACGACATGCTCGAGATCCGGCATGCGGCCGACGACGTCCTTGATCACGGGATAGAGCGCTTCCGAGACGATCAGCACGCGCGCGCGGCAGTCTGCGAGGATGTAGGCGTATTGATCCGATGTCAGCAGCGTGTTGAGCGGTACCGGCACGATGCCGGCGCGGATCGCGCCCAGAAACACGATCGGGAAGTCGACCGTATCCAGCATGATCATCGCCACGCGCTCTTCGCGGCGGACACCGAGCCGGCGCAGCATGTTGGCGGCGCGCCGCGTTTCGCGCTGGAGCTCGCCATAAGTGAGCCGTGAGACGGTGTCGTCGAAGGCGAGCTTGTTGCCGCGTCCCTCATCGACGTTCCGGTCGAGCAGCCAGGTCACCGCGTTATAGGATCCCTCGCTCACGGACTTCTCCCCTGAATTTAGAATTATAATTCATAGAAAGACACCGCATCGGCTTGCTGTCAATGCCAGCAGGCACTATGTTTCATTAATACGCGCCGCAGGACCTCTTTAAAAGAAGACATCCGCTCAAGCAGGCCCATGATCCGTAGTCCATGACTGACAGTCCCGACGCCGAATCCCGATTTCTCGAACAGCTCGGCCAGCGCGTGCGCAACATGCGCGCGCTACGCGGCATGTCGCGCAAGGTGCTCGCCAAGGTGTCAGGAATATCGGAGCGCTACATCGCGCAGCTCGAAAGCGGCAAGGGCAATGTGTCCATCGTGCTGCTGCGCCGCGTCTCTGACGCGATGGGCGCGCATCTCGAAGACCTGCTTCCCTCGGCCGATCCGACCCCGGACTGGCAGATGTTTCGCGATCTCTTGCGCAAGGCGACACCGGCGCAGATCGCGCAAGCCAAGGACCTGCTCGCGGGCGGCAGCGCCTCCGCGCCGCGGCGCGCGCCGTTCTGCGGCATTGCGCTGATCGGCCTGCGCGGCGCCGGCAAATCGACGCTTGGGCGGATGCTGGCGAAGAAGGTCGGCTGGAGTTTTGTCGAGCTCAACAAGGAGGTCGAGCAGCAGAACGGCCTCTCGGTCGCCGAGATCATCGCGCTCTACGGCCAGGAAGGCTTTCGCCGCATGGAGCAGGCGGCGCTGCAACAGCTGCTCGCGCGCAACGAGCTGATGGTGCTCGCGACCGGCGGCGGCATCGTCTCGGAGCCCTTGACCTTCGACCAGATCCTGTCGTCGTTCTACACGATCTGGCTGAAGGCCGAACCCGAGGAGCACATGGCCCGCGTCCGCCGCCAGGGCGATTTGCGCCCGATGGCCGACGACCGCTCAGCTATGGCAGAGTTGCGCAACATCCTCTTGAGCCGCGAGCCGCTGTATGCGCGCGCGACGGCCGTGGTGGACACGGCGGGACTGTCCGTCGATGCCGCCGCGGCAAGGCTGATCGATGCGGTGCGGCCGGTGCTGCAAAACGAGGCGCGCAGCTTTGGGCTGCGCAGCGTGGCGCTGTAGGTCTGAACTCCCATGACCGACGGCGACGTTGCAATCTCCATGTTCCAGCGGATCGGTGGTAGCGCCACCATCGATCGACTGGTCGATCGCTTCTATGAGCGGATGGATACGCTGCCGGAGGCGAGGATCATCCGCGCGATGCATGCGGACGACCTCGGCCTCATCAGGGATGTGCTGAAGCGCTATCTCACTGAGCGGACTGGCGGCCCGAAACTCTACTCGGTCGAGAAGGGCCATCCACGGCTGCGCCAGCGCCACATCGGCTTTGCCATCGGCGATGCCGAGCGCGACGCGTGGATGCTCTGCATGCGCGGGGCGCTCGAGGAGACCGTTGTGGACGCCGCGGCGCGGCAGGACCTCGACAAGGCGTTGTCCGGCCTCGCCGACTGGATGCGCAACCGGTAGCCAGGCTACAACAGTTGCGACCGCACCGCCTCCGCGCCGTCACGCAACAATGGCAGGAAGCGACCGATCAATTCGTGCGCCGGCACGCGGTCGACATGGGCGCCCATGTTGATCGCAGCGACGATCACGTCGTCGTAGCGGCGGACGGGGACCGAGATCGAGCGGAAATGCGGCTCGGCCTCGCGATCGACCAGCGCGTAACCTTGCGCGCGGTCGGCAACGATGCGCGCGAGCAATGCCTTGGGATCGGTTACCGTCTGCGGTGTCAGCGCTTCGCGCTCCGTCGCCGTCAGGCGCGCGGCAAGCTCGGCATCGTCGAGCTGACCGAGCATGACGCGGCCCACCGAGGTGCAGAAGGCCGGTAGGCGGTAACCGATGTCCAGCCCACCTGAAAACATCCGCGCCGGACTGCTACGCGCGATGAACACGACCTCATCGCCGTCGAGCACCGCGAGCGAGGAGATTTCGTTGGCCGCTGTCGCGGCGCGGTCGAGCACCGGTTGCAGGACCGTGGCGAGTTGGCTCGACCGCAGATAGGACGCGGCGAGCGTCAGCACATGTGGCGTCAGTGAGAACAGCTTGCCATCGCCGCTGACGAAGCCGCCGCGCTGAAGCGTGAACAGCATGCGCCGCGCGGTGGCGCGTGGAAGCTCCGCGGCACGGGCGAGATCGCTCAGCGTCATCGGGCCGGCCGTGGTGCCGAAGCATTGCAGCAGGCGCAGCCCGCGATCGAGGCTCTCGACGAAATCCGTCGCGCGTTCGTCGCTCTCGCTTCGCTTCAGCTTGGGCATGGTGTCGGGTCATTCCTGCAAAATAGTGCTTGCTGCCGGATCAAGGCATGCCATAATTCGCCCATTCGTTCAATAGGCGAACAAACGCCATTCCACAAAGGATGCAGTCGCCATGATGAGCCAGGAGCAGAACGACCTGATCACCCGCACCGGTGCGAAGGACCCGTGCGGGAAGCTGATGCGGAGCTACTGGCAGCCGGCGGCGCTGGTGGATGAGCTCGACGGCGATAGACCGATCTGTCCCGTCAGAGTGCTCGGCGAAAATCTGGTGCTGTTCCGCGACGAGACCGGGCGTTACGGCCTGATCGATCGGCACTGCGCGCATCGCGGCGCCGATCTCGCCTTCGGACGGCTCGAGCATGGCGGCCTGCGCTGCGCCTTCCATGGCTGGCTGTTCGACGCCACTGGGCAATGCATCGAGACGCCGGCGGAGCCGAAGGACTCAAAGCTCTGCCAGAACATCCGCCAGCGCTCTTATCCCGTGGTGGAGAAGAGCGGCATCCTCTGGGCTTATCTCGGCGAGGGCGAGCCGCCGGCATTTCCCGAGCTCGATTGTTTCGTCGCGCCCGGCACGCACACCTTCGCATTCAAGGGGCACATGGCCTGCAACTGGTTGCAGGCGCTCGAAGTCGGCATCGATCCCGCGCACGCCTCCTACCTCCATCGCTTCTTCGAGGACGAGGACACCTCGACGGCTTACGGCAAGCAGTTCCGCGGCGCATCTGCGGGAAGCGACCTGCCGATGACGAAGATTTTGCGCGAATACGATCGTCCGATCATCAATGTCGAGCACACCGAATACGGCCTCCGGTTGATCGCGCTGCGCGAGATCGACGAGGAGCGCACCCATGTGCGCGTCACCAACCAGCTCTTCCCGCACGGCTTCGTCATCCCCATGAGCACGGAGATGACGATCACGCAGTGGCACGTGCCGGTCGACGACGAGAACTGCTACTGGTACGCGATCTTCACCAGCTACACGAATGCCGTGGACAAGAAGAAGATGCGCGACCAGCGGCTCGAGCTCTATGAGCTGCCGGACTACAAATCGCGCAAGAACAGGACCAACGATTACGGTTTCGATCCGCACGAGCAGCAGACGGCGACCTATACCGGCATGGGCACCGACATCAACGTCCACGACCAGTGGGCGGTGGAATCGATGGGCGCGATCCAGGACCGCACCCGGGAGCACCTCGGCACGAGCGACAAGGCAATCGTGCAATACCGCCGCCTGCTGCGGCAGGAGATCGAGAAGGTCGCGGGCGGCGAGAAGCCAATGCTGCATCTCGACGAGGCCACCGCACGTTCGATCCAGGGCCCGGCGACCATGGACGGCATCGGGCCGACCCGAGGCTGGGAGATCTACTGGATGGAAGTCGACGTCAAGCGCCGCCGCAGCGCGCCGTGGACGGCGCCGGTACCGAAGGAGATCGCGGACAACGTGCATCGGCTGACGGCGGCGGAGTAGCGCAGAATGCAGGTCCCTCCTTCGTCATTGCGAGCGAAGCGAAGCAATCCAGACTGTCTCTGCGGAGGGATCCTGGATTGCTTCGCTTCGCTCGCAATGACGGAGAATGTAGCGCATGCTTCGCCTCTCACGGATAGAGGAGTGAAAAAGTGACTTTCGTCGCGCGTCATGCGCTGTGGTCGGATGAGCAGAGGGACGCGGCGACGCGCATGCGCCGCGTCGTCGAGGAGAAGAACCTCGAGGTCATCCGCCTCGCCTTCCCCGACCAGCACGGCATCTTGCGCGGCAAGACCATCATCGCGGCCGAGGCGATCGCCTCGCTCGAAAGCGGCTGCTCCATCACCACCACCATGCTCGCCAAGGACACCTCGCACCGCACGGTGTTTCCGGTATTCACGTCGGGCGGCGGCTTCGGCATGAAGGAGATGGAGGGCGCGGCCGACGTGCTGATGGTCGCCGATCCCACGACGTTTCGCGTTTTGCCCTGGGCGCCGACCACGGGCTGGGTTCTCTGCGACCTCTATTTCAACGACGGCCGTCCCGTGCCGTTCGCGACACGCGGGCTCTATCGCAAGGCGCTCGACGAGCTCGGCACGCGCGGCCACGATTTCGTCGCGGGGCTCGAGGTCGAATTCCACATCTTCAAGCTCGACGATCCGCATATGCGCCCGGAAGATGCCGGCCAGCCCGGCACGCCGCCTTCGGTGAGCCTGCTCAGCCACGGCTATCAATATCTCACCGAGCAGCGCTTCGACCAGATGGAGCCGGTGCTGGAAATCCTGCGGCGTGACATCGTTGCGCTCGGATTGCCTTTGCGCTCGGTCGAGGTCGAGTTTGGGCCGAGCCAGTGCGAATTCACCTTCGCCCCGAAGAAGGGTCTGGAGCCCGCGGACAACATGGTGCTGTTTCGGAGCGCCGTGAAGCAGATCGCGCACCGCCACGGTTATCACGCCACCTTCATGTGCCGGCCGAAGCTACCGAACCTGTTCGCGAGCGGCTGGCATCTGCACCAATCGGTGGTCTCACGCGCGAGCGGCGAGAACCAGTTCATGGCCAAAGACGGCGGCGAGCCGCTCAGCGCGTTCGGCCGCGCTTGGCTTGCCGGCCTGCTCGACCACGCCCGCGCGTCGACCGTGTTCACCACCCCGACCATCAATGGCTACAAGCGCTACCGCTCCTATTCGTTGGCGCCGGACCGCGCGATCTGGGGCCGCGACAATCGCGGCGTGATGATCCGCGTGCTCGGTGGCGCCGGCGATGCCGCCACGCGCCTGGAAAACCGCATCGGCGAGCCCGCCGCCAATCCCTATCTCTACATGGCCTCGCAGATTCTGACCGGCCTCGACGGCGTCGACCGCAAGCTCGATCCCGGCCCGTCGGCCGACACGCCCTACGAAACCAAGGCGCCGCTCTTGCCGAAGTCGCTTCGCGATGCGGTCAGCGCACTGAAGGACGATCCGTTCTTCCGGGAAAAGCTCGGGGCTGAGTTCGTCGACTACTACACCCACATCAAGAACGCCGAGATCGACCGCTTCCTGTCCGAGGTGACCGACTGGGAGCACCGCGAATATTTCGAGGTGTTTTGACCTCGGCTCTCTCCCGTCATTGCGAGGAGCTCTTGCGACGAAGCAATCCAGACTGTCACATCAGAAACAGTCTGGATTGCTTCGCTACGCTCGCAATGACGGGAGAGAGCGGAGCCTCAAATCCCCAGATATTTGTGCTGCAGATCCGGCTCTGCCAATAGCTCGTCCGAGGTGCCGCTCCACACCGTCTTGCCGCGCTCGATGATGGTGTGGCGGTCGCAGATGCGGGCAAGGTGGTCGACGTTCTTGTCGACGACCAGGATCGATTGTCCCCGGCTCTTGAGCAGCGACAGGCAGCTCCAGATCTCTTCGCGGATCAGGGGTGCCAGGCCTTCGGTCGCTTCATCCAGGATGAGGAGCTTCGGATTGGTCATCAACGCGCGGCCGATCGCGAGCATCTGCTGCTCGCCGCCGGAGAGCTGGTTGCCCATGTTGGAGGCGCGCTCGGCCAGGCGCGGAAACATCACGTAGATCGCCGCCAGCGTCCAGGGATTGCTGCTGTCGAAACGATCGGCGGCGGCCGCGACCAGGTTTTCGCGCACGGTAAGATTCGGGAAGATCTGCCGCCCCTCGGGGACGAGGCCGACGCCGAGTTGCGCGATCCTGTAGGACGGTTGCGTCCGCACCTCCGAGCCTGCGAAGCGGATGCTGCCTGCGCGCGCCGGCGTCAGGCCCATGATGGAGCGGATGGTCGTGGTCTTGCCCATGCCGTTGCGGCCCATCAGCGAGACCATCTCGCCTGATTTGACAGACAGCGACAAGCCGAACAGCACCTGGGACAGGCCGTAGCAGGTCTCGATGCCGTCGACCTCGAGCAGCGTGTCACCCATCCCTTTTTCAGACATGGTGCGCCACCACATGCGCCTCGCCGAGATAGGCGCGCTTGACGTCCTCGTTCGCCCGGATCGCGGCCGGATCGCCGGAGGCGATGACGCGGCCATAGACCAGCACGGAGATGCGGTCGGCGAGCGCAAATACCGCCGGCATGTCGTGCTCGACCAGCACGATCGAGACCTCCTTGCGCAGCTCCTGGAGCAGCTGCACCATGCGCTGGGACTCGGTGACGCCGAGGCCCGCCATCGGCTCGTCGAGCAGCAAAAGTTTCGGCTTGCTTGCCAGCGCAACCGCCAGCTCGATCTGGCGACGCTCGCCATGGCTGAGCCTGGACACCAGGACGTCGGCACGATGGGCGAGACCGACACGGTCGAGCGCGGCATGCGCGGCATCGCGCAGGCCCTTCTCCTTGCGTGCATCGGCGAAGAATCGGAATGAGGTGCCGGCATGCGCCTGCGCCGCGAGCGCGACATTGTCGGCGGCGGTGAAATCGAGCAGCAGCGAGGTGATCTGGAACGAACGTGCCAGGCCCAGCGCGCAGCGGCGATAGGCTGGCAGATAGGTGATGTCGCGCCCCGCCAGCGAGACGCTGCCGGAATGCGGCTCCAGATGCCCGGTGAGCTGGCTGATCAGCGTGGTCTTGCCGGCGCCGTTCGGGCCGATGATGGCATGCAGCTCGCCTGCCGCAACGTCGAGCGAGACGTTGTCCGTCGCAACGATGCCGCCGAAGCGGCGCACCAGCTTGTCGACACGGAGCAGCGGCTCAGCCACGGTTGAGCCTCCCGAGCAGGCCCATGATGCCGCCGCGGCCGAACAGCACGATCAGCAGCAGCAGCGGGCCCATGATCAGCGCCCAATATTCGGTGAGCTGCGACAAGAACTCTTCCAGCAGCAAATATACCACCGCGCCGATGACCGGACCGAACAGCGTGCCCATGCCCCCGAGGATCACCATCACCATAAGGTCGCCGGAACGGGTCCAGTACATCGCGGCCGGGTTGACGAAATCGGTGTTGTTGGCGAGCAGCGCGCCGGCAAGGCCGCACATCATGCCGGAGATGACGAAGCAGACCAGCTGGTAGCGTTTCGAGGGAAAGCCGATCGCCTGCATGCGCTGCTCGTTGGAGCGCAGGCCCTGCAGGACGAGGCCAAAGCGCGAATTGACAATGCGCCAGATCAGGAAGACCACGCCGAACAGGCAGGTGAGGCAGAGATAGTAGAACTGCGTGCGGTTCGACAGGTTGATCAGCCCGGAGAAGTCGCTGCGCTTGTAGACGGTGAGGCCGTCATCGCCGCCGTAACGCGCCAGCCCCGAGGCGACGTAATAGGCCATCTGCGCGAAAGCGAGCGTGATCATGATGAAGTAAACGCCACGCGTGCGAAGCGAGAGCGCGCCGATCACGACGGCGTAAGTCGCGGAGGCCGCGAGCGCGACCGGAAACTGGATGAAACCGCTTCCCACGCCTTCCTGCGCCAGCATGCCGACCGCGTAACCGCCGATGCCGAGATAGGCGGCATGGCCAAAACTCATCATGCCGCCAAAACCCATGATGAGGTTGAGGCTCGCGGCCGCCAGCGCCAGGATGACGATGCGCGTGAACAGCGTCAGGATGAAGATGTTGCCGGAGAGTTGCGAATAGAGCGGCAGCAGCACGAGGCCCGCCAGCATCAGGGCCGTGACGGCCTTGCTCACAGTGAATGACTTCATCGGCGGTTGGCCGGAAACAGCCCCTCCGGCCGCACCACCAGCACGATCGCCATCAGCAGATAGATCAGCATGGACGACAGCGCGGGCGCGGCAGTGGAAGCAGCAGCGCCGCTCAGCACCTGCCGCAACAAATTCGGCAGGAAGGCGCGGCCGAGCGTGTCGATCATGCCGACGAAGATCGCGGCCAGGAACGCGCCCCGGATCGAACCGATACCGCCGATCACGATGATGACGAAGGCAAGGATCAGGATGTTCTCGCCCATGCCGATCTGCACGGTGAGGATCGGCGCCTGCATCAACCCGGCAAGACCAGCGAGCGCGGCACCGAGGCCGAACACCAGGGTGTAGAGCAGCTTGATGTTGATGCCGAGCGCGCCGATCATCTCGCGATTGGAGGCGCCGGCGCGGATCAGCATGCCGATGCGGGTACGCATCACGCCGAGATAGAGCAACAGCGCAACCAGCAGCGCCACGACGATGATGGCGAGGCGATAGGCGGGATAGTGAATGCCGGGCAGGATCGGCACCGGCACGGTGAGCCAAGCCGGCAGCGGCAATGCAAGCCCGGCCGGGCCCCAGATCAGCCGCACGGCTTCATTGAAGAACAGGATCAGGCCGAAGGTCGCGAGCACGTGGTCGAGATGGTCGCGTCCGTAGAGGTGCCGCAGCGCGGTCATCTCGAGCACGATGCCGAGCACGAGCGTCGCGCCGAGCGCCAAAAGCGCGCCGAGCAGGAAGCTGCCGGTCCAGGCTGCGAAGGTCGCGGCGAAATAGGCGCCCATCATGTAGAGCGAGCCGTGCGCGAGGTTGACGAGATCCATGATCCCGAACACCAGCGTCAGGCCGGCGGCGAGCAGGAACAGCAGCAGGCCGAACTGCAAACCGTTCAAGAACTGTTCGACGACGAGCAGCATCAAAACTCTTTCAGGCGCACGCAGGTTCGCGCCGATGTTCGAACACGGTCGCCATCAGTGAAAGAGCTCCCCCTGCCTGTACAAGGCGGAAAAATGGGTAATGGCAGTATCGTTCCGAGGCAAGAGCGATTCGACACCCAACATGCACTTTGTTGCATGCCGATGCATCCGATCGATCCTGGCCCTGTAATTTGCCCTGCAAGAAGACTGCCGCGCAGGATGGGTCAACCTGCCGCACCCAAACGGATCACCCTCCCTCCGTTCCCGGAGAGAGGGTGTGAAATTCGTCGCAACGTATGGATGGAGACCCCTAGTGCGACGTCATCTGCCGGGGAAGGTCATCCGGCTCGGCAAGCACGCTATTGGCTGTCGAGGCCTCCAGCGCCGCCATCCGGAACAGATAGGCGAGCGTCGCCAATCCGGTGTCTTCCGCCATCTGCGCGAGCTCGAGCGCCATGTCGGACATGTAGCCGAGATTTTCGTCTTTGATCTGCGCCATGATCTGGCTGTCCCGCATCATGTTCGACATCTCAGGCGCTCTTTCGTTGCGCGGCGGCGAGGCCGCAGAGGTTGGCAAGGGCGATGCAATCGATACGCGGACCGTCCTGTTGGACGACGTTTGTCGTCCCGATACGGTCACACACGGCATCCAGCGACTCCTGACGGATCTCGATCGTGGCCGCCATCGTCCAGGAATCTTCGACCAGCGCCGGCAATCCCAGCGGCGTGACGATGAATCCGATCTCGTGGAAGCGCGGCAGCCACCAGGTCTCCATCACAAGAGAGAGACGCTCGATGCCCTGATCGAGACAGAACTCCTGCGCCGCTGCCATCAATTGCCAATTGAACGCGCCGTCGCGGCGCTCGCGCGAAACGAAGAAACGTGACCACTCCCATACCAGCGGGTTGGAGGGGCAACCGCGCACCGCGGCGAGATGCGGGAAGACCTCGCTCATCATCGTCGGCTTGGTGGTAGGATAGAGGCGGGAGCCGCCGAGCACCCGGCGATTTTCGAGCGCCAGCAGGTAGACCGCGTCCTCATTGTCGTAGGTATCGACCTCGCGGCCATCGGGCTTGCGCAGCGCCTCCCATTTCCGCTCCTCGACAAAAATCTCGTGACGCACCCTGAAATGTTGCTCGAGAACGTCCTCGTAGAGGTGCCGGTTGGCGGCAGAAATCACATGAATCATTTATTCCCCCATTGTTCGAAATAAGGGGAACACTCACGGAAAACGGCCAAAGCGACTATTGGGAAATTTCCCAGTAGGCGCGGATTTCAGGGGGTGATGATTCTGTGGCGGATTGCGATCGCAACCGCATGCGTCCGGTTGACGGCACCAAGTTTGCGCGCGGCAGTTGCGAGATGCTCTTCGGCGGTGCGCTGCGTGATGTGCAGGATCTCGCCGATTTCCCAAGCCGACTTGCCCTGCGAAGCCCAGGCGAGCACCTCGCGCTCGCGCGGGGTAAGGCGCATCGATCGATGCGGCGCCGGATCGAGCAATCGGCGAATGTGATCGAAGCCGTACATGCCGATCAGGTGCAGCGCCGGCTTGCTGCGCGCATTGAGATCGAGGTGAACGCCACCGAGCGAGACGCCGGCCTCGTAGCCGGTCAATCCGTGGATCGGCACGACGAAGCCGCGCGACATACGGAAATCGGCAGCGCGCCGCATCACCTCCACCGCGCCCGGCTCCAGCTCCGGATCGTACGGCGCCTCGGACCACTCGAAAGGGTTCACCGTCTGCCGGCATTTGCGGATCACGGGATCGACGCGGTCGTAGCCTTTTGGGTATAGAGGCTGAACCACTCCGCCGGCCACTTCTTGGCGAGCACCATCTGGGAAAAACGCTGATCGGGATTCGGCAAGCCGGTTACGATGATGTGCTCGAAGCCGTAGCGCCCGAACGCGGTCGCAAGCGCATCCATGGCGTCCGGAACCTTGGTATAGGCTCCAAGCCCCTCAATGAAGTCGAGCGCTTCCCGGCCATAATCCACGGCGGACATCGGTGCGTTTCCTGACCCTCGTTATCGCTATAGCACGTCCTGGCGACTGCCTCAATTCAGCGTTTCCGTAGTTTCCCGGTATCCCATTGACCCCGAAGGCTTAATCTACTTGTGGAAGAAGTGACGTCAAGTTACACCTACAATGTCTGAAGCGGGGAAACCACGATGGAAGACGAGGACATCGCCCTCAACAGCGTGCTCGGCCTGGAACTCAACCGCGTATTTTTCGCCGTCCGCGAAACGGCAAACAAGCAGAAGATCATCGAGTTCGCGCGCGGGGTGCTGCAAAGCGAGCGCACCAAGCCGGTCGAGAGCGCCTCGCCGGAAGGACCGGCGAGCTAGCACGAAGTTGCGGCAACCGACGCCGCTACAACAGATCCCGCGCCTCCCTGACCGCTGGCCGCCCTTACCGCTGGCTGACATCATGGCTCCCGTGAGATAATCGCCGCCAAGGATTATCTTTTGGATGCCCAAGACATGATGACGCTACGCCAGGTTGAAGTGATCCGTGCCGTGATGGTGACGGGCACGATCGGCGGCGCGGCGAAGCTGCTGAACGTTTCGGCACCGGGCATCAGCCGCCTCGTCAAATACACCGAGCGCTCGCTCGGCATCCGCTTCTTTCAGCGCCAGAACGGCCGCTATTTCCCGACGCCGGAAGCCGAGAACATCTTCGAGCAGATCAATGGCGTCTACAAGAAGGTCGACGACCTCTCCGAGATCATCTCCAAGATCGGACGCGGCGGATTGTCGGAGTTGCGAATCGGCTCGGTGCCGAGCATTTCGCAAGTCATGGTGCCGCGCGCGATCGAGCGGGTCCGGCGACGCTATCCGGATTTGGGCATCGACATCAACATCCTCAAGCTCGAGGAAGCGATCGACTATCTCATGCTCGGCCGCGGCGAGTGCGTGGCGATGAGCTACCGCCTGGAGCATTCCGGGCTCGACTTCATGCCGCTCGCCTCCGGCGAGCTCTATTGCATCGTGCCGCCGGGCCACGAGCTCGCCGGCCGCAAGCAGGTCTCCGCCGCCGAGATCACCCGCTATCCGCTGATCGGCATCGATCCCAACGATCCCTACGGGCGGATCATGGCCGAGATCTTCGCGCGCCACCGCCTCGAGTACAACATCACCATCCGCGCCCGCTTCGGCACCACGGTCTGCGCGCTGGTGAAGGCGGGGCTCGGCATCGCCATCATCGACCAGTTCACGGTGGCCCATGGGGGCTATCCCGGCATCGAGCTGATCAAGATCACCGAGCCGACGCGATTCGATACCTGTATCGCGGTGAAGCGCGGCGCGCCGCTGTCGCTTCATGTCGAGTATTTCATCGAGGCCCTGCGCGCGGAGATGCGCGCGGTCGAGCCGTCGCGGGGCAGAAGCAGGGCCGCGCCGCCACGGCGGAAGAGATAACATTACGTTAGGTTTGCAGGACAAGAGGGTAATTGTGTTAGGCCGAGGAAAGGCTATCGTCCCTGGTGGAAGCCCCTTGGAATTGGGCGGATTTCCCCGCTAATGGCCGGGACCAAACGCTCCCAACGAGACGATAGCGAACCATGTCAAAGCGCGGACCTGCCGCATCCAAAAAACTCCTGACCGGCCTGATCGGCGCACCCATCGCGCATTCCGCCTCCCCTGCCATGCATGAGCGCGCCGCGGAGGGGCTTGGCCTGCGCGGACATTATCAGCTCATCGAAGTGGCCGGCGCCGATGCGGCCGGGCTCCGGCTGATGCTGGAAGGCGTGCGGCGGCTCGGCTTTGCCGGCGTCAACGTCACCTTTCCCTACAAGGAGGCAGTGGTCCCGCTGCTCGATGAACTGGCACCGGGTGCGGCCGCGATGGGGGCGGTCAACACCGTCGTCGCCAGCAACGGCCGGCTGATCGGCCACAACACCGACACGACGGGCTTTGCGCGCGCCGTCGCGCCGCTGCTGGCGGCCTCTGGAAACGCGGTCGCTGTGATCGGCACCGGCGGCGTCGGCAAGGCGATCGCCTTTGCGCTGGCGAGCCTTGACGTGGCCGACATCCGCATCTTCGACAGCGAGCCGGCACGCGCCGAAAAACTCGCCGCACTGCTCGTCAAGCAGGGTGGCGCCAGGGTCGCCGCGAGCGTCGAGGACGCGCTCGATGGCGCAACGGGCCTCGTCAACGGCACGCCGGTCGGCATGCTGCCGAACCGGGAAACGCCGGTCGCGCCGACGCTGTTGCGTCAAAACCTGTGGGTCGCCGACGCCGTCTATTCGCCGCTGATCACGCCGCTGCTAGCGGCTGCCCAAGCCAAGGGGGCGCGGATCATGACCGGCCGGGAGCTTGCGATCTACCAGGCCGCCGACGCTTTCGAACTGTTCACTGGCCTTGCCCCATCCACCGAGATCATGGGAGAGGCATTCGACGAGGTGATGGCGGCACGAAGCCCGGCCTATCACGCAGCGTAACCGAAGCGGCCGGACACAAGGCCGCGCGTAACATCAAAAGAAATCGGAGGATAGACCATGAAATCGACCATTCTGGCAGGCGCCCTGCTTGCATTCGCGACCGCAACCGGTGTCCACGCCCAGGCGATCAAGCTCGCCGACGTCGCCGAGCTGTCCGGCGGCGGCGCCACCGTCGGCACCAACTGGAAGAACGGCATCGACCTCGCGATCGAGGAGATCAACGCCAAGGGCGGCGTGCTCGGCCGCAAGCTCGAAGTCACTCATGCGGACTCGCAATCCAACCCGGGCGTCGCGCGCGCGCAGGTGCAAAAGGCGCTCGACGCCGAGCCCTATGTGCTGCTCGGACCCGGCTATTCCGGGTCCGTGAAGGTGACGGCGCCGCTGGCGGCCGAGGCCGGCATCGCGCAGATCATGGGCGGCGAAGCCGCCGAGCTGACGCAAGGCGGAAACAAATTCCTGTTCCGCACCTCGTTCGGCCAGCAATCGTCGATGCCGAAGGTCGCCAAATACATTCACGACGACATGAAGGCGAAGTCGGTCGCGGTGGTCTGGGTCAACAATGACTTTGGCCGCGGCGGTCGCGATGTCGTCGTCAAGGAGCTCGACCGGCTCGGCTCCAAGGTCGTCGCCGATCTCTCCACCGAGGCGGGCCAGGCCGATTTCGCCGCCGACGTCGGCAAGATCAAGGCCGCCAATCCCGACGCCGTGTTCGTCTATTTGAACGAGGAAGAGAGCGCGCGCATCCTCAAGGAGCTGAAGCGCCAGGGCGTCACCGCGCCGCTGATGGGCGAGACCACGCTGATCGGCCAGAAGGTGATCGAGCTTGCGGGCGATGCCGCCAACGGCGCGCGCGGCCATGTCGGCCTCACCACCGATGCGCCGGTCGACCTGATCAAGGCGTTTCGCGACAAGTTCGCGAAGAAGTACAATTACGTGCCCGACCATAACGGGCTGAAAGGCTATCTCGCGGTCTACATGGTGAAGGCCGCCACCGACAAGATGGGCAAGGTCGATTCCAAGGCGTTCGCCGACACGCTGCACGGCCTGACCATCAAGGCCGCGGACGAGCCGGGCATCTTGATGGACGTCTCCTTCAGCGACACCGGTGACATCGATCGCCAGAGCTTTCTGGTCGAAGTGGTCGAAGGCAAGCAGGTCGTGAAACAGGTGCTGCCGAAGGTGAAGTGAGGTCTTTGCCCTTCGCCCGCTTCTTGCGGAGCGAGATCTTTCGTCTCCCTCTCCCGTAAGAATGGGGGAGGGAGAAGAAAGAGAGTGGGGAGAGGGAGAAGACAGCGCGCCGAGAGGGGAAAATGTCCAATCTGTTCGATCTTCTGGTCGCCGGACTTGCCACCGGCGCGATCTATGCGCTGGTCGCGGTCGGCTTCACGCTGCTGTGGCAGACCTCGCAGACCATCAATTTCGCGCAAGGCGAGTTCGTGATGCTGCCGGCGTTCCTGATGCTGGCGGCGATGCATGCCGGCGCGCCGTTCTGGCTCGCGATCATCCTCGGTATCCTGCTTTCGATGCTCCTGCTCGGCCTCGCCTTCAAGATGCTGCTGGTGGATCCGATGATGCGCCATGGCGTGCTGCCGCTCGCGATCGCGACCATGGCGCTCGCGATCGGCCTCAAGGAGGCCGTAAAGCAGTTCTTCAGCGCCGAAGCCTCACCCTTCCCCTCAATCGTGCCGACCGGGGACGTCTCCATCCTCGGCCATGCCGTCTCGCTGCAAAGCATCGGCGTCCTCGTCCTCGCTATCGTTGCCGTCTTCGGCTTGACCGCGCTTCTCAACCGCACCTCGCTCGGCCACCAGATGCAGGCGGCGGCGCAGAATCCGACCGTGGCGCGCATCATCGGCGTTCCGGTCGAGCGGATGATTCTCCTGACCTTCCTGATCAACGCGTTCCTGGTCGCTCTCGCCTCGCTGTTGATCACGCCGATCTATCTCGCGAAATTCACGTCCGGCGAGGTGCTGGGCCAGGCTGCCTTCATCGCCGCGATCGTCGGCGGGTTCAATCAGGTGCGCGGCGCGATCGCAGGCGGTCTCCTGATCGGCGTGCTCGACAATCTCGCGGCTGCCTATGTCTCGACGCAGTACCGCGCCGCCGTGCCGATGATCTTCCTGATCGCCGTCATCCTGTTCCGGCCGCAGGGCCTGCTCGGTCGCGCCGAGGAGCGGACCGTATGAGTGGCTTCGCCAAACCTCTCAAGATCGCGTTCGGCCTCATCGTCATCGCTGCGCTGATCGTCGTCCCCATGAACTTCAACCGCTATGGCCTGTTCATCCTGAGCCAATGGGCGGTGATGGCCATCGCCGCAATGGGCCTCAACCTCACGCTCGGTTATGCCGGCCAGGTCTCGCTGGCACAGGGCGCCTTCGTCGGCATCGGCGCCTACGCCGCGGCAATCATGACCACCCATGGCTGGCCGCTGCCGGCGGCGATCGTCGTTGCGATCGCCTTGAGCTTCGCGGTCGGCTGGATGCTCGGCTATCCCGCGCTGCGGGTGCAGCACCATTACCTGGCCTTCGTCACGCTCGCCTTCTCCACGCTGGCCTTCCTGGTGTTTCGCAACGAGAGCTGGCTCACCGGCGGCATCTACGGCATCTCCAACATTCCGCGGCCGCACATCTTCGGCATCGCGACCAACAAGCCGCTGCCGTTCTATTATGTCTGCCTCGGCTCGCTCGCGATCGTGTCGCTCGCGGTGTGGTGGCTGATCCGCTCGCCCTGGGGCCGCGCCTTCATGGCGCTGCGCGAAAACCCGCTGCGGGCGCAGTCGCTGGGCGTCGACACGCGCCGCTATACGCTGATGGCGTTCGCGATCGGCTCCGCGCTCGGCGGCGTCGCCGGCGCGCTCTATGCGCCGCTGACGCAATATATCGATCCCGTGCCGTTCAACCTGTCGCTCTCGCTCGACCTGCTGATGATGGTGATCGTCGGCGGTGCCGGCTTCTTCCTCGGTCCGTTCCTCGGCGCGATGATCGCCGTGCTGTTGCCGGAATGGCTGCGCTTCACCGAGGGCTATTATCTGATGCTCTACGCGATCGCGGTGATGGGGCTGCTGATCTGGTCGCCGACCGGAATCTTGGGAATCCTCGACCGCTATCTCGCCGAACGCCGTACCAAGGTGGCCTCCGCCCAGCGCGCCGTCGCAAAGTCCCGGCTGGAGACGGTGCAATGAGCGCGGTCCTCGAAGTCACCGACATCAAGAAGAACTTTGGCGGGATCAGCGCCGTCAGCGGCGTCTCTTTCGACGTCCGCGAAGGCGAGATCCTCGGCCTGATCGGGCCGAACGGCTGCGGCAAGTCGACCCTGTTCAACTGCATCCTCGGCCAGCTCACGCCGAGCGGCGGCGAGGTCAAGCTCGACGGCAAGGTCGTCACGGGCTTGCGCCCCGCCGAGCTCAACAAGCTCGGGGTCAGCCGCACCTTCCAGCTCCTGCAGGTGTTCCCAAAACTCTCGGTGCGCGAGAACCTGATCCTCGCGGGACAGGAGCACCAGGGCAGCATGGCCTCGCGCCTGGTCGGCCGCTCCGATGCCGGACTGACGGAGGCCGCCAACCAGATGATCGGATTTTTCAAGCTCGATCATCTCGCCGACGAGCCGGCCGGCGGGCTCTCCTATGGCCAGCAAAAACTGCTCGACGCCGCCATGGCCTTCATGGGCGGACCGCGGCTGGTGCTGCTCGACGAGCCCGCCGGCGGCGTCAACCCGTCGATGCTCGCTGACCTGAAGGACCGCCTGGTCGCGATCAACCGCGAGAAGAATGCCACCTTCGTCGTGATCGAGCACAACATGGAATTCGTGATGTCGCTGTGCTCGCGCGTGATGGTGATGGCGGAAGGCAAGGTGCTGGCGATGGGACGACCGGACGAGGTCCGAAAGAACCCCGCCGTGATCGAAGCCTATCTCGGACATTAGGAGAGCCATCATGAGCGATCCGATCCTCTCGGTTCACAACCTCGTCGGCGGCTACGGCAAGATGACGATCCTGAACGGCACCACCTTCGCCGTGCCGCAGGCCACCATCACCACCATCATCGGCCCAAACGGCGCCGGCAAGTCCACCGTGTTCAAGGCGATCTTCGGCCTGCTCAGGCTGCGCGAGGGCAAGATCAGCTTCGCCGGCCGCGACGTCACCCATCTGAGCCAGCGCGCGCTGCTCAATGCCGGCATCTGCTACGTGCCGCAGGGCCGCAACATCTTTCCCGAGCTGTCGGTGCGCCACAACATCGAGCTCGGCGGCGTTTCCGCCGGCAAGGGCATCGACCTGCAGAGCAGGATCGAAGCCGCGCTCGACCTGTTCCCGGCGCTGCGGCGGAAATCGACGCAGCAGGCCTCCACGCTGTCCGGCGGCGAGCAGAAACAGCTCGAAATCGCCCGCTCGCTGCTGCTCGAACCGAAGCTCGTTCTGATCGACGAGCCCTCGATCGGCCTGTCGCCGCTGATGGTGCAGCAGACTTTCGACATCCTGCAATCCCTGCGCGACCGCGGTGTCACCATTCTGATGATCGAGCAGAACGCACGCTCGGCACTGGAGATTTCCGACATCGGCATCGTGCTCGAGCTCGGCCAGACCCGGATGATCGACGGCGCGAAGCGCATATTGAATGATCCCCGCATCGGACAATTGTTCCTGGGCGGCGCGATGAAGGACAACGCAGCATGAGTAAACGCTCGATCGCAACGGTCTCTCTCTCCGGCGCCCTTGACGAGAAGCTCCGCGCCATCGCGTCTGCAGGCTTCGACGCGGTCGAGATTTTCGAGAACGATCTGCTGTCGTTCGGCGCCGGCCCGCGCGACATCGCAAAACTCTGCAAGGACCTCAATCTCGAGATCTGCGCGTTTCAGCCGTTCCGCGATTTCGAGGGCATGCCGGAGCCGCAGCGTTCGCGCAACTTTGCCCGCGCCGAGCGCAAGTTCGACCTGATGCAGGAGCTCGGCACTGACCTGCTGCTGATCTGCTCCAACGTGTCGCCGGCCTCGCTCGGCGGCATTGACCGCGCCGCGGATGATTTTCGCGAGCTTGGCGAGCGCGCGGCCAAACGATCTTTGCGGGTCGGCTACGAGGCATTGGCTTGGGGACGCCACGTCAACGATTACCGCGATGCATGGGAAATCGTGCGGCGCGCCGAACACCCCGCGATCGGTGTCATCCTCGACAGCTTTCACGCACTGGCCCCCGGCTTTCCAGTCCGCGCGATGGCCTCGATCCCCGGCGACAAGATCTTCCTGATCCAGCTTGCGGACGCGCCGAAGCTCGAGCTCGACATCTTGTCGTGGAGTCGGCACTTCCGCTCCTTTCCCGGCCAGGGCGACCTGCCGGTCGGCGAGTTCATGGCGGCGATCGCGGCAACCGGCTATGCCGGACCGCTGTCGCTGGAGATCTTCAACGACCAATTCCGCGCCGGCTCGGCCGTGCAGACCGCGGTCGACGGCCTGCGTTCTCTGATCCTGCTGGAAGACCAGCTTGCACCGGATTGGCCAAAGCTCATCAGCGAGCCCTTGGCGCCGAAGCCCAGAAGTCGCGGCACGGGCTTCATCGAGTTTGCCGTCAACGAAACCAAGGCCGGCGAACTCGCCCGCCTGCTCGCGCAGCTCGGTTTCCGCAAGACCGGCAAGCATCGCAGCAAGGCGGTGGAGCGCTGGTCGCAAGGCAAGGTCGAGCTCGTCGTCAACTCCGAGACCGACGGCTTTGCGCATTCGCACTACGTGACGCATGGCCCCGGCGTCTGCGCCATCGCGCTCGACGTCGACAATGCCGGCCTCGTCATGCAGCGCGCCGAAACACTGAAAGCGCGCACCTTCTACCAGCCGGTCGGACCGGGCGAGCTCGAGATTTCCGCAATCCACGGCGTCGGCGGCAGCCTGCTGTATTTCCTCGACCAAGCCGGCAAGAACTGGGACACGGATTTCGAACAAGTCCCGAGCGACGCTCGCGCGGACGCCCTGCTGGCCGTCGATCACATCGCGCAGTCGATGCCCTATGACGAGATGCTGTCATGGCTGCTGTTCTACACCGGCATCCTCGACCTCAAGCGGCTGCCGCAGATGGAGATCGCCGATCCCAGGGGCCTCGTGCAAAGCCAGGCCGTCGTCAACGGCGACCAGAGCCTGCGCTTCGTGCTCAACGGCTCATCCGCCAACCGCACGCTGCCGGCCCGCTTCATCTCGGAGTTTTTCGGCTCGGGCGTGCAGCACGTCGCGTTCACGTGCCGGGACATTTTCGCGGCGGTCGCGGAGATGCGCAAGCGCGGCGCGGATTTTTTGGATATCCCGGATAATTATTACGACGACATCGAAGCCAAATACGACCTCGCGCCCGAGCTGATGGCGCAGCTGCGCGCCAACCACATTCTCTACGACCGCGAAGGCGACGGGGAGTTCTTTCAGGTCTACACCCACATCTTCGACGAGCGTTTCTTCTTCGAGATCGTGGAGCGACGGGATTATCAGGGCTTCGGCGCGGCCAATGCCGGGATCAGGCTCGCGGCGCAAGCGCGCGAGGTGCGGCCTGTGAGCATGCCGCGGATGTAGTCTCTACCAAGGCCGTCATTGCGAGGAGCGAAGCGACGAAGCAATCCAGAGTCTTTCCACGGAAAGATTCTGGATTGCTTCGCTGCGCTCGCAATGACGTGGAGGGACTGTGAGTGTGCGGCGACAGGACAACTCGTAAAGGCCGCCCCTGACCCGTTCCCTCTCCCCGCAAGAACGGAGAGAGGGAGAAGCAATCAGCTCACTTCATCGTGCATTTGTCGTGGAAGCGATCCTGGTCGTTTTCAACGATGGTCGCGACCGTCTTCAGCGAGAGCTGGCCTTCGCCGTCCTTGACGACGTCCTGGAGATAGAAGTTCTGCACCGGGATGTGGTTCTTGCCGTACTTGAAGGGGCCGCGTAGCGACTTGAAGTTGGCCTTCTCCATCTCGGCTTTCATCGCGTCCTTCTTGCTGGTGTCGCCCTTCACCGCGACCACCGCGCTGTTGATGAGCTGGGCCGCGTCATAGGCTTGCGCGCCGTAATAGGTCGGGCGCAGGCCGGGGTACTTCTTGCGATAGTCGGCGACGAAGCGCTTGTTCTGCTCGTTGGGCAGATCATTCACCCATTCCTGCGCGCCGGGAACGCCGAGCGCGTTCTCCTTTTGCAGCGGCAGCGACAGCTCGTCGACGGTGAACGCCGTGTAGAGCGGCATCGTGCTCTTCAGCCCGGCTTGCGCATATTGGTTGAGGAACTGCACGCCGGCTGCACCGGGATAGAACACGAAGATCGACTCGGCACCCGAGGCGCGCGCCTTGGAGAGCTCGGCGGAGAAGTCGAGCTGGCTCGGCCAGACCGTGTATTCCTCGCCCTTGACCTCGCCCTTGAACGTGCTCTTCACGCCCGCGAGCATGTCCTTGCCGGCGGCGTAGTTCGGGCCGATCAAGAAGACGCTCTTGACGCCCTTCTGGTTCATGTAGAGGCCCATGGCGGCCGGCGTCTGGTCGTTCTGCCAGGAGGTCGAGAACACGTAAGGCGAACAGAGCTCGCCGGCTAGCTGCGACGGACCGGCATTGGCCGAGATCAGGATGGTCTGCGAATCCACGGCGGTCTTGAGCGAGGCCAGCAGCACGTTCGACCAGATGTAGCCGACGATGAAGTCGACCTTGTCGGACTGCACCAGCTTCTCGGTCTTCTGCTTGCCGACGTCGGGCTTCTGTCCGTCGTCCTCGTAAATCACCTCGACCGGCTTGCCGTCCATCTTGCGGCCGATGTGATCCAGCGCGAGCTCGAACGAGTTGCGCATGTCGTTGCCGATCACGGCGGTCGGGCCGCTGAAGGTCGAAACGAATCCGATCTTGATGGTGTCGCCGGCGGATGCCGGGCCTGCCAGCACCAGCGCCGCTGCGCCCGCCAGCCAGAATGCCGTCCTCATAACCACTCCCCTCCATATTATTATGCCCGGAAGCGGGGTGATTGCCGCCCCGGGTCATCTCTATTGAACGCAAAATCTGTCGCGCCGCCAATGGCTCAGCGCCCGCCCTGCACCATATTTCACCCCGATCGTTAATGGCAAGAAATATAGTTCTACTCACTTCGGCGAGGGCTGCGGCGCTTTTTCGCGGGATATCGATACGTCAGGCCTATCCAGCGATTGATGACGGCTATTGGACCGCGGCGCCCGATCAGCGTTTAGATGAGGATAGAGCCGCGAGATTCGGAGGGGCGCATCATGACCACGACACCGCATCGCGTCGTCATCGTCGGAGCCGGCTTCGGCGGGCTGGAGACGACCTACCGGCTCGCCGGCAGCCCGGTCGAGATCACGCTGATCGACCGCCGCAACCATCATTTGTTCCAGCCGCTGCTCTACCAGGTCGCGACCGCCTCGCTCGCCACCAGCGAGATCGCATGGCCGGTCCGGCACCTGATGCGCGACCGGCGCGATGTGACGACGCTGTTTGCGACCGTCAGCGGCGTCGACGCCGACAGGCGCTGCGTGCTGATCGACGACGGCAGCGAGGTGCCGTACGACACGCTGGTGCTCGCCACCGGCGCGCGGCATGCCTATTTCGGTCACGACGAATGGGAGAAGTTCGCGCCGGGCCTGAAGACGCTGGAGGACGCGACGACGCTGCGCCGTCACATCCTGGTGGCGTTCGAGCGCGCCGAGCGCGAGACCGATCCGGAAAAGCGCGCGGCGCGGCTGACCTTCGTCATCGTCGGCGCCGGCCCCACCGGCGTCGAGCTCGCCGGTACCATCGCGGAGATGGCGCATCACACACTGCCCGCCGACTTCCGCAACATCGACACCAACAAGGCGCGCGTGGTGCTGATCGAGGCGGGTCCGCGCGTGCTCGCAGGCTTCCCTGATGACCTTTCGGCCTACGCGCAGGCCTCGCTGGAGAAAATCGGTGTCGAGGTCGTGCTCGGACAGGCCGTCACCGAGATCAATCGCGAGGGCGTGGTGTTCGGCGGCAAGCTGCTCGAAGCCAAGACACGAATCTGGGCCGCCGGCGTGCGCGCCTCGCCCGCGGCCGAGTGGCTGGGCGCACCGGCCGATCGTGCCGGGCGCGTGCAGGTCGAAGACGATCTTACGATCCCCGGTCATCCCGAAATCTTTGCGATCGGCGATACCGTCTTGATCAACGCCTGGGACGGCAAGCCCGTGCCCGGCATCGCGCCCGCCGCCAAGCAGCAGGGCCGTCACGTGGCCGAGACCATCAAGGCCCGGCTGCGCAAAGAGCCGACCGGCCCGTTCCGCTACAAGCACTCCGGCAGCCTCGCGCAGATCGGCAAGCGGCTCGCGGTGATCGACTTCGGCCGCATCCAGCTGCGCGGCACCATCGCGTGGTGGATCTGGGGCATTGCCCACATCTACTTCCTGATCGGCTTGCGCCACCGCCTCAGCGTCGCCCTGAGCTGGCTCTGGATCTACGCCCGCGACCAGCGCGCCGCCCGGCTGATCACGCAGGGAAGCAGCAAGGTGGTGTAGGGCTTCTTCTCCCTCTCCCCGTTCTTACGGGGAGAGGTTAAGTGAGGCGCGCTCGCCGCCCCTATTTCACCAGTTCACAGCCGCCTTCCGCCAGCGGGCGGAACGCCTGCTCCGCAGAGATCGTCGAAACCAGCTTGTAATAATCGTACGGATATTTCGACTCCTCCGGCTTCTTCACCTCGAACAGATACATCGGATGCACGACGCGGCCATCCTGGCGGATCGCGGTATCGCCGAACAGCTTGTCCTTGCCCCTGAACTTCTTCATCTCGGGCACGGCGTCCTTGGCATTGTCGCTGCCGGTGGCGGCGACCGCGTTGAGATAAGCGAGCGTGGAGGCATAGACCCCGGCCTGGTTGCCGCTCGGCATCTTGCCGTTCATGCCGGGCCGCGCCGCGAACCGCTTGGCGAAGGCGCGGGTATCGTCGTTCATGTCCCAGTAGAAGGCTTCCATGAGCTGAAGCCCTTGCGCGACCTTGATGCCCATGCCGTGGACGTCGTTGATGAAGAGCAGGAAAGCGACGAGCTTTTGCCCGCCCCGCTGGATCCCGAACTCGGCCGCCTGCTTCACCGCGTTGATGGTGTCGCCGCCGGCATTGGCGAGCCCGATCACCTGCGCCTTCGAGCCCTGCGCCTGCAACAGGAACGACGCGAAGTCGGAGGTGCCGAGCGGATGTTTGCTGGATCCGATCACCTTGCCGCCATGCGCCTCGATATATTTCTGGGCTTCCGCCTCGATGCCCTTGCCGAGCGCGTAATCGACCGTGAGGAAATACCAGTCCTTGCCGCCGCGCGACATCATCGCGGCCGCGGTGGTGTTGCCGGTCGCCCAGGCGTCGTTGACCCACTGGATGGTGTTGGGCGAGCAGGCCTTGCCGGTGAGATCGGAGCTCGCGGTGGACGACGCCAGGAACGTCATGCGGCTGTCGCGCAGCAGCGTGTTGATGGAGAGACCAACGGCCGAGTTCGGCACGTCGACGATGGCATCGACACCCTCGACATCGAGCCATTTGCGCGCGATGGCGTTGCCGACATCGGCCTTGTTCTGGTGATCGGCGTAGACGATCTCGACCTTGATATTCTTGCCGCCGCCGTTGAAATCCTCAGCCGCCATGCGCGCGGCCTCGACCGAACCCATGCCGTTGGTGTCCTGGAAGATGCCGGAGACGTCGTTGAGCACGCCGACGCGCACGACATTGTCGGAGATCTCGGCATTTGCCGCGCCGCCAATCAGGCTCGCGGCCAGCGCAAGCGTCCACTTCAAGTTCTTCATTGGTCCCTCCCCTGTCGTATTGATTATTTCCGATGCCGGCAGCGTCAGCCCGGCGTGATGGTTACAGGCAGGCTGTCGAGCCCGCGCAGCGTGTTGTTGAAACGGCGCTGTGGCTCGCCCGTGATCTCGATCTTCGCGATCCGGCGGGCCAGAGCCGCGAGCATTGTCTCGCCTTCGAGCCGCGCGACCAGCTGGCCGACGCACATGTGAATACCTGAGCCATAGCCGACATGGCCCGACGTGCGGCGGGTGACGTCGTAGCTGTCCGGCTTGTCCCAGCGCCGCGGATCGCGATTGGCAGCCGCCAGGAACATCAACACCTTCTCGCCCTCACCGATGGTCGCGCCTGACAGATCGACCTCGCGCGTTGTCGTGCGGAAGAAGGTCTGCACCGGACTTTCAAAACGGACGGCCTCCTCGAAAGCGTTGCGCGCCAGCGTGAAATCGCCGCGCAAGCGCTGCCACTGCTCCGGGAAGCGCGCGAGACAGTAGACCGCTGCACCGATGCCGTTGACGGTGGTGTCGAGGCCCGCCGACAGCAGCGAACGCACCAGCAGCGGCGCTTCGGTCGCGGTGATGGCACCCTCGTCGACATGAGCGTGGATGCAGGCGCCGATGCCGCCGGGCGCGAGGTTGTCCCGCTGGCACTGCTCGGTAACATAGGCCTGGTGCGGCGCTGAGCGCGCGATCGCCTCGTTGCGCAACTGGTTCGGCGGGCCGAAGGCGTTGAACACCACGCTCGCATAGGGAATGAGATTCTCGCGTCCCTCAGGCTTCAGCCCGAGCGCATCCGGGAAGATCGACAGCGGATAGGCTTCGGCGAGGTCCGTAATGGCATCGAAGCTGCGCTTCTCCAGCAAAGCGTCCACACGCTCTTCCGCTGCCGCGGCAAAGCGGTCGCGGAGCCCCTTCATCACCGTCGGCGACAGCACCTTCGAGAGCACGGCGCGGGTGCGGGCGTGCGCGGGTGGATCGGCTTCGAGGATCAGGCTTGGCGGCCGCCACGGCGTCTCCTTCTTGAAGTCGGACAGGCCGACGCCGCGGCTGGAGCAGAACGTCGCGGGATCATTCAGCACGGCATGGACCTCGGCATAGCGCGCCACGCCATAGACGTTCCACTTGTCGAGATAGACGACAGGTCCCGCCTCCCGCAGCAGCTCATGCGTGGGATAGGGATCGGCGAAAAAATTCATGTCGAAGGGATCGACGTCGAGATGCGGGACGGCCGACGAACCGCTGATTTCCGGGGAGCTGGAAGTGCTCATGGAAGTCCTCCCTCATTTTGATCTTGTGAAAGGGCCGCGCTTACCTTTAGGTCTCCAGACACGCCGCGAGACAGAATCCCGACATGCCGCCGTCTTCGACCAGAGCCCGCCAAAAACCTGCGCCCGCCGAGACGGGACCGACGCTCGATCTCGACCGCTACGTCCCCGCGTTCATCACCTTCATCGCCAACAAGCTCTCGAACAGCGCCACCGCGTTCTATCAGCGAGAGTTCGGCGTCAACGTCACGGAATGGCGGATCATGTCGCTGCTGGCGATCGAGCCCGGCATTCCCGCCTCGCGCATCTGCCACGTCATCGGTTTCGACAAGGGCCCGGTGAGCCGGACGCTGGCTGGTCTGGAAAAGCGGGGGCTGATCTCGATCCGCACCGATCCCAACGACGGGCGCACCCATTCGATCGCGCTGACGGCGAAGGGCCGCGCCATCCATGACAAGGTGATCGTCGCCGCATTCGAGCGCGAACGGCGCCTGTTGTCCTGCCTGGACAAGGACGAGCGCGAGGTGCTGATCGACCTGTTGCGCCGCCTGCACGAAAATCTCGGCGCGGTGACCGGCAGCACCGAGACCTGACGGACCCCACCCCGGGCGCAGACCCCTGTCATATCCAGGCATGCGCGGGCGTTCGCCTGCGGCACCCTCTCTGCCGAGCATTGCTCCCTCCGAGATCCGACGCGACGGTTCCTTCCCGCCGTCATCCTTGTCTGGAACGGTTCGCACAAATTAGTTGCTCCGGCAACAAAAGAATCGTGCAGGATATTGCGGCAGGTTTGCTGGCCCAATGGCGAGCTGTTTCAGCCCCGTCATTGTGAGCGCGGCGAAGCAATCCAGACCGTCTCCGCGGCGGGATTCTGGATTGCTTCGCTGCGCTCGCAATGACGATGTGGAGGGAGCGCGCGTCGGTCGCCTAGCGCCGTCGTAGTCAGTGAATGCCTACAGACCGATCCACTCGCCCGGCGCATCGTGATCCAACCGCGCCACCGCATCGGCGCGGCGCGTCAGCACCGCGCGCTGGTTGATGTAGCCCTTGTCGGTGATCTCGCCGCCGTCCACCGACGGCGGCTCGACGAGCAGCAGGGCGCGCGTGGCGTGGGCGGAGGAGTTGGCGCCGTGTTGCTTGAGTTGCGCCAGACCCTGCGCGATCGCGGCTCTGATCTTGTCATGCGCGAGCAATTCGTTCACGTTCGCGGTGTCGGGCAAGCCGGCATGCGCGCGGCACGCGGCGATGTTCGGGAACACCAGGAAACGCACCTCGTCGCCGCCATGGCCGGTGACGACGATGTCCTGCGCGAGCGGCGCCAGCGCGGCGATGCCGGCGAGGCGCAGCGTGCCGACGCTGACCCAAGTGCCGGAATTGAGCTTGAAGTCCTCCGCGACACGGCCATCGAAGAACAGGCCGCGCTCAGGCCGGTTCGCATCGGCGAACTTCACGGCATCACCAATGAGATAAAAGCCCTCGTCGTCAAACGCCTGCCTGGTCAGCTCCGGCGCCTTCCAATAGCCCGGCGTGACGTTGGGGCCGCGCACGCGCACCTCCAGCTTGTCGCCGGAGGTCACGAGTTTCAATTCGGTGCCGGGGATGGGCACGCCGATATTGCCCGAGCGCTCCGCGAGGAAATGGCAGTCGGTCGCCAGCGGCGACGTCTCGGTCGAGCCCCACGCCGAGACCATCGGCATCGCGCGGCCAACGGTCTTGACGGAGAGTTCTTCCAGCGCGTCCCAGAGATTCTGCGGCAGCGCAGCCCCTGCGTAGAACGCGAATTTCACCTCGCTGAAGAAGCGGCGACACAGCTCCTCGTCTGCGCGCAGCGCCGTGATCAACATGTCGAAGCCGCGCGGCACGTTGAAATAGACCGTCGGCATCACGCTTTTGAGATTGGCAAGGGACGTCGCAAACAGGCCGGGCGCCGGCTTGCCGCCGTCGATATAGAGCGAGCCGCCATTGCGCAGCACGAGATTGAAATTGTGGTTGGCGCCGAACGTATGGCTCCAGGGCAGCCAGTCGAGAATGACGAGATCCTCGCGCGCCTGTTCGAGAAAGGTCCACGTCTGGGCCTTGGCCTGCTGGCTGGAGGTCAGCATGCGCTGGGTGTTGATCACGGCTTTCGGCGTGCCGGTCGAGCCCGAGGTGAACAGGAATTTTGCGATGGTGTCCGGTGTGACAGCGGCGAAGGCTTTTGCGACGTCCGCAGTTTCTGGCGTCGCCGCAACGGCGCGGAAGGCGAGCGCATCGGCGTCGCTCGCATTGCCGCTGATGATCTGCGCATCGTGCAACGGCTTGATCGCGGCGAGCGCTGCCGCAAATGGCTTGGTCGCGGAGACATAGATCGCGCCGGGCTCGAGCAGAGTGATCATGCTCCTGAGCTTGTCAAAGTCCTTTGACATCAGCGAATAGGCTGGCGAGATCGCGGCCGAAGGCACGCCGACATGCTGGGCCGCGAGCGCAAGCAGCGCATGGTCGATACTGTTATCGGAGAGGATCACGAGCGGGCGTTCGGCGCTGAGTCCTTGCGCCAAAATCCACGACGCCGCCGCGCGGACTCTCCGCAAGGCACCCGCGTAGGTCACGGTGGCCCAGGGCATATCCGCGCTGTCTCGCTCCGCGAGGAAAGTCGCATCGGGCCTCTGCCGCGCCCATTGCTCCAGCCAGTCGCCGATGCAGCGCGCGCCATCGCGCAGCGGCTCGGGCGAGCGCAGCACGATGCTGCCGTCGGCGCGATGCTTGGCAACGGTTCTGGGTGTCGCGAACAGGCTCGCAGCATCACCGCGAGGGGCGGTTGTCATGGTTTCCTCCTCGCCCGGAAGCCGGGATCGGCCGCAGCCTCGTCGCGGACCGCGTTGGCCATAATGTTGGGCATGTCAATTGTTGGGGCGCAAGCTCAGGCCCGTTGAGCTGCCCATTATTTGCGCAAATGCTCGTAACAGGGCGCTGACACGAAGCTCCGCCAGCGCTCGAAATATCCCACAAGCCTCTGATCTCTCGGTAATATCCGCAGCACTTGTCCTGCCCGAATTCTGTACACAATGGCACATCGCTTGCTTCGATCGGGGTGAAGAGACGTAGCCGGAGATTTGTCGCCATGAAGGCTGAAATGGGGGCTGAGCAGCCTGAAACGATCGCCGCGATCGTGGCCGCGCATCGCGCGGGCACGCTCACACCGGCGCAGACGGTCGCACGCACCTATCAGCGCATCCGCGACCACAATGATCCCGCCGTCTTCATCAGCCTGCGCGACGAAAAGGACGCGATCGCCGAGGCCGAGAAGCTCGCCACCAAGGAGGCCGCCAGCCTGCGGCTCTATGGCGTGCCGGTGGTGGTGAAGGACAATATCGACGCGCTGGGATTTCCGACCACCGCGGCGTGCCCGGCCTTCTCGTACATCCCGACACACGATTCGACCGCGGTTGCGCGGCTGCGCGCCGCCGGCGCGATCATCATCGGCAAGACCAATCTCGACCAGTTCGCGACCGGCCTTGTCGGCGTGCGCTCGCCCTACGGCATCCCCAGGAATGCGATCCGCGATGACCTCATTCCCGGCGGATCAAGCTCGGGATCGGCCGCCGCCGTCGGCGCCGGGCTGGTGCCACTGTCGTTAGGTACCGACACCGCCGGCAGCGGCCGCGTGCCGGCGATGCTCAACAACATCGTCGGTCTCAAGCCGAGCCTCGGCATGATTTCGACCGCTGGCCTGGTGCCGGCGTGCCGGACGCTCGACTGTATCTCGGTGTTCGCCCTGACCGTGGACGACGCCGCGCTGGCGCTCTCCGTGATGGCAGGTCCCGATCAGGCCGATCCGTTCTCGCGCGACCGGCCGCTTGGCGCGATCACCCCGCTTCCGGCAAACCTGCGCCTGGGCGTGCCGCGCAGCGGACAGTTGATCTTCTTCGGCGACAAGAAGGCGGAAGCGGCTTACGCCGAGGCGCTGAAGCGCTGGACCGCGCTTGGGGCAACGCTCGTCGAATTCGACCTCGAGCCGTTCTATGAGACGGCCCGACTGCTCTACGAGGGACCGTGGGTCACGGAGCGGTATCTCGTGATCCGCGACCTGCTGGCATCCGCGCCGGATGCCATCCATCCCGTGACGCGCGAGATCACCGCGGCCGGTGCGCGGCTGACTGCGGCGGACACCTTCTCCGCGCTCTATCGTCTGCAGGGCCTGCGCAAGATCGCCGAACGCACCTTCACCAATATCGACGCGCTGGTGCTGCCGACGGCGCCGACGGCCTATACGACCGCGCAGGTGCTGGCCAATCCGGTCGAGCTCAACAGCCGGCTCGGCACCTATACCAATTTTGTCAATCTGCTCGACCTCTGCGGTCTCGCGCTGCCGGCGGCGATGCGCGCCGACGGCGTTCCGTTCGGCATCACAATTCTTGCACCCACCGGCCACGACGCGCTGCTCGCGAGCATCGGCCGCGTGTTCCATGCCGATACCAAACTGACGCTTGGCGCAAAGGGCGCGGCACAACCCGCGCTGGCGCCGCTTGCCGCTGATAGCAGCGACGAGATTCCCATCGCCGTAGTCGGCGCGCATCTGTCCGGCATGGTGCTGAACAGCGAGTTGAAAGCCCTGAACGGCCAGCTGATCGAGGCGACCAGGACCGCGGCAGACTACAAGCTCTACGCATTGAAGACCACGCCGCCGAAACCGGGCATGCTGCGCGTCGAGGCCGGCAAGGGCGCGTCGATCGAGCTGGAGATCTGGTCGCTGTCGTCGTCCGCCTTCGGCAAGTTCGTCAACGCGATTCCCGCGCCGATGGCGATCGGCACCGTGCGGCTGGCGGATGGCCGCAGCGTGAAGGGATTTCTCGTCGAGCCCGAGGTGCTGGGCGAGGCTCGCGACATCACCGCGTATGGCGGCTGGCGGAAGTATATGGCGGACGCTGCGACAGCGTAGGTCTCCTAGGCTGGGCAAAGCGAAGCGTGCCCACCATCACCGTCAGCTTGGGTAGATGGTGGGCACGGCGCTTTGCGCCTTTGCCAACCCTACGGCACCGTGCGCGCGGCCCTAAACCGACACCGCGTAGATCTCGTACTCCCCGCGCACCAGCTCGATATGCGCACGCATCGCGGCGGCGGCGCCCTGCTTGTCGCCGCGCATGATGGCGACGACGACGCGATCGTGTTCCGCTTGCGACTTGGCGAGACGTCCGAGATTGCGGAACTGGGCGCGGCGGAACGGCTGCACGCGCACGCGCGTCGCCAGCGTGATCTCGGCGATGTAGCCGTTCTGCGATCCCGCATAGATCGCATTGTGGAAGCGCTCGTTGACCTCGTGGAAGCGATCGGGGTTGCCGGCGTAGCTCAACACCCGCAGCTCTTCGTGGATGGCTTCCAGACCGTGACGCTCGGCGGCTGACATGCGTTCGGCGGCAAGGCCCGCGCACAGCGCTTCCAGCTCCGCCATCGCCTCGAACATGCCCGTCAGCCGTTCGAACGAGGGCTGCGCCACCACCGCGCCGCGATGGGCGCGCGCTTCGACCAGGCCGCTTGCCACGAGCTGGCGCAGTGCTTCCCGCACCGGCGTGCGCGAAACGCTGAAGCGGCGCGCGATGTCGGTCTCGTCAAGCGGCGCGCCAGGCGGCAAAGCTCCGCGCACGATCTCGTCGGCGAGCTGCAGGCGCAGCTCCTCGGCGCGCGTGACCTTGTGCGCTGATGGCGACGCCCGGTCGACACGCGGCACCGCCGGTTCGGCCGGCAGCGCTCCGGGCGGAAGATCGTCAAGCGTCATACGGTCAGGTCTCTTTCGACTCGTCGATGATGCTGACATGGGCGGCGACGACGCGCCAGCCCTCCGGGAATTTTACCCAGGTCTGCATCTGCCGGCCGACCTTACCCGGCATCGTGTCGCGATAGAACAGGGTGGAGGCGACCGCGGTGTCGCGGCCATAGCTGGTGATCACGGTTTTCGCGGTGCGGCGATTGAGGCCGACCGGCGAGCGCCCGGCGCGAAAGCCGGAGATCGCTTCATAGCCGTAGAGGTTCTCGCCGATGCCATAGCGCAGCGTGCGGGGATCGTTGCGGAAGAGCTCGCCGAGCACCGCGACGTCGTTGGTGATCAGGGCCTGCTCATAACGCTCGAACGCGGCTTTGACGTCCGCGATCACGTCAGGGAGATCGATCTCCATCTCAAAATCCTTTTGGGCTGGGCGCGGCGGCGACGCCCATCTTCTCCAACGCGTACGCGACGCGCAACGCGATGTCCTCGCGCCAGGGCGCGGCGATGATCTGCACGCCGATCGGCAACGGTTCGAGCGGCACCGGCACGGCGACGACCGGGAGGCCGATGAATGAGATCGGCTGGGTGTGGAGGCCGATATTGGCACGCACCGGCAGCTCGACGCCACCGAGATGGAAATTGACCTGGCCGAGCTTCGGCGCGGTGCATGGCGTCGCCGGTGCAATCAGCACGTCGACGGATTTGAAAATCTCCGCGAATTGCGTGCGATACCAGCGGCGGAATTTTTGCGCGCGGTCGACCAGCGGCGCCGGCACCATGGCGCCCGCGATCAGCCGGTCGCGCACGGCGGGATCGAAATCGTTCGGTCGCTTGCGCAGCCGATCGAGATGCAGCGAGGCGCCTTCTGTGGTGGTGATGACATAGGCCGCCGCGCGGGCACGCGCGGCTTCCGGCACGTCCACCACGCGCGTGGCGCCCAGCGCCTTGGCGACGCGGCTGACGGCTTCGACGGCTTCCGGAAACAAATTGGTTTGGAAGTAGCCGCCGGCGATCGCGATGCGCAGGTCCGAAACCGGATTGGCGAGCAGCGGCAGCGTCGGCTCCAGACCACGTGTGGTGGTGCAGGCGGCGTCGTCCGCATCCGGCCCCTGCATGGCGTCATAGGCCAGCGCGAGATCGGTGACGGAGCGCGCGAACGGGCCGAGATGATCGAGGCTCGCGACGAACGGGAACGAACGCGCACGCGAGAGCCGGCCATAAGTCGGCTTCAGGCCGAAGATGCCGCAGAACGAGGACGGCACGCGGATCGAACCGTTGGTGTCGGAGCCGAGCGCGATCGGCACCAGCGCGCCGCCCACGGCGCTGCCCGAGCCGCCGGAGGAGCCGCCGCTCATCCGCGTGGTGTCATGCGGATTGCGCGAGGGACCGTCATGAACGTTCTCCCCGGTGAAGTCATAGGCGTATTCGCCCATGTTGAGCGCGCCGACCAGCACGGCGCCGGCCGCTTCCATCCGCTCGATCAGCGTGGCATCGCGCGTGGCGGGCACGCGGTCTCGGTTGATCTTCGAGCCTGCGCGCGTGGCGAGGCCTGCGACGTCGAACAAATTCTTGACCGCGAAGGGCACGCCGGCCAATGGGCCGACGGCCTTGCCGGCGGCGATATCGGCATCGATCGCGCGCGCTTTGGCACGGGCGCGATCGGCGGTGATGTCGGTAAAGGCGTTGAGGATGGTGTCGTGCTGCTTGATGCGCGCAAGCGCGGCTTCGGTCGCATCGAGCGCGGACATCTTGCGGCCCGCAACCGCGCTTGCGATCTCGGAGGCCGTCATCTCTGGCTTGGTCGTCATGGCGGCGTCAGACCGTGAACACGGGCGCTGGCTCGGTCTCGTCCGGCAGCGCGAATTCGTCGACGAGGCGGCCGAGCCGCAGCGAGACCTCAAGATTGGCGCGTATGGACGACCTCCATGCTTCCTCGACGGGCAACGCCAACGCTTTGGTGACAGCGTCGATATAATCGTCCAGCGGTTCGGCCATCACGCTCCCAAACAAGCTCTCAGTGTGCGCCCTGTATCTGCAGCGGCGGATGCGGGATCGCCGTCAGCAGCTCCTTGGTGTAATCGTCCTGCGGATCGCTCAAGACCCTCTCGGAAGACCCTTCCTCGACGATTCGACCCGACCGCATGACAATGACACGATCGCACAGCAAGCGCACTACGTTCAAATCATGCGAGACGAACAGATAACTCATACCTAGCCGCGCCTTGAGGTCCTGGAGCAGATTGAGGACCACAGCCTGGACCGAAACGTCGAGCGCGGCGGTCGGCTCGTCCAGGATGACGAGTTTCGGGTGCAGGGCGATGGCGCGGGCGATGCCGACGCGGGCCTTCTGGCCGCCCGACAATTGGTGCGGAAAGCGATCCAGCAGATTGTGCGGCAGGCCCACCATGGTGGCGAGCTCCTCGCAGCGAGCGCGGAGCGCGTCGCGCCCCCTGATGTCGCCGAGCTGCATGATGGGATCGGCGATGGCGCGCACGGCGGTGAAGCGCGGGTTGAGGCTGTCGGTCGGGTCCTGGAACACCATCTGGATGCGGCTGCGCTGCGGCAGACGCGCGAAGCCGGCGGGCGCGATGGCGCCGATGTCCTCGCCGTCGAACTGGATCAGGCCCGAGGTCTGGTCCAGCAGCCGCATCACCATCATCGACGTGGTCGATTTGCCGCAGCCGGACTCGCCGACCAGGCCGACGCTCTCACCGTGACCGATCGAGAAGCTGATGCCGTCGACGGCGCGGAACACATCCGGCTCCACCGGCGGCTTGCGGCCGAACAGTTTGCCGAGCGTGGCAGTGGCGCCCTGACGGGGATATTCCTTGACGAGCTTGTCGATGAGGAGAAGGGGCGTCTTGCCCGCCGGGACGATCGGAGCCAATTCCGCGGATGCTGCGCTCGTGGCGGCGAGTGCTGCGCCTTCCTCCTCCAGCAACAGATCCCGCAGGCTCACGCCGAGGCGCGGCGTCGCGCGCATCAGCTTCTTCGTGTAGGGGTGCTGCGGGTTGGCGAAGATGTCGGCCGCCTTTGCGGTCTCGACCACCCGGCCCTTCTCCATCACCACCACGCGGTCGCAATAGGCGGCGGCAAGGCCGAGGTCATGCGTGATCAGGATGGTGGACATTGCCTTGCGCTTGGTCAGCTCGACGATCAGATCCATCACCGCCTTCTGCGTGGTAACGTCCAATCCGGTCGTCGGCTCGTCCGCGATCAGCAGTTGCGGATTGCAGGCGAGCGCGAGCGCGATGACGACGCGCTGGCACATGCCGCCGGACAATTCGAACGGATAGGCATGATAGCGCTCGCGCGGGCGGGCGATCTTGACCTGCTCCAGCGCCTCGATCGCCTTTTCGCCGCGGTCCGAAACCATGGCCTGCTGGACATGGGTGCGCAGCACGTCCTCGATCTGGTCGCCGACTTTCCGGATCGGGTTGAGCGCGGCGCGCGGGTTCTGGAAGATCATCGAGACTTCGCGACCGCGCAAATCGCGCATCTGGTCTTCGGTCGCGGCCTTGACGTCGATGCCGGAGAACATCACCGAGCCCTCGGCAATCCGCCCGGCACGGTCGAGGATGCGCATCACCGCGTACGACGTCACCGACTTGCCGGATCCGGACTCGCCGACGATGGCGAGCGTCTCGCCCTTCGCAACGGAGATGTTGACGTGCTGCACCGCTTTGACGATGCCGCGGCGGGTGGTGAATTCGACGGTGAGGTCCTGGACGTCGAGCAGCGGCTGGGCGGTCATGGGCACCTCCCAAACAAAAACGTCGAAAACAACCCCATGCACAGTAGAACGGGATTGATTTCATTGGATAATTTTGAGCGAAAATTTGAACGGAATCCAGCCATCACGTCCTCCGCTGGGGGTCGACGATGTCGCGCAGGCCGTCCCCG
This sequence comes from Bradyrhizobium sp. 4, assembly GCF_023100905.1. Classification (NCBI taxonomy): domain Bacteria; kingdom Pseudomonadati; phylum Pseudomonadota; class Alphaproteobacteria; order Hyphomicrobiales; family Nitrobacteraceae; genus Bradyrhizobium; species Bradyrhizobium sp. 4. The sequence continues at coordinate 7,369,134 of NZ_CP064686.1, forward strand.
AGGAGGTTGAAGCAGAACACGGCGATCATCAGAGCGAGGCCCGGGAATAGCGCGATCCACCATTCGCCTGACACCATGAAGCCGGCGCCTTCGGCGACCATGATGCCCCATTCCGCCGTCGGCGGACGGACGCCGAGGCCGATAAACGAGAGGCCGGCGGCATTGAGGATGGCGTAGCCCATGGTAAGCGACATCTGCACGATCATGATCGGCATGATGTTCGGCAGGATATGCACGAGGAGAATGCGGAATTCGCCGTTGCCGGACAGACGCGCGGCCTGCACGAAGCCGGCGTTGCGGCGGACATTGGCTTCGGCGCGCGCGACGCGGGCATAGAGCGGAAAGTTCACGATGGCGGTGGCCAGGATGATGTTCTGCACGGTGTTGCCGAGCGCGGCGACGATGCCCATGGCGAGCACGAACAGCGGGAATGCCATGATGGTGTCGGCGATGCGGCCGACGATGCGATCGGTCCAGCCGCCGAAATAGCCGGCCGCGATGCCGGCGAGCCCGCCCATCAGGAACACCAGCGCGACGGAGGCGACCGCGATGAACGTATCGAGCCGCGTCGCCACCACGACCCGGCTGAAGATGTCGCGGCCTAATTGGTCGGTGCCGAACCAGTGCGCGGCCGAGGGCGGCTTCAGCGACGCCGCGGTGTCGGACGCCAGCGGGTCATATGGCACCACATAGGGGCCGAAGATCGCGGCAAGGAGGATCACGATCAGCAGCGCGAAGGCGAAGCCCGTGACCTTGTTTTCGCCGAGCACGTAGCGGGTCTGGTCGAGCAACGCGACGAACCCTGACGTTCGCGCGGGACCGACAGGTTCAACAGCAGGCGCAACGGAGCTCATTGTGTCCCCTACCCTTCCAGCCGCACGCGCGGATCGATCACGCCATAGAGAATGTCGATCACCAGATTGAGCAGCACGTACATCACCGCCATGGTCAGCACGAAACCCTGCACCGGCGCGAAGTCCGACGAGATCAGCGCCTCGACCGCATAGGAGCCGATGCCTGGCCAGGCGAACACTTTCTCCACCAGCACGTTGGCGCCGAGCAGGAACGAGAACACCATGCTCAGCGTGGTGATGACCGGAAGCATCGCGTTGCGGAAGGCATAGGTGACGATGACGGTTGCCGGGGACAGGCCGCTGGCGCGCGCGGTGCGCACGAACTCGGACGACAGCACCGCCAGCATCGAGGCGCGCGTCATGCGCGCGATTGGCGCCAGCGAGAAGATCGCAAGCGTCGTCGCCGGCAGGATCAGCTGGCTGCATGCCGAGCGGAACGCCTCGAAGTCTCGCGCGATGAGGGTGTCGATCAGATAGAAGCCTGTGACCGTCGGCGGCGCGCTATAGAACACATCGAGCCGGCCGAGCGGCGCGGGCGACCAGCCGAGCCGGAAATAGAAGACATAGACCAGCACGAGGCCGGTGAAGAACACTGGCAGCGAGACGCCGGCCGTCGTCGTCACGCGACAGAGATGGTCGACCCACGATCCCGGCCGCGTCGCCGCCAGCACGCCGAGTGGAATCGCGATGACGACCGAGACGATGAGGCCGAGCAGCGTCAACTCGGCGGAGGCCGGCAGGCGGTTGCGGATCTCGGCTGCGACCGGCTGGCCCGTCGTGAGCGAATTGCCGAAATCGCCATGGGCGAGATCGTTGGTGTAGCGGAAGAACTGCTCGATCAGCGGCTTGTCGAGGCCGAGTTTTTTCCGGATCTGCTCCACGGCTTCCTTCGTTGCGGCGGGCCCAGCGAAATACGCGGCGGGATCGCCCGGCAGCGCGCGGGTCAGCAGGAAAGTGACGATGACGACCCCGATCAGCGAGGGAATTGCGAACATCAGGCGCTTGCCGATCATGGTCAGCATGGGGTTGCGCTCCTGCTGCTCTGCATTTGTGGGCGGGTTCGCGCCACCTGCTCCGCTGCGCCCCCTCTCCCACGCAACCGGGGTCTACCCCGGTTGCGCATTGGTGATTGGCGCAAGTCGGGCAGGCCCGACTTGCGATGGGAGAGGGTTGGGGTGAGGGGTAGCCCCAAGCGGGGTCGGAGTTCGTGGCTACCCCTCACCCTGCCCCCCTCCCACAAGGGGAGAGGGAATGAGAGAGCGGTGGCCGCCTCACTCAGAAAGAGAGTCGATGACGCGACCATCTCGCCCACTACCCCCCTCACCCCTTCGCCATCGCGCGATAATCCAGGCGGCGGTGGAACCAGTATTGGTAGCCGCTGATGTTCTTCTGCATCGCGACGTTGACGAAGGGCTGGTACAGCGGGATGCGCGGGATGTCGCTGTAGGCGAGGTCGACGAAGCCCTTCACGTCGGCGTCGTAGGTCGCGGTGTCACCGGTCGCGGCAGCATTCCGCGCCCCGTCGATCAGCTTGTCCATCTCCGCCGACTTGTAGCTCATGGTGTTGAAGACGGAATTATTGCCGTGATAGCACCAGTAGAAGAAGTATTCGGGGTAATCGAGCCAGCCCGAGAACACGTTGGTGAAGAGCGGCATCTCCTTCTTGTTCAACTCGGTGCGCCAGTTGGCGCCGGGCACCTTGTTGATGGTGGTCTTGATGCCGATCTGGGCCAGGCTCTCCTGCACCAGCACGCAGAGCGGCTCGTTGACGCCGGCGAAGTTGAGGTCGAACGAGATCGTGGTCTCGAAGCCGTTGGGATAACCGGCTTCAGCCAGCAGCGCCTTCGCCTTGTCCATGTCGGTGTTGAATTTGTGCGGCTGCGGCCAGGCGACTTCGGTCGGCTTGTCCTTGGCGGCCCCGAACATGGGATTGGCCAGCCCGAACATCACCGCGTCCATGATCTTCTGATAGGGAATCGCGTAGGCGACCGCCTGACGCACTTTGGGATTGTCGAACGGCGGCTTGGTCACGTTCATGCCGATATACTGGATGCCGTTGGAGAACGGCAGCGACACCACGTTGAGCTTGCCGCTCGCCTTCATCTCCTGGAAATCCTTGAACGGCAGCTCGTAGGAGATATCGGCGTCGCCACGCTCCAGCAGCGCGCGGCGATTGCCGGCCTGCGGCACCATGCGCCAGATCACGCGCTTGATCTTCGGCAGCGGGCCGCCGACCCAATCGTCGTTGCGCTCCATCACCACTTCGGTGCCGGCGGTCCACTTCGTCACCTTGTAGGCGCCGGAGCCCGCGGTCTGCTGCTTGGTGAATTCGAGACCCCAGGGATCCTTCTCGCTGGCATTCTTCTTCACCAGCTCGGAGTTGATGATGCAGGGCACGATCACCGCGAGATCGGGGATCGTCAGCTTGTCCTTCTTCAGGAAGTCGACACGCACCGTGTAGTCGTCGATCACGACGAACTGCTCGGGCTTCGTCAGCGAGCCCGCGCTCATCTGGAAGGTGGGGAAGCCGCCGACGCTGACGGCGCGGTCGAGCGACCACTTCACGTCCTTGGCGGTGACGGGCGCGCCGTCGTGGAATTTGGCGTTCTTCTTCAGCTTGAAGGTGACCGACATATCGTCGATCTTGAACTCCTCGGCGAGCTCGCCCTTGAACTTGTCGCGGTCGTAATAGGGCACCCCGCCGGGGCCGGTCTTCATCTCGTGGCTGAGCAGGCGGTCGTAGCAATTCCAGGACACCTCATAGCCGGGCACGTTGGTGCCGACGCCGTGGATGTCGAGATTGTTGGGGCCGCCTTCCGAGACGATCAGCAGCGTCTCCGAGCGCGCATCGGCCATCGCCGACGAGATCACGGACGGCATGGCCGGAAGCGCCGCGCCTGCGGCCAATCCGGAAACGGACTTGAGGAAATCGCGGCGCTTCATAAAATGGCTCCAACACAAAGTTTTCTGGTTGGAACTGGATTCGCAAGGTTCGTGCCAAGGCTTAATGAGAGTTTAAAACAACATAAGCCACTGATATAACCGCGTAAAATGGCCATTACTTCGACTGTCGATCAGAAGCCGATCTCCAGCGCGTTGCATACAAAGAAGCAGATTTGCATATAAAATGGGCTTTCTGGAACGCTCGCTCATTGCGTGGGCGCATCTCGTCCCAAGTCACTCGGCTACCGATCCGCGGCAATCACCCCGGCCAGATCAGCTCCTGGAGCTCGACCAGATCGTCGGCCTCGTCCTGCCAACCCTCGATGCAGATGTGGTTGTTGAGGTCGCTGGCGCGATGCAGCAGCATCAGCGCCATCAGGCGCCGCTTGAGTGAATAATCGAGCTTCGCATAGCCAAAACCCTCGAGCAGGCTGCGCACCCTCCCCGGCCGGCCCGCTGCCATGAAGGCGCTGGGGCCGAGCAGATCGTAGTCGCGCCATCCCGCCAGCACGTCGCCGAAGTCGAACAGGCCGGCGAGCGACCATTGATCATTATGGCAGGCGAGCAGGAAGTTCTCCGGAATGTATTCGCCGATCAAGATCACCGGCGGCGCATCGATGGGAATGAGCGCGGCCGCGTCACGCAGGAGGTCGTCGAGGCCGGCGAGGAATTTTGGCGCCAGGCCGAGACGCGTGTGCCGCGCCTTGCAGCCCTGCATCTGGGCCCGCATGAAGTCGGCCCAGCGCGGCTCGATCTGCGCGAGCGGACCGAGCGGCGCGCGCTGCACGGTGGCGATGGTCTCGCCGATCTGGCGCAGCACGCGCTCTCTCTGCGCTTCCGCCAACGACGGCCAGACCTCCGAACCGAGCGTGCCGGCAAGGCGTGTGATTGCGAGATAAGGCCAGCCGTCGCGCTCGCCTTCCGCGACGATCTCGGGGATCGGCAAATGGAGGCGGCCGGCAAGCTGGGTCAGCGAGCCGTGCTCGGAGACGAATTGCGCGCGGAGCAGCGGCGGGAAGATTTTCAGGATCAGGTGATCGCCGAAGCCGACGACGAGATTGGTGCCGGTGGCAAACACGTGCGGCGCGCTGACATCGAGACCGTGGCTGCGGGCGATGTCGATGGCGATCGGCAGCCATCGCGGAGGGTCGGCGCGAAAGGCGCGAAAGGCAGCAGCGTCGGTGAAAGTCGGCAAGATTTGCGATGGAACGCTGGTCATGCGTGCCCGATCAGGCAAGCAGGTTTTGGTTGATTTGATGCGCGCCAAGCAGACGGTGCACCTTTCCCGCTTGCGGGGGAGGTCGGCGCGAAGCGCCGGGTGGGGGTTCTCTCCTCTGGGGGATTGTCCCTTTGCGGAAAGACCCTCTCCCCAACCCTCTCCCGCAAGCGGGAGAGGGAGCGCACTTCCTTCGCGGTTAAAGAGAGGTCCAATCTGAGAACTCTACCGATCCGGGCTGGCGCGCTCGAACTGGCGCAGGATCTTGTTGCCGCGCTCGACCGCGGCATCGAGCGCGGCTTGCGCGCTCTTGCGGCCGGCAAAGGCCTGCTCCAGCTCGTCCTCGATCGCGCCGCGGATCAGCACGAAGGAGCCGAGCCGGATGCCCTTCGAATTCTCCGTCGGCGGATGCAGCGTGATCTCCTCGAACGACATCGCCGAGCCCGGATTGCGCTCGTAAAACCCTTGCGCGCGCGTCAGCTCGAAGGCGGCGCGGGTGACAGGCAGATAACCGGTGTTCTGGTGCCAGGCGGCCTGCACGCCGGGCTGCGACAGATAAGCGAAGAATCGCGCCACCCCCTTGTATTCCTCGCGCGGTCGATCGCGCAGCACCCACAGCGTGGCGCCGCCGATGATCGAATTCTGCGGCGCGCCCTTCACGTCGGGCCAATACGGCATCATGCCGTAGCCGATCTCGAACTTCGAGTTCGCCTTGATGTCGGCGCGCGTCGCCGAGGAGCCGATGAAGATGCCGCATTCGCCGTTCTGGAAGCGCGGCTCGGCCGACTGGCCGCGGCCGCTATAGTCGAACACCTTCGTCTTCTGCCACTCGCTGAGCTCGGCGACGTGACGCACGAGAGACGGATTGTTGATGGTCAACTCGGCATCGAGCGCGGCAAAGCCGTTGGTCCGCGTCGCCAGCGGCAGATTGTGAAACGCTGAAAAATTCTCGACATGGATCCAGGACGGCCAGGACGTGGTGAAGCCGCACGCCGCGCCGCGATCGCGCAGGCGTTTAGCGGCAGCACCGAGCTCCGGCCAGGTCTTCGGCGGCGCCTCCGGATCGAGCCCTGCGTCGCGGAACATGGTCTTGTTGTAATAGAGAATCGGCGTCGACGAATTGAACGGGAAGGACAAGAGATTGCCGGCCGCATCGGTGTAGTAGCCGGAGACCGCGGGAAGATAGTCATTGAGCGAGAACGGCTCGTTCATGTCCCGCATCAGGCTGAACACGGGATAGATCGCGCCCTTGGCCGCGGTCATGGTGGCGGTGGCGACCTCGTTGACCTGGACGATCGCGGGCTGGCTGCGCGAGCGGAAGGCGAAAATCGCGGCCGTGACCGTCTCGGTGTAACTGCCCTTGTAAGTCGGCACGACGCGATAGTCCGGCTGCGAGGCGTTGAAGTCGGAAGCAAGCTTCTCGAGCTGGCGGCCGAGTTCGCCGGACATGGCGTGCCACCACGCGATGTCGGTCGCGGCCCGCACCGGCGCGGCCAAGGAGAGGGCCGCAAGGGCGGCGATGACCTGCAAGAAGCGCAATGCTGAAATCACGATGGCTCTTTCCGTATCGCGCGACGACGGCGACCGTCCCTGCTTAAGGCGCGGCATTTGCGGTTTCAACCGGGAATGAGCGCCGGCCGCGCCGCACAATCACGCCGAAGCCCCGGGCGGGATGGCCTTCCCCCGACCATCTGCTAGATTGCATTGAACCTTTTGCTCCCGCCATAGACTCCACCACTGAGGGGTTGAGTGTGCCAGTGTTGAACCGTGCCGAACGCTCGCGGACCGGGGTGATTTTCGTCGCGCTTCTGATCGCCATCTGCGCGACGGGGGCCGCTGCGCGGGAATTCCGCGCCGCCGACACCCAGACCGAGGATTATCCGACCGTGCAGGCGCTGCGCTACATGGGCGCCCTGATCGCCGAGCGCAGCGGCGGCCGGCACGAGGTCAAGGTGTTCCACTCCCGCCAGCTCGGCGAGGAGAAGGAGACCATCGAGCAGACCCGGGTCGGCGCGATCGATCTCAACCGGACCAATGTGGCGCTGATCGGCAACTTCGTCCCGGCGATGAACGTGCTGGCGATGCCGTTCCTGTTCCGGTCCATCGAGCACATGCAGAAGGTGCTGGACGGGCCGATCGGCGGCGAGATCCTCGGCAGCTTCGAGCCCTATGGCTTCGTTGGCCTCGCCTTCTACGATTCCGGCGCGCGGTCGATCTACAACGGCGCCCGCCCGGTCAGAAACGTCGCGGACCTCAAGGGATTGCGGATCCGGGTGCAGCAGTCGGAGTTGATGAGCCAGATGATCCGCGCGCTCGGCGCGGAGCCGGTCGAGATGCCCTATGGACAGGTGCTTGCCGGGCTTGCCAACCATCTGATCGACGGCGCCGAGAACAACTGGCCCTCCTACGTGACGACGGACCATTACAAGCATGCCGGCTATCTCGCGCTCACCGAGCACACGATGAGCCCCGAAGTGCTGGTGATCTCGCTGAAGGCGTGGAAAAGCCTGTCGGCCGACGACCAGACCATCTTCCGGGAAGCCGCGCAGCGCTCCAGCCGATTCATGCGCGAGAAATGGCGCGACCTCGAGGAGCAGTCGCAGCGCAAGGCGGAAGAAGCGGGCGTCACCATCGTCAGGGATATCGACCGCAAGCCGTTCGAGGACGCGATGGTCGCGATCTACACCAAGGCCGGGCAAGATCCGGCCGCGGCCGTGCTGATCGAACGCATTCGCAAGGTGGAGTGAGGCCTCTTGCCCGGGCTTGGACACAGCGAGCATGCAGACAGGTCGCCCGGCCCGATGGGGCGGCTGCGCGCGCGGCTGGTCGGCGTGCTCCGGGCGGTGCCGATCCGCTGGCGCATCCTGTCGATCGCGGCGCTGAACTCTGCCGTGGTCATCGTGCTGGTCGGGCTGATCTGGAACGGCTCGCAGGTGCTCGGCTCGGCCTGGGAGGACGTGCGCCAGGTGCGCGAATCCGACCGGATTCTGGCGCTGCTCGAAAGCGAGACCGGGCGGCTGCACAATCTGATCCACCGCTACATCAACCAGCCGAGCCCCGACCTGTTCGCCGAGATCCTGCTGCTGCGCGAGGCGGTGCTGGGGACGCTGACCAACCGCGCAGCCAAGGACCCGATGCTGTCGGGCTCGGTCGAGGAGCTGGAGCGCACCACCGACCGCTTCCTCAACGGCTTCGGCGAGCTGCGCGGCGTGCAGGCCACCATCGCGAAGACCTATGAGGATCAGGTGCAGGGACCGGCCAGGGACATGGCCGGGCTTTACTCCATCATCGAAGGCGCCACCGGCCACCGCGACGCGCTGATCTGGCCTTCGCTGGGCAAGTCGCGCGAAGCCTTCACCGCGATGCTGGTCGCGGCCAATTCCTACTATCTCTCGCTGTCATCGGGTGCGGCCGACGACGCCCGCCGCAATACCGAAACCATCGAGAAGACCATCCCCGTGATGATCGATCTCGCCGACAACGACCTCCAGCGCATGGCGCTGCGGCGGCTGGCGGCCCGGACCGCCGCGCTGCGCGAGGGCTTTGCAAAGCTCTCCGAGCAGCTCACGAACCGTACCGAACTGCTGCGCAACACCATCGACGCCAACCAGGCCGAGGCCATCGGCGCCATCGACGATCTCTCCACCAAGATGCGCCAGCGCGAGCAGAAGGCGCAGGAGACGTTCGACCGCACGCTGGCGGACATCTCCCGCCGTGTTCTTTCCATCGCCGTGATCTTCCTCGGCATCATCCTCACCGCCGGCGTGCTGATCGCGCTGTCGATCCGGCTGCCGCTGCAGCAGATCATGGCGGCGATGCGCGCGATCACGCTTGGCGACCTCGGCCGCGAGGTGCAGGGCACGCGTGCACGTGACGAGGTCGGCGCCATGGCGCGCGCGGTGGAAGTGTTCCGCGAAAACGCAATCGCGAAGCGCCAGACCGAGGACGAGCTGCGCGCGTCCAAGGAGAAGGCCGAGAGCGCGCTGCTCGAGCTCAACGCCGCGCAGCAGAACCTGATCGATGCCGAAAGGCTCGCAGCCCTCGGCGGCCTCGTCGCCGGCGTCGCGCACGAGGTCAACAACCCGATCGGGATCAGCCTCACCGTTGCGTCGAGCTTTGCCCGGCGCACCGAGATCTTCGAGGCCCAGCTCAAGGGCGACGGCGGCCTGCGCCGCTCGCAGCTGGAAGAATTCGTGCAGTCCTCGCGCGACGCCTCGCAGCAGCTCGTCGCCAATCTCCAGCGCGCCGGCGAACTGATCCAGTCTTTCAAGCAGGTCGCGGTCGACCGCTCCCATGCCGAGCGGCGGCAGTTCTCACTGAGCGAAGCCACCGACCAGATCATCGCGAGCCTGCGCCCGGTGCTGAAGCGGTCGCCGATCACGCTCCATGTCGACATGCCCGAGGGGCTGCTGCTCGACGGCTATCCCGGCTCCTACGGCCAGATCCTGACCAATTTGTTCCTCAACGCCGCCAACCACGCCTTTGCCGACGGCCGCGCCGGCACGATCACGATCTCGGCGCGGCCCCGCGGGGCCGACGACGTCGAGATCATCTTCACCGATGACGGGGCCGGCATGACCTCCGACGTGCAGCGCCAGGCCTTTGACCCATTCTTTACCACCAGGCGCAATGAAGGTGGCACGGGACTCGGCCTCCATATCGTCTATAACCTCGTCACCCAGCAGCTCGGCGGTCGCATGATGCTGGAATCCAAGCTGGGACAAGGCACTACATTTCGCATTATCATGCCCCGGGTCGCCAGGGGCGGCGGGCAAAGCACAGAGACTGACGGGACTTCTCAATGGCCGAACAGGACGATGTCCTCCACCTGATCGACGACACCGGTACCGCATCGGAGGATGTTGACGCCCGGAAATGGAAGATCGCCGTCATCGACGACGATCCGGCCGTGCATGACGGCACGCGTTTTGCGCTCTCGGACTATTCCCTCAACGGCCAAGGCCTGGAGATCCTCTCCGCCCATTCCGCGGCCGAAGGTCGCAAGCTGATGGCCGCGCACAACGATATCGCCGCCGTGCTGCTCGACGTCATCATGGAGACGGACGTCGCCGGCCTCGAGCTGGTCGAGTACATCCGCAACGAGCTCAAGAACGAGACCGTGCGCATCATCCTGCGCACCGGACAGCCCGGCCAGGCGCCCGAGCGGCGCGTGATCGTGCAGTACGACATCAACGACTACAAGGCCAAGACCGAGCTCACCGCCGACAAGCTGTTCACCTCGCTGACCGCGGCGCTGCGCTCTTACCAGCAGCTCGAGCGCATGCTGCAGACAAGGCGCGGGCTCGAGATCATCATCGACGCCGCCTCGACGCTGTACGACTTCAAGTCGATGCAGCGGCTCGCCGAGGGCGTGCTGACCCAGCTCGCCTCGCTGCTCAACGTCGATTGCGCCGGCATACTGGTCTTGCGCGACAATGGCGGCCTCGACCCCGAGCTCTCGGTGCTCGCCGGCAGCGGCTGCTACAGCCGCTTCATCGGCACGACCTCGTCGAAGGCGCTCGACCCCGATCTGCGCGCGATGGTGGAAGCCGCGTTCCAGGGCCGCAAGAACGAATTCGCGGACCACCGCAGCGTCATCTATTTGCGCACCGGAAGCGGGCGCGAGGTCGTGGTGCTGCTGCAGGCCGAGCGCGAGCTGTCCGAGACCGACCGCTCGCTGGTCGAGATCTTCTCCAGCCGGCTCTCGATCGCTTTCGACAACGTCATCCTCTACCAGCAGCTGCAGGCCGCCAACACCCAGCTGGAAGACCGCGTCGCCCAGCGCACCCGCGCGCTGATGCAGGCCAACCGCCGGCTCTCAGCGCAATGGCTGCGGCTGCAGCGGGCCAACGGCTTCAAGAACGAGATCCTCGGCACCGTTGCCCACGATCTGAAGAATCCGCTCGGCGTCATCCTCGGCCGCACCGAGATGCTGAAGGAGCTGATCTCGACCGGCGCGTCGTCAGGCGGCGTGGTCGCCCAGGTCGATCACATCCGCGATGCGACGAAGCGCCTTACCTCGATGGTCGATCATCTGATCTCGGACGCGATGGCCGATGCCTTCGACATCACCATCCGCCGCGAGCCGGTCGACGTCGCGGCCCTGGTCAAGGAAGTCGCCGAGGCCAACCAGCCGCTCGCCGTCAACAAGCAGCAGACGATCAGCGTCACCGCACCCGTCAACATCGTCACCATGTGCGACACCGACCGGATCCGCGAGGCGATCGACAACCTCATCAGCAACGCCATCAAATACTCGCCGATCGGCGGCAAGATCGGCGTCATCGTGAGCCATGAAGGCGGCGACACAATCATCCGCGTCAGCGACGAGGGCGCCGGCCTGTCGCCGGAGGATCTCGGCCGCTTGTTCGGCCGGTTCCAGCGGCTGTCGGCAAAGCCGACCGCCGGCGAGAGCTCGACCGGGCTTGGGTTGTCCATCGTCAAGCGTATTATCGACATGCACGGCGGCGAGGTGACCGCCGAGAGCGAGGGCCCCGGCAAGGGCTCGACCTTCACCATCACCCTCCCCGCGACCGAAATTCCGTGATCTCAGGACCATGACCCAAAGCCAGCACATCATGATCGTCGACGACGAGGCCCCGGCCCGGGAGATGGTCGGCGATTACCTCAAGATGCACGGCTTCACCGTGACGCTGTGCGACGGCGGCAAGTCGTTGCGCACGGCGATCGACGGCAGCATGCCCGACCTCGTCGTGCTCGACCTCAACATGCCGGAGGAAGACGGGCTCTCGATCATCCGCGACCTCAAGAGCCGCATCAACGTGCCGGTGATCATGCTGACGGCGACGGCGAGCCCGATCGACCGCGTCGTCGGCCTCGAGCTCGGCGCCGACGATTACGTGGCCAAGCCGTGCGAGCTGCGTGAGCTGATGGCGCGCATCCGCTCGGTGCTGCGCCGGAGCGCGCCGGCGAAAGCCGTGGCGGAAACGGCGGCTGCGAAATCGGACAAGGAGCAATTGGTACGGTTCGGGACGAAGTGGCTCGATCTCGAAGCTCAGGCCTTGCGCGACGACGAGGGCAACGAGCACCCGCTGACCGCATCCGAGTTTGGGCTCTTGAAGGTGTTCGCGGCCAATCCGAAGCGCGTGCTGTCGCGCGAGCGCCTGCTGGAATTGGCCAACGCGCGCGACGCCGAAGCCTTCGACCGCGCCGTCGACCTGCGCATCATGCGCATCCGCCGCAAGATCGAGCCCGATCCGGCAAAACCCGCCGTGATCCGCACCATCCGCGGCGGCGGCTATCTGTTCTCGCCGGCGGGCGAGAAGGCGTAGATCACGCACCACCCACGGTGTCGTCCCGGCGAAGGCCGGGACCCATTACGCCAGGGAGAAGTTGTGGCGCGAGGCTGGTCCCTCGTGTCTTCGCCAAACCCACTCCGTGGTTATGGGTCCTGGCCTTCGCCAGGACGACAGCTGGGATTGAGGCGACATCGAACGCAAAGGCCCGAAATACGTTCCCGGCGCCTCCGTCCGCCTCCATTCCCCACTCCCGTATTTTCCGTACATTGAAATTCCACGCTTTTTTACCCCGAATGTTTCGTCGCGGCTAATCCGACGAAACAATTTGATGGCGCACGAAACCATTTTCCCCTTTTCGTGCAGACGTCCCGAAACGTTGGCTCATTAACACTTTGGTCGAAGGAAACGCCGCTCGGTTGCGGCGCTACGGGGAGCCAAGTCAATGCCGAACGTCATCGCCATCAACGCCCAAGCCAGCCAGAGCATCATTGCCGCTCAGGCGACCTCGGACGACATGCTTCTCGAAAGCATTGCCGACGGCAACCGGACGTCCATGCACATCCTTTATTGCCGGCACAATGTGCGCGTCTACCGCTTCATCCTGCGGATCGTGCGCGACGCCACCACGGCGGAAGACCTCGTCAGCCAGGTGTTTCTGGACGTGTGGCGGACCGCCGGCCAATTCCAGGGCCGCTCGCAGGTTTCGACCTGGCTGCTCTCGATCGCCCGCTTCAAGGCGCTGACCGCGATGCGCCAGCGCCGCTTCGAGGACATCGATCAGGAAGACGTGCGCCAGATCGCCGACGGTTGCGACACGCCGGAGACCTCGCTCGACCGCAGCGACACCAGCGCCATCCTGCGTGCCTGCGTTCAGAAGCTGTCACCCGCGCACCGCGAAATCATTACGCTCGTCTACTACCATGAGAAGTCGGTGGAGGAGGTCGGACAGATCATCGGCATCCCGCAGAGCACGGTGAAGACCCGGATGTTCTACGCCCGCAAGCAACTCGCCGAATTGCTTAAGGGCTGCGGCGTCGAGCGCTTTGCCGCCTGAAGTTCAGATATTTCAAGGGGATAGGGCGTTCGTTTTGGCCTTACCCCGGACACGGAAGTGTTACCGCCGACGAAACAATTGAAACAAAGCACAACATCAGGCGGAAAAACTTCCCTCCTATAAAGCTCACATACGGTTTCGTTAAACCTCCCAAGACCTCCAACGACCCGGACGGGATGCCCCCCTCCGGGTCGTTTTGTATTTGGGCTTGGTTTAGGTGCCGGACTTATGGTTCGAGACGCCCACTGCAGCACTCCCGTCACGAAGGCGTGACGCGAGGTAACGACTGCCTCTCTCATCCCGAACAGCCCTCGTGACCCCCATTCACGAGTGCCCCGATGCTCGAACTCACCTTCGCCGTCCTCGCCGGCATCCTCACCATCGCCGCGCCGTGCACGCTGCCGATGCTGCCGATCCTGCTCGGGGCCTCGATCGGCCGCAGCTCGCAGCTGCGCCCCGCGATGATCGCGCTCGGCTTCGTCATCTCGTTCTCCGCGACCGCGCTGTTGCTCGGCGCCATCACGCGGCTGTTTAATTTCGATCCGAACGTGCTGCGCGAAGTGGCATCGATCCTGCTGCTCGGCTTCGGCCTGTTGATGCTGTGGCCGGCGCCGTTCGAATGGCTGTCGATCCGGCTCAACGGCTGGCTCGATCTCGGCAACTCCGGCGCCACGCAGCGCGAGGGCGCGCTCGGCGGGCTCGTGCTCGGCACCACGCTTGGCCTGGTCTGGACGCCCTGCGCCGGCCCGGTGCTCGGCTCGATCCTGACGCTGGTCGCGACCACTGAGAACGCGACCTGGGCCGGTACGCTGCTGATCGCCTACGCCATCGGTGCGGCCATTCCCATGCTGGCGATCGCCTATGGCGGGCAGGCCGCCACCACGCGGGTGCGCAGTCTCGCGCGGATCTCGCCGCGGCTGCAGCAGGGCTTTGGCGTTGTCGTGATCGGTTTCGCGCTCGCCGCTTATTTCCAATACGACACGCTGATCGTGGCGTGGCTCACCGGCTTCTATCCCACCGGCCAGATCGGCCTGTGATCATCCCTCATCTTCACCGGAGGACTTGTCCATGACTTTCAAACTGCTCGCCGTCTCCGCCGCTCTGATCGGCATCGCCGTAACCGGCGCCGTCATCCCCGGCATCTGCGACGAGGCCGCGCGCGCCGTCCCTGTCGTGACAGCGGCCGCCAGCCAGGACACCGCGCCCGACTTCGCCGGCATCAACAACTGGTTCAACTCGAAACCGCTGAACATTGCCGATCTCCGCGGCAAGGTCGTGCTGGTTGATTTCTGGACCTATGGCTGCGTCAACTGCGTCAACACGCTGCCGCACGTCACCGACCTCTATGCCAAGTACAAGGACAAGGGCCTCGTCGTGGTCGGCGTCCACACACCGGAATTCCCGTTCGAGCGCTCGGCGTCCAACGTCCAGGCGGCGCTCAAGCGCCACGGCATCACCTATCCGGTGGCACAGGACAATGATTCCAGGACCTGGAACGCGTACCGCAACCGATATTGGCCGGCGCAATACATCATCGACCAGAACGGAAAGATCGTGTTCCAGCACGAGGGCGAAGGCCGCTATGACGAGATCGACCGCACCGTGGCAAAGCTGCTGAACGCCAATAGCTGACGCCGGATTGGCGCGCCACGCCCTTGTTGCTTGACTCCACGGACCGGTCCGTGGAGTTTCACGGGCCACGTAATCAGCCGCCCGCGATGGACGACGTCACCAGCAGCACCGACATTCGCCTTCGTGAAGGCGCCTCGATCGCGCAGCGGCTGGTCATGTCCGGCTTTGCGGGCGCCGTTGCGCTATGCTTCACGCCGGGCCTGTTCACGCACGACACTCTGGAGGTCATCATCTCCGTGGTCGCGCTGCTGGTGGGAGCGGCGTTCGTCGCTATCATCATGCTGGCGCCGGCGGTGGTGTGGATCATCACGCCGGATGAGATCCTGATCGGGGAGCAGCGTCCGTTCGGAAAACTTCGGACGCGGATCGTTGCCAAGGACGACATCAGGGGATTGCAGGTTCCCGGCAGCAAGAGGGCGAAAGCCCGCTTCCAGCTCGCCTTCACGTTGGCCTCCGGTGAGCGCCTGACATCGCCGCCGATCGCCGATGTCACCCACGTGCACGACACGGTGGCGCGGATCGCCGCGCAATTCGACGTTCCCGACGTCGAGTCTCCCGTCAATCCGCTCGATGCCAGCAATCCCGAGATGCGTCTCGGCGACCCGCTCGAGCCGTTCTCGAAGAGAGACATCAGGATCGTCGCACTGATCGTCGTCGCATTGTGCGCCGTTCCCTACGCCTACAGGCTCTGGCGTGGCCTGTCGCCCGGGCCGGTCGACATCATGCTGCTGCCGGTCGGCGCGATCGCCGCTTTCGGGGTGTCCCGTTATGCCAATCTTGTGACCGGCGCCTTCTGGATCATCCGGCAAGGTGATATCCGCGTCGAACGCCTGTGGGGCGACGGCACGTTGCGCGCCGACCACATCGAAGGACGCGACGTCAAGACGATCACGGTCGAGCGCCGCGGCCGGTCCGAGGACGAGCACTGTATCGTGGTGATCCGATTGCAGTCGGGACGGCGGTTTCGCAGCCCTCGCATCGGGTCGAGGCCTGAGGCCGGGGCCGTAGGTGCCGAAATCGTCCGGCGGCTCGGGATCGCGGCTGAGAATAACCAGATCTGATATCGCGTCGCTTCCACATCGTCATGGCCGGGCTTGTCCCGGCCATCCACGTCTTTACCCATAGCGCCAAGAACGTGGAGGCCCGGGACAAGCCCGGGCATGACGGCGTTTGTGAATGCAAATTTGGTCGCCCCACCCCAAGCAAGGCCGTGGCTACTGCTTTTCGCGCCATCCCCTGTTTGTGGCATTGCCCGGCCTCGTCAAAAAACCAAAGCATTCTCGTGACATATCGGCTAAGTGTGCCTTGAACTTGCCATGAAGAGGGCCCTCAGATTTGATGGTTCCAGATGGTTTTGGCCTTGGCCGTGGGGGAGAGCTTGAAATGACGGATTTTCGTCGTCTGACCGGGATGTTTGTGGCTGCGATCGGCCTGATCCTGTCCGCGCCCCATGCCTACGCCCAGCAGCCCGACCGCGGCGACGAGCCGGGCCTGGTCGCCGACGATGCCTTCGAACTCGATCCGGAGTGGCAGAAGCAGGTCGTCTACTTCCGTACCACCGAAGCGCCCGGCACCCTCATCATCTCGACCGCCGAACGGCATCTCTATCTGGTGCAGCCTGGCGGTCGCGCGATCCGCTACGGCATCGGCGTCGGCCGCGACGGTTTTCAGTGGCAGGGGCTGGTGAACATCACCAACAAGAAGGAGTGGCCGGACTGGACGCCGCCGGCGGAGATGATCCAGCGCCAGCCCTATCTGCCGCGCTTCATGGCCGGCGGCCCCGGCAATCCGCTCGGCGCGCGCGCCATGTATTTGGGCACCACGGTCTACCGCATCCACGGCACCAATCGGCCCGACACGATCGGCACCAAGGTCTCCTCGGGCTGCTTCCGGCTGGTCAACCGCGACGTCGCCGATCTCTACGATCGCGTCCCGGTCGGCACCAAGGTTGTCATCCGGCAGAAGCCCGAGCTCTGATCTCCTCGCCTTAGCGAATATTCCTTTTCCCGATTATTTCGAGAGAGCAACATGATGCGCACTTTTCGTGGCGGCCTGCTGATCGGGCTCGCAGTCGCCGTGCTGGTCGCCGTCCTGGCCATCATCTATGAATTCTACGACACCCGCACGCTGAAGCGCACCGTCCGCCGCGGCGAAGTGCTGTGCGGCGTCAACAAGGGCCTGCCGGGCTTCTCGATCCCCGACGATAAGGGCAATTGGACCGGCTTCGACGTCGATTTCTGCCGTGCGGTGGCCTCCGCGATCTTCAACGACCCGAGCAAGGCGAAGTTCGTCGCGCTGGATGCCAACGAGCGCTTCAAGGAATTGCAGAGCCGAAAGGTGGACATCCTCTCGCGCAACTCGACCTGGAGCATGGCGCGCGAGCTCGACTACGACCTTTATTTCCCCGCGGTCGCCTATTACGACGGCGCAGGCTTCATGCTGCCGCGCGCGCGCAACAAGGAAACTGCCCTGGACCTGACCGGCAGCAAGGTCTGCGTCCAGACCGGGACCACCACGGCGCTCAACGTCGCGGATTACTTCCGTGCCAACAACATGAAGTATGAAGAGGTGAAGTTCGACAAGCTGGACGACGTCGTGAAAGCCTACGACACCGGCAAATGCGATACGCTCTCCGCCGACGTCTCCCAACTCTACGCACTGCGGATCAACCTGTCGAAGCCCGGCGACCACATGATCCTGCCGGACATGATCTCCAAGGAGCCGCTCGCCCCCGTCGTGCGTCAGCGCGACGACGACTGGATGATGATCGTGAAGTGGACGCTCTACGCGATGATCAACGCCGAGGAGCTCGGCGTCTCCTCTGAGAACATCGACGAGGCCCTGAAGTCGAAGAAGCCGGAAGTGATGCGGCTGGTCGGCACCGAGGGCAATTACGGCGAGCAGCTCGGCCTCACCAAGGATTGGGTGGTCCGCATCATCCGCCACGTCGGCAATTACGGCGAGATGTATGAGCGCAACATCGGCGAGAAGTCGAAGCTGAAGATCCCGCGCGGCATGAACCAGCTGTGGAATGCAGGCGGCGTGCAGTATGCACCGCCGGTGCGGTAAGGGGTCTTTCCGCCGTCATTGCGAGCGAAGCGAAGCAATCCAGGATCTTCCGCAGAGGCAGTCTGGATTGCTTCGTCGCAAGTGCTCCTCGCAATGACGAGCTTGGGGCAAGCGCTGTCCACACTCTCAACTGTCATCGCCCGGCTTGACCGGGCGATCCAGTACGCCGCAGCCTCTCGGTAGATCTCTGCCGTCTCTGGAATACTGGATCGCCCGCCTTCGCGGGCGATGACACCGAATGCGACGCGACGGTGCGCCTCAATACCCCCGCGCACGCGCCAGCTGCTCGGTGTGGTAATTGGCGTCGCCGAACAACTCCTCGCACACGCGCGCGCGCTTCATGAAGAAGCCGATGTCGAACTGGTCGGTCATGCCCATGCCGCCATGCATCTGCACGCCTTCCTGCACCGCGCGCGTGGCGGTGGTGCCGGCGCGGGCCTTTGCCACTGCGACGCTTGATGCGGCCTTGGCGACGTCCGTATCGAGCGCTTGCAGCGCCTTCATCACGGCGGCGCGGGTGATCTCGATGTCGACATAGAGCTCGGCGGCGCGGTGCTGCAGCGCCTGGAATTCGCCGATCAGCTTGCCGAACTGCTTGCGGCTCTTCAGGTACTCGACGGTGCGGTTGAACACTTCTTCACTCAGACCCACCATTTCGGAGGCCACAGCGCCGCGCCCGATATTGAGCACGCCGTCGAGCAGCGCACCACCCTGGTCGATCTCGCCGAGCACGCTGTCGGCATCGACCTCGACATTGGCAAGCTCGATCCGCGCCGCATTGTGCGCGTCGACCATGATGGTGCGCTCGATCGCAACGCCCTTGGCCTTGGGATTGACCAGGAACAGCGTCAGCCCCTCGTGCTCGCCGGCCGAGCCGGCGGTGCGTGCCGCGACAATGAGAAGATCGGCGACGTGACCGTCGACCACCAGCGCCTTGGCGCCGGAGAGCCTGAAGCCGTTGCCGGCGCGTACGGCCTGGAGGCTGGTCTGAAGCGGCCGATGTTTTGCGCCCTCGTCGATCGCGAGCGTCGCCAGCAGGGAGCCGTTGGATATCTTCGGCAGATATTCCGACTTCTGCCCGGCATTGCCGCCACGGTTCAGCGCCGAGGCCGCGACCACGCTGGTGGCGAGGAAGGGCGACGGCATCAGCGTGCGGCCGATCTCCTCCATCACCACGCCGGCCTCGACATAGCCGAGACCGCTGCCGCCGAACTCTTCCGGCACCAGCAAGCCGGCAAAGCCCATCTCGGCGAAGGAATGCCAAAACTCCTTGGAAAAGCCGGCGGGGTCTTTGCTGTCGCGCAGATGCCGCAAATGCGGCACCGGCGCCTTGTCGCTGATCAACCCGCGCGCGCTGTCGCGGAGCATCGATTGTTCTTCGGTGAGGACGAGGGCCATGGGTGCGTTCCGATTCGATATCTGTTTTGTCTTGGTCATTCCGGGACGGCCCGAAGGGCCAGGCCCGGAATCCATCAGGGGGCATATACGCGGTGAAATGGATTCCGGGCTCGCGCTTCGCGCGCCCCGGAATGACGGGAAGTCTACGCCCCCGGCAGATCGAGGATGCGCTTGGCGACGATGCCGAGCATGACCTCGGTCGTGCCGCCCTCGATCGAGTTGGCCTTGGTCCGCAGCCAGGCACGCGGACGGGCGCCTTGCTTCGAACGCTCGCTCTCCCATTCCAGTGCATCGACGCCGCCGGCCGACATCAGGATCTCGTAGCGGCGCTTGTTGAGCTCGGTGCCGTAATATTTCATCGCCGACGAGAACGCCGGATGCGCCTGCCCCGCCTTGGCGAGATCGACCGCGCGCTCGGCGCAGGCTGCAAGGGCGGCTTCATCGACGTCGAAGCTGGCGATCCGGCCGCGCAGCATGGAATCGTCGAGCCGTCCCAGCGCATCGGTGCCGACGGAATCGGCCGCGATCTGGCCGAGCGGACGGCCGACGCCGCGCTCGCCCATGCCTGATATCATCGCGCGCTCATGCTGGAGCAGATATTTTGCGACGTCCCAGCCGCGATTGACGGTGCCGACCACGTGCGATTTCGGCACGCGGACATTGTCGAAGAAGGTCTCGCAGAACGGCGAGTACCCGGAGATCAGCAGGATCGGCTTGGTCGTCACCCCCTTCGACGTCATGTCGAACAGGATGAAGCTGATGCCGTCGTGCTTCTTCGCGGCGGGATCGGTGCGGACGAGGCAAAAGATCCAGTCGGCGTAGTTGGCGTAGGACGTCCAGATCTTCGACCCCGTGATGACGAAATCATCGCCGTCGCTCTCGGCACGGGTCTGCAGCGAGGCGAGATCGGAGCCGGCGTTCGGCTCGGAATAGCCCTGGCACCAGCGGATCAGGCCCGCCGCGATCTTCGGCAGATGCTCCTTCTTCTGGGCATCGTTGCCGTATTTCAAAAGCGCCGGCCCGAGCATCCAGATCCCGAAGCTCGACAGCGGCGGACGCGCGCCGATTCGTCCCATCTCCGCGCGCAGCACCTTGTGCTCGGCCGCGCTCAAGCCGCCGCCTCCGTACTCCTTCGGCCAATCGGGTACGGTCCAGCCCTTGTCGCGCATGCGCTCGAACCAGATGCGTTGCGGCTCCGACGAGAATTTTGCGTTGCGTCCGCCCCAGAACACGTCGGCATCCGACGTTGCGGGCTTGCGCATCTCCGGCGGGCAATTGGCTTCGAGCCAGGCGCGCGTTTCGCTGCGGAATGTTTCGAGATCGGCGGTCTCAGTCTCGCTGGCCCTGGAGTCAGTCATTGGTCGTTTCCATCAATCTAAATCGGCTTGTTGGCCGCGACTCTGGGCCAAGCTCCCGCGGAATTCAACCACTTCCGTGTCACGCATCCGCTATAGTCGCCGCGACGGCGAAGCTTGAAAACAAAGAGGAAACAACAATGCGCCTGAAACTTCTTTCGCCTGGCGAAATGAACGAGAGCCAGCGGCAGACCTATGATGAGTCGATTGCCGGCAAGCGCGGCAAGCCGCCCGCGCCGATGATGGCCTGGCTCAACAGCCCCGACATGGCCCGTCACGCCACGCGGCTCGGCGAGGTCCTGCGCTACGACACGATATTTCCCGCAAAACTTTCGGAGATCGCGATCCTGGTGACGGCGCGGCACTGGACCGCGCATTACGAATGGTACGCGCACAAGCGCCTCGCGCTTGCCGGCGGCATGGCCCCTGACATCATCGATGCCATCCGCGACCGCCGCACGCCCGTCTTCGACGATCCCAAGGGCAAGATGATCTACGACGTCGCAAAGTCGCTGCATGAGGGCCACGGCGTCGAGAAGGGCCTCTATGACGAGGCGGTGAAGCTGCTCGGCGAGCGCGGCGTGGTCGAGGTGATTGGTCTCTGCGGCTATTACACGCTGGTGTCGATGACGCTGAACACGTTTGAGTTCGAGCTGCCGGAGGGCGAGGTGCGGGAGCTGTCGTAAGTTGCCTATCCGGAAACGCTGGGTTTCTGGATAGGCCGGTAGCACTGTCCCAAGCACGCACTTATGTGGAGTTCATCAACGGAGCAGCCGCATGTCGCAGAACCAAGCCGTCGCCGCCGGCACCAGGATCGGCCACGTTCACCTCAAGGTCGCCGATCTCGATCGCGCGCTGGGCTTCTATTGCGGCGTGCTCGGTTTCGAGCTGATGCAGCGCATGGGCTCCGGCGCGGCCTTCATCTCGGCCGGCGGCTATCATCACCACATCGGGCTCAACACCTGGGAGAGCAAGGGCGGCTCGCCGCCGCCGGCGGGCACGACCGGGCTCTATCACACCGCGATCCTCTATCCGACGCGGCCGGCGCTGGCGGATGCGCTGCACCGCGTGCTCTCGGCCGGCATTGCGCTCGACGGCGCCAGCGACCATGGCGTCAGCGAGGCGCTGTATTTGCGCGACCCGGACCAGAACGGCGTGGAGCTGTACTGGGACAAGCCGCGGGAGCAATGGCCGTTCGGGCCGGACGGCAAGCTCGCGATGTTTACGAAGCGGCTGGATGTGGAGGAGCTGCTGAAGCAGCGCGAGGCTTAAACTCAACTCTCTCCTCGTCATTGCGAGGAGCGAAGCGACGAAGCAATCCAGAATCTTTCCGCAGTAGCAGTCTGGATTGCTTCGCTGCGCTCGCAATGACGGAGGATGTTGAAGCGACGCCGCGCCTCTACGCAGTCTTCACATGCGGCTTCCCCCGCACCATGATCAACGCCGCCGCAGCCAGCTCCAGCGCAATACACAGATAGAACGGCAGCTCATAGCCACCGGAAAAATCGCGCAGAAGGCCGACCACGCCGGGGCCGAACGCATACGTCACCTGGTTGATCGCAGTGTTGAGGCTGATCAGCACGCCGAACGAGGCGGAATCGAATTCCTGCTGCACGATCAGCGACGGCAGCGTGATGAGATTGCCGACCGAGAAGCCGAACAATGCGCAGGCCGCGATCAGCACGTAATCATTGTGCAAATTGATGACGACGAGAAGCGCCACGGCCTGGCTCAGGAACGACAGCGCCGAGGCGAGCCGCTGGTTGAGGCGGTCGATCACCAGCGAGAACAGCACCCGGCCGATCACCGCCATCGCGGTCAGCACCGCAACCGCGACGGCCGCGCGCTCGCGCCCGATCACGGGGTCGAGGAACGAGATCAGGTGGACGATGAAGCCGACCTGCGCGAACAGCACCAAGGCAAAGGCAATGGTTACGGTGAGGAAGCCGACGTCGCGCAAGGCCTGGCTGCGGATCTGCGCCGACGATTGCGGCTTCGCTCTCGTCGCTGCGCGCCGGCCATGGAGATCGGGCGGGCGGCCGACGACAATCAGGATCACCGGCAGGAGCAGCGCCAGCATGGCGCCGGCGACGGTAAACATCGCGCTGGCGAAGCCGATGTGGCCGATCAAGGTCACCAGCAGCGGCACGCCGACGATGCCGCCGAAGCTTGCGCCATTCAGCGCGAGGCTGATCGCCATGCCGCGCTTGTGGTCGAACCACAGGCTGATCGTGTTGGTGATCATGGCGAGGCTGGTGCCGGCCCAGCCGAAGGCGAGCACGGCGTTCGCGAGATAAAGTTGCCACGGCTCGCGCACCGCGCCGATCGCGACTGCCGCGGCCGACATCGCCAGCGTCCCCGCGATCAGGCCAAGGCGCGGGCCGTATTTGTTGACGGCTTCGCCGACGAAGACGACGAGCAGCGCGCCGAACAGATAGAAGAACGTCGTGCCGGACGAGATCAGCGAGGCCGACCAGCCGTGCGCGCGCTGGAGCTCGGCGACATAGACGCTCTGGCCGTAGAAGCCGAGCCCCCAGCCGAAGGTCGCGAGCAGGAAGCAGACCGCAACGATGCGCCAACCTTCGTAGCGGAGGGAGGATTCGTCGATGGATGCGTCGTGCCGGGGATTGTCGAGCATTTGCGCTTGTCCTTCGTTTCCCCCGCGAGCGCCGTGCTTCACGCTCGCCTGTTCATGACGAGCATCATGTAACAACCCAAGCCCCGGAAATCACTTCGACCTGGATCGAACTATCAACGCTGCTGACAGCCTCCCGCCAATTCAGATCGCATCCGGGAACTCGCCCATCGCCGCGTCCAGCCGCGCCCTGCGGCGGCGGGCAAAGGATGCCAGCGACAGCACGGCGAGCCCGAGCAGCACCGGCGGGAACACCACCATGTTCACCGCGGACCAGCCGTAACTGGCGAGCAATTGGCCGGACGAGAACGAGCCGATCGCCATCATCCCGAACACCAGGAAATCGTTGAAGGCCTGCACCTTGTTGCGCTCCTGCGGCCGATGCGTCTCCAGCACCAGCGCGGAGGCGCCGATGAAGGAAAAATTCCACCCCACACCGAGCACGACCAGCGTGGCCCAGAAATGCATCGCGGTGATGCCGGACAGGCCGATGCAGGCTGCGCCAGCCTCCAGCAGCAGGCCGGCGGCAACGACCTTGCGCGCGCCGAAGCGGGCAATCAGCGCGCCCGTGAAGAAGCTCGGCCCGTACATGGCGACGATGTGCCATTGAATGCCGAAATTTGAATCGGAAACGCTCAAGCCGCACAGCTTCATGGCGAGCGGCGCCGAGGTCATCACCAGATTCATCATGGGGTAGGAGATGACGCCGCATAGCGCCGCCGCGATGAAGCGCGGCTGGGTCACGATCTCGAGCAGCGGCCGCCCGCCGTGAAGATCGGCCGGTGCCGGCTTCGGCATGTCGACCCCGGCGACGATGCCCATCGCGATGAGCGCGACGGCAGCCTGGACCAGGAAGCTGAAGGCAAACAGATAAGGCTGCCAGACATCCATGGTCCATTGCACGAGCTGCGGACCGAGCACGCCGGCGAACACGCCGCCCGCCATCACCCAGGACACCGCCTTGGGCCGATAGGCAGCGCTGGCGCCGTCGGCCGCAGCGAAGCGATAGGACTGCGCCACCGCGCCGTAGAGGCCGCCGAGAAAAGTCGCCAGACAGAACAACGGAAACGAAGCGTGCAGGATCGCGAACGAGCCGAGCAGACCGGTCAGCGCGCCCAGACCTGTGCCGACGATGAAAGCCATTCGGCGGCCGAAGCGGCGCGAGATCGCGCCGGTCGGCAGCGTGCCGGCGGCGAGGCCGAGCACATACATCGAGATCGGCACGGTCGCGAACGAGACGTCGGGCGCGAGCGTCGCGCCGACGATCGCGCCGGTGGCGAAGATCACCGCCGAGTTGGCGCCGGTCAGCGCCTGCGCGGCGGCCAGGCGCACCACATTGGCGCGCACGCGGGTGTCGGCGGCGATCTCATTGGCTGCAGTCACATCCAGCATCGGCATTTCCGCCCCAACGGGCTTTCGAGGGGCTTTTAAAGGCTTTCAAGGGCTCGCTTGATTCCCGGCACTATGGCGGGGCGCGGGAGGCCGGGCAACCGGCGCAAACGGGCGCAGGCCATGTCTCTGACGCAATCGGGCCGATGATAATGGGCCGCGCACTTGACGGTTTGCGCTCGATCAAATCCTATCCGCCGCGACCTTCCGGAGTTTCGTTCATGTCCGTCGACGACAGGCCTACGCTCAGCACTCCCGACGACGATCCCTGGCTCTGGCTGGAGGAGATCGAAGGCAAGCAGGCGCTCGATTTCGTCACGCGGCAGAACAGCCTGACGCTCGAGGCGTTCGGCGGAGCGGCCTTCGCGCGCGACCGTGACATCCTCGCGGCGATCTACGATCGTCCCGACAACATTCCCTATGTCAGCCGGCGCGGCGACGAACTGCACAACCTCTGGAAGGACGCCACCAACCCGCGCGGCCTGTGGCGGAAGACTTCGCTCGCGGAGTTTCGCAAACCGCATCCCACGTGGGAGATCATGCTGGATGTCGACCAGCTCGCGGCAAGCGAAGGCGAGGACTGGCTGCTGAGCGGAATCACCACACAGAAGGGAAGCGCGCGCGCCATTTTGGGCCTGTCGCGCGGTGGCAGCGACGCCGTGACCTTGCGGGAATTCGACCTCGACACCAAGAGTTTCGTCGCGGACGGATTTGCGCTGTCGGAAGCCAAGGGCGGCGCCGATTGGCTCGATGCCGACACGCTGCTGCTGTCGAGCGCCTATGGCGAAGGCATGGCGACGAGCTCGGGATATTCCCGGACGGTTCGGCTGTGGCGACGCGGCCAGCCTATCGATCAGGCGCAGGTAATCATCGAGACCACGGCCGATCATATGGCGATCTCCGGCATCGTCGACGACACCGCGGCGGCGCCGCGCAGCTGGATCGTCGACCAGATCGACTTCTTCAATCATGCGCTCTGGCTGCGCGGCGCGGACGGCACGACGACAAAGCTCGATCTGCCGACCGGCATCTGGTTGCAGGCGCATGGCGACTGGTTCGCGATGAAGCTGCGCGAAGCCTGGTCGATCGAGGGGAAAACCTATGCCGCCGACACCGTGCTCGGCATGTCGCTCTCGGCCTTCCTCGCCGGCAGCCGCGATTTCGCAGTCCTGTTCGAGCCGGAATCTCGCCGCGCCCTGCAAGGTCTGTTCTGGACCGGAGGCAGGCTGGTGCTGTCGATCCTCGACGAGCTCCAGCCGCAATTCGAGATCTGCACGCCGTCCGCCACGAGCTGGAGCCGCGCGTCACTCGGCGGCCTGCCGCAGATCGGCGTGGTCGACATCTGGCCGCTGGATCGCCATCCCTCCGAGAGCAATGGCGACCTGCTTGCCAATGTGCAGGATCCGCTGACGCCGCCGTCGCTGCTGCTGATGGAGCGCGGCGTCGCGAGCCCGACCGTGCTGAAGCAGGCGCCGAAAACATTCAACGCCGACGGCCTCGTGGTGACCCAGCACGAGGCGATCTCGATCGACGGCGAGCGCATCCCTTATGTGCAGACCGGCCCCAGCGGCGAGACCGGCGATGCACCGGTCTATATGAGCGCCTATGGCGGCTTCGCCCATTCGGTGAAGCCGTATTACAACGCATCGCTCGGCAAGCTGTGGCTGGAGCGCGGCGGCACGACGGTGCAGGCGAATTTGCGCGGCGGCGGCGAATTCGGCACGCGCTGGCACGATGCCGGCCGGCTCGCCGGCAAGAAACTGTCGCACGACGATTTCGCAGCCGTTGCCGCCGATCTCGTCCGCCGCGGCGTGACCAAAGCAAAGCGCATCGCTGCGCAGGGTGGATCGAACGGCGGCATCCTCATCACCAACATGCTGGTGCGCTACCCCGAACGTTTCGGCGCGCTGTTCTGCACCATCCCGCTGATCGACATGCGCCGCTACACGAAGCTGCTCGCCGGCGCGAGCTGGATCGCGGAATACGGCGATCCCGACAAGCCGGAGGAGTGGGACTGGCTGAAGACCTACTCCGCCTATCACAACGTCAAAGCCGGCCAACCCTATCCGCCGATCCTGATCGCCACCACGCGGCGCGACGACCGTGTCCATCCCGGGCATGCGCGCAAGATGGCCGCAAAGCTCCAGGCCATGGGCTACGAGGCCTGGTTCTACGAGCCTGAAGCGGGTGGCCACGGCTACGGCAAGGACAACAAGGAGCGCGCCGGGTTCGAGGTGATTGGCTTTCGGTTCTTGAAGGACAAGATCGGCTGGAGGGATGGCGAGGGCTAGCGTTGCGGCGCTGACGTCTTCGGATCGTCATGGTCGAGCTTGACCCGGCCATCCACGCCTTGGCTGGTGCACGAAGAACGTGGATGCCCGGGACAAGCCCGGCATGACGACCTTCTATCGCGCGAATACCAAGGTCAGATTATTCGCGGGCATGTCGATCGTATCGACGAGGCGAAGACCTGCGCCGCGGGCGAGCGCCTCGACGTCGGCGATATCACGCACGCCCCAGTCGGGATTGCCTTCACGCAACGACGTGTCGAACACGGCATTGCTGAGCGCGATGTGCTTGCCGTCGCGCTTGAAGGGGCCGTAGAGGAACAGCTTGCCGTCGGCCCGCAAATAGCGGCCGGCGCCGGCGAACAGGCCCTCGGCGACGCTCCATGGCGCGATGTGGATGACATTGGCGCAGAACAATGCGGCAAGACTTGACGGCGCCTGCCCGCTTTTCATCTCCGGGCACCAGTCCGGATCGGTGAGATCGATCCGCAGCGGCGAGCGGATGTTCTTCAGGCCTGAATGAACGCGCCACGCCTCGATGCTCTTGAGGTGGCGCTGGTTGAGATCGCTGGGCCACCAGATCAGGCCGGGCGTGTGCCGGGCGAAGTGGACCACGTGCTGGCCGGTTCCGCTGCCGAGCTCGACCACGTTGCCGGTGCAGCCGGTGAGATGCTTTTCGAGTGCCGCCCAGAGCGGCTCGTGATTGCGATGAAATGCCGGCGCGTCGAGCCGCCCGTCGGACTCGACCCGACCGCCATCCCTGCCGAATTCGACGACATATTCAGCCAAGTGAGGTCCCCTTGAAAAAACGAGAACGCGTTGAAAACACGATGAGCGCCCAAACGCTCAGGAAACAGCCGGCCCGCGCCACGACCCTTAACTCTCGGTCCAAATCGGCTGAACAAATAATCTCATTAGTTGCAATGGGGAAGATATTAACTTCATTTTGTCGCGTGCATAGTCTGGATTGTCAGGCGGTGCCCTTTGTGCTTTGGAACGCTTCTATTTCGCGATCGAGACCATCGATATAACGCTTTGGAATGACGCCTTGACCGCCTTCTCCCGGACGCCCGTTCTGTTCATCTTGCTGGTCATTGCCGCCCGCCTCGCCAGCCCGGCGTGGGCGCAGTCCGTTGTGGCCGACGGCCAGAAACTCGCTTTCGACCGCGGCAAGGGCAATTGCCTGACCTGCCATGTCATCAGGGGTGGCGACCTGCCGGGAACGATCGGGCCGGAACTGAAGGACCTCAAGGCCAAGTACCCCGATCGCAACGAGCTGGCCGCGATCATCTTCGACGAGACCAAACGCAATCCGCAGACCATGATGCCGCCGTTCGGCCGGAACCGGATTTTGACCGAGCAGGAGATCAGCGCGATCGTTGATTTCCTGCAGACCCTGTGACTTCAGGCACGCCACGAGATTTGGTTGGGAGACCCGAGATGACCATACTCACCGGCCCAAGCGCGACGCGGCGCCTGATCCTTCAGGGCGCAGCCTCGGTCGCGTTGCTCGGCCTCGGCAATCTGCCGTTCGGCGCCGCGCCTGCGCGCGCCGCGGCCAACGACAAATATCCGGAAGAGGCCTTCAGGCAGAAGAGCGAGGCGGACGCCATCAAGGCGCTCTACGGCAAAACCGCCGAGCCGTCCGACAAGGTCAAGCTGGACGCCCCTGAGATCGCCGAGAACGGCGGCGTGGTGCCGATCTCGGTGACGACGACGCTCGACAAGGTCAGCTCGATCTCGTTCTTCGTGGCCGAAAATCCCAGCGCGCTGGCCGCGTCCTACAGGATTCCCGAAGGCACGATCCCTGCTGTCGCCAACCGGCTGAAGATGGCCAAGACCACCAACGTGGTCGCGATCGTGGAGGCCGACGGCAAACTCTACAGCGCGACCAAAGAGGTCAAGGTCACCGTCGGCGGCTGCGGCGGCTAAGCGAGGAAGATCGAGATGGCATCCAGCATTCGCGTTCGCGCCACCGCCAACGGCGACATCACCGAGGTGCAGGCGCTGATCCAGCACCCGATGGATACCGGCTTCGTCAAGGACGCCAAGGGCGAGCTGATCCCGGCGCATTACATCCAGCAGCTGAAATTCGAATGTAACGGCAAGGACGTCTTCGTTGCCGATTGGGGCACCGCGGTCTCGAAGGACCCCTACGTCAAGTTCAGCTTCAAGGGGGCCAAGAAGGGCGACGATCTCAAGGTCTCCTGGACCGATAACAAGGGTGCGTCGGACACGACCACCGCGAAGATCTCGTGATGAAGGCCCGCACCTCCATCCTGCTTGGTTCGTTGAGCGCCGCGCTCGTCGCGTTGGCCCTCACCTCTCCGCGCGTGGTGGCGGCCGACAAGGTCGATCCCGGCGCCGATGCCAAGGCGTTCCAGAACTTCTTCTTCCAGAAGTTCCCGACCGTGAAGCACGAGGACTTCGTCAACGGTCCTTATTCCATGAACGAGGACATGAAGCGGCAGTGGCAGGAGAAGGAGGAATTCCCGCCCTACGAGTTCGCGCTCGACGCCGGCAAGGAGATGTTCGCCACCCCGTTCAAGAACGGCAAGACTTATGCCGACTGTTTTCCGAACGGCGGCATCGGCATCCGCCAGAACTATCCTTATTTCGACGAGAAGGAAGGCAAGGTCGTCACGCTGGAGCTGGCGCTCAACCGCTGCCGCGAGGCCAATGGCGAGGCGCCCTATTCCTACGTCAAGGACGAGATGGCCTCGCTCACCGCCTACATGGCCTTCACCTCGCGTGGCAAGCCGATGGACATCACGATCCCCGACGATCCTCGCGCGCTCGCGGCATTCGAGAACGGCAAGCGCTATTTCTACACCCGCCGCGGCCAGTTGAACTTCTCCTGCGCGAGCTGCCATGTGCAGAGCCCGGGCGAGCGCATCCGCGCCGAGATCCTGGCGCCGGCGCTCGGCATTCTGAACGCGATGCCGATCTACCGCTCCGAATGGAGCGGCATGGGAACGACCAGCCGCCGCTTCGTCACCTGCAACAGCCAGACCCGCGCGGTTCCGCTGGAGCCGCAGGCGGATGAATATCGCGACGTCGAATATTTCCTGTCCTACGTCGCCAACGGCCTGCCGATATCGGGACCGGGAGCGCGGCCATGAAGCGGTCACTTGCTCTCGCCATGCTGCTTGCCCTGAGCCTCGCGCCGGCGGCCCACGCGGCAAATGAGGCAGACTACAAGACCGCCTATTCCGCCGCCGAAGCTGCCGCGAAGGAGGCTGCCGGCTTGCGCCACCAATGGACCGTGACCGTCTCGGCGCTGGCCGCCGCGAAGAAGGCGGCCGATGGCGGCGATTTCGACCGCGCCGTGGCTGCAGCCAGGGAGGCCGAGGCGCTGGCGAAGGCGTCGATCTTCCAGGCGATTTCCGAAAAAGAAGCCTGGAAGGCGATGGAAATCCGCTAGACTGTTCGCTTGTGCAACAGCCTTGCGGCCATGAGAGGGCGCGGAGAATTTCTGGATGGCGATCCGCCGCCGCGATTTCCTGAAGAATGCAGGCCTTGCTGCCGCATCGCTCAGCCTGCCACGGCTTGCGCGCGGTGCTGAGGCCGCGAGCATTTACGACCTCGAACGGTTCGGCAATGCGCGCATCCTTCACCTCACCGACACGCATGCGCAACTCAATCCGGTCTATTTTCGCGAGCCCAGCGTCAATATCGGGATCGGCGAGATGGCCGGACGGCCGCCGCATCTGGTCGGGCGCGCCTTCCTCGACCGTTTCGCCATCAGGCCCGACAGCGCGGACGCCTATGCCTTCAGCTGCTTCGAGTTCGAGAAGTCCGCAGGCCGCTTCGGCAAGCTCGGCGGCTTCGCCCATCTGAAGACGCTGATCGACCGCTTGCGCGGCGATGTCGGCGAAAAACACTCCGTGCTCGTTGACGGCGGCGACCTCTGGCAGGGCTCGGGACTCGCCAACATCATGCAGGGCCGCGACATGGTCGAGGCCGCAAACCTGCTCGGTATCGAGGCGATGACCGGGCATTGGGAATTCACCTACGGCGAGCAGGCGCTGCGCGACAATCTCGCGCGCTTCAAGGGCGAGTTTCTGGCGCAGAACGTTTTCCTGACCGAGGAAGCGGCATTCAACGACGCCGCCGCCTTCGACAAGGCGACGGGGCGCGTGTTCAAGCCCTCCGTGATCAAGGAGCTCGGCGGCCATCGCGTCGCGATCGTCGGCCAGGCCTTCCCTTACGTGCCGATCGCGCATCCCAAACGGTTCACGCCGGACTGGACCTTCGGCATCCGCGAGGAGGAACTCCAGAAGCATGTCGACGGCTTGCGCGGCGCCGACAAGGTCGATGCGGTCATCCTGCTGTCGCACAACGGCATGGACGTCGACCTCAAGCTCGCAAGCCGCGTCACCGGCATCGACGTCATCCTCGGCGGCCATACCCATGATGCGATCCCGCAGCCAATCGCAGTGAAAAATGCGAGCGGGACGACGCTCGTCACCAATGCCGGCTCCAACGGAAAATTCCTTGCCGTGCTCGATCTCGCGCTCGACAAGGGCAAGGTCGGCGACGTCAAATATCATCTGCTGCCGGTCTATTCCGAGCTGTTGAAGCCCGATCCCGCAATGGCGGAACTGATCGGCCGGTTGCGGGCGCCCTTCGTCACCGACTGGTTGGAGAAGATCGCGACGCCCGATCGCCTGCTGTATCGCCGCGACAATTTCGCCGGCCCAGTCGACGAGCTGATCTGCAGCGCGCTGCGCACCGAGCTCAACGCCGAGATCGCGCTGTCGCCGGGCTTCCGCTGGGGCGTCACCGGGCTCTCCGGCCAGGCGCTGACGATGGAGGATTTGCTCGCGGAAACCGCGATCAGCTATCCCGAGACCTATGTGCAGGAGATGACCGGAGCCCAGATCAAGGACGTGCTGGAAGACGTCTGCGACAATCTCTTCAACACCGATCCCTATTACCAGCAGGGCGGCGACATGGTGCGCGCCGGCGGGCTCAGCTACACCTGCATGCCGACAGCGCCGATCGGCGGCCGCATCTCGGAGCTGAAGCTCAATGGCGGCAAGGCGCTCAGTGCCAGCCACCGTTACAAGGTCGCGGGCTGGGCCTCGGTCAACAGCCAGCAAGGCGCGCCGGTGTGGGATGTGGTGGCAAAATATCTGCGCTCGGGCCGGATGTTTCAGGAGCGGCTCGGCTCCGGCGTCACGCTAAAGGGCGTCGAGGGTAATCCGGGCATTGCAGGACAGGGATGATGCGGTCGCAAACCCTATCCGCGATGCTGCTGGTGCTGTTCGCCTGGGCGGCGATGCCGCACGCTTTTGCGCAGCAGGTGCCGCTCCAGGACAAGCCCTTCGCCGAGCACAAGATCGTGCTGCAGCTCTCCGATGGCGATTCCAGGAAGCAGGCTCTGGTGCTCAGCGTCGCCAACAATTTGCTGAAGGCCTACGACCCCGACAAGGTCGCAATCGAGGTGGTGGCGTTCGGTCCCGGCATCGATCTCCTGTTGTCAGGCAGCGAGCGCCGCAAGCAGGTCGAAAGCCTGATCGCGCAAGGCGTACGCTTCGACATCTGCCTCAACACCGTCGACACGATCGAGCGGGAGACCGGCAAGCGGCCGGAGTTCATCCCCGCCGCCACGCCGGTGCAGGTCGGGGTCGGGCAGATCCTGTTTCTCAGCGAGAACGGGTACACATTGGTGAGGCCCTGAGCCTTTTGTCGGGGCAAGGCGTCGCGGCACAGCCGGTGTCATCGCCCGCGAAGGCGGGCGATCCAGTACTCCGAGACGGCGAGGGGTACGGAAGGGGCGCGGCGTACTGGATTCCCCGCCTTCGCGGGGAATGACAGCGGTGGCCAGGTGACACCCACTCGCCCCTCACAGGAATAAAAATCTTCCAAATTTTCTTGCTTACACAGTGAATTGCTTCTCTTGTGGGCCCGAAATGTAGTAGAATCTCCGGGTAATTCACGCCGGGCCTTGCCATGATCTTCCGCCAGCTCTTCGACAGTGTTTCGGGCACCTACAGCTATCTCCTGGCGAGCCGCCCCGGCGGCGAGGCGCTGATCCTCGATCCCGTACTGGAGAAGGTCGACCGCTACTGCCAGCTGCTGCGCGAGCTCGACCTCAAGCTGGTTAAGGCCGTCGACACCCATCTGCACGCCGACCACGTCACCGGCCTCGGCGAGCTGCGCGACCGCACCCATTGCATGACCGTGATGGGCGACCAGACCAAGGCCGACGTGGTGGCGATGCGGGTCGCCGACGGCGACAAGGTGACGATCGAGGGCCTGTCGCTCGACGTGATGTACACGCCCGGCCACACCGACGATTCCTATTCCTATTTGATGGGCGACCGCGTCTTCACCGGCGACACGCTGCTGATCCGCGGCACCGGCCGCACCGATTTCCAGAACGGCTCGTCGCGCGCGCAATACGACTCGATCTTCAACCGCCTGCTCAAGCTGCCGGACGAGACCATGGTGTTCCCGGCGCATGACTACAAGGGCGACACCGTCTCCACCATCGGCGAGGAGAAGCGCTACAATCCGCGGCTCCAGGTGCGCTCGGTCGACGACTATATCGAGCTGATGGCCAATCTGAAGCTGCCCAATCCGAAGATGATGGACGTCGCGGTGCCCGCCAACATGCATGTCGGCCTGCACCAGGAGGAGCTGGAGAAAGAGGGCCGCGCGCTCCGCGCCGTCGAGGCGATCCGCAGCCTCGGCCGTCCCGATATCCTGCTGGTCGATTTGCGCGAGACCAACGAGCGGATGAAGCACGGCATGCTTGAAGGCGCGCTGCATACGCCCTATCCGTCCGTTGAGGACAGCCTCAAGCCCGGCGGCATGCTGCGCGAGGTCGCGGCCGCCACCGGCCGCCGCGTCGTGTTCTTCTGCGCCTTCGGCGAACGCTCTGCGATGGCGGTCGCCGCCGCCAAGGAGGCCGGGCTCACTAACACCGCCCACATCGCCGGCGGCATCGATGCCTGGAAGAAGGCCGGCGGGCCGGTGGTGCACTGACCGTCTTGCCGCCGTTCTTGAGATAAATCAGCAGCTGCCCATATATTCAGGCTAGACGGATGCAGCATCACCATCCGGGACCAGCCATGGCCAAGATCGGCAAGCCGAGCGCGCCGCCGAAAATTGCGGACGACACGCCAGCAAAAGACAAGGCGAAGAAGCCTCCGCCTCCGCTCGACACCGACGACGATGATTACGAGGACGGCGACATGGCGACCCCGAAGCGCGACCGCTACGGGCCGGATGACGAGCCGTTTTGAGGGGCTCGGCTCTTGCCACGCTCTCAACTGTCGTCCTGGCGAAAGCCAGGACCCATACCGCGTGATCTCTCGATTATGACGGATCGCAGTCCCGGACGATGATCCTCCGCCAAACTGCCCCCTGGGGTAATGGGTCCTGGCTTTCGCCAGGACGACAATGTGGAGCCACCGTCCTCGCCATTCTCATGACCCCCTCTCGCCCCGCCCCCACTACCAGCCATGCGCCTGCGTTCATGGACAAATAACCGCTCTGCCCGATAGTTTGCGCGTCTCCAAAGGACATAAAACGGAACTGCAATGGTCGACGTTCTCGCCGCACCGCAGCAAGGCAAGGCGGACAGCGCGCTACGCACGCTGACGGGAATCTCGATCGCGCATTGGGTCAGCCATTTCCATCTGCTGGTCCTGCCGATGCTGTTTCCGTTCCTCAAGAATCAACTCGGCGTCGGCTATGTCGAGCTCGGCTTTGCGCTCACCGTGTCGGCCGTGGTGTCGGGGCTGACGCAGGCGCCGACCGGTTATCTCGTCGACCACTTTGGCGCGCGACGGATCCTGCTGGGCGGTCTCACCCTCGGCGGCTTCGCGCTGATCCTGCTCGGCCTGCATCTCAGCTACACCTCGCTGATCGCCTGCGCCGTGCTGCTCGGGCTCGCCAACAGCGTCTACCATCCCGCCGATTACGCCATCCTTGCAGAGCACATGGATGAAGCGCGGATGGGCCGCGCCTTCTCGATCCATACTTTTGCCGGCTATTTCGGCGGCGCGGTGGCGCCCGCGATCGTCGCCGCGATGGTCATCGTGTCCGGCGGCGCCGGTGCGCTGATCGCATCGGGCGCGATCGGCGTTCTGGTCGCGCTGTTGCTGGTGACGATGAACATTCCCGATGCCGGCGCGCACAAGACCAAGCCGGGCACCGAGAACGCACCTAAACAAGCCGTGATCACGCCGGCGCTGATCACGCTGACGGCGCTGTTCATGCTGCTCAGCCTGTCGGTCGCCGGCATCAACAATTTCGGCGTGGTAGCGCTGATGAGTGGCTATGGCGTCACCTATTCCGCGGCCAATGTCGCGCTCACCGCCTTCCTTGGTGCAAGCGCCGCCGGCGTGCTCGCGGGCGGCTTCCTTGCCGACCACACCGAGCGCCACGGCTATGTCGCCGCCGCCTGCTTTGCTGCGAACGCGGCGATCGTGCTGCTGATCGCGCTGGTCACGCTGCCGGGCTGGGCGCTGATCGCCACGATGGCGACCGCGGGATTCCTCTCCGGCGTGATCGCGCCCTCGCGCGACATGCTGGTGCGCAATGCAGCACCTCCCGGCGCGGCCGGCCGCGCCTTCGGCATCGTCTCCACCGGCTTCAATCTCGGCGGCATCGTCAGCCCGCTGCTGTTCGGCTGGATCATGGACCAGAGCGCGCCGCATTGGGTGTTCGGGGCGTCCGTGATCTTCATGCTCGCGACGGTGGTGCTGTCGCCGTTCACGGAGCGGAAGCGGCGGCCGCAAACCTAATCGTGTCCCGGCCTGGAGCGCAATTGCGCGCCAGGCCAGAACGACGATTGTAATTGGGTTTGGCGGAGCCCGCCCCTTACGTCGGCGACACCGCGCTCTTCAGCGGCGCGGCCTGCGGCGTAGCTCCACCGGTCAGCCTGGCCTTTTCCGTGTTGGGCCAGAGCAGGAGCAGCCCGAGCAGGCCGGAGCCGACCATGATCGCGGCGTTGATGGTGAAGCCGGTCATGTAGCCGTCGAGCATGCTGCCGGCACGCTGGATCACGCTGCCCATCACCAGCGGCGCGATGATGCCCGAAAGCGTATAGAGCGCGCCATAGATCGCGAGAACCGCGCCGCGCTGCGACGTCGGCGTGAACTCGCCGAGCATGGGCGGGCAGACGACGTAGATCGCGCCGCACAGGCCCGAGCCGACCACGAGCAGGGCGATCTGAAGGCCGGCGCCTTGGACGTGCGGCATCATCGCGAGGATCAGGCCGCCGACGATCAGCGGCACCGAGCCGAGCACGCCGCGGGAGATCCGCGACGTGTAGCCGCGTGCCAGCATCACCTGCGAGATCCAGCCCGTGAGAATGACGATGGTCGCACCGAACACCCAAGGCAGGATCGAGACGAAGCCCGCCTGAGACTGCGAGAAGCCGAGGCCCTTGACGATGAAGGGCGTGAACCAGGTGAGCCCGAGCGACAGCGCCCAATAGGCGCCGAAGGTTGCGGTCACGCAGCCGATGAAGGTGCGCGATGTCAGGAGCTGGAGATAGGGTATTTTCGGTTCGATCACGGCCGATGCGTGGGTGTCCAGCGGGCCTTCCTTGCCGAGTGCGAGCCAGGCGGCGACCCAGATCAGACCGACGATTCCAAGCGCACCGAACGCATAGTGCCAGGAATGATTGACGATGATCCAGTTCAGCGCCGGGACCGCCAGGATCACGCCAAAGGCCGAACCCTGCGATAGGATTGCGGTCGGCATCGTGCGCTTCTCGTCGGGGAACCATTTGTAGACTGCGTGCATCGCCACCGAGGCCGCCGGGCCTTCGCCGGCGCCGAGCACGATGCGGCAGATCACGAGCGTGGTGAAAGAGACGGTGCCGACCATCGGAAACTGCGTCAGCGCCCAGATCACCGCGAGCGTCAACAGCACCCAGCGGGTCGGTACCTTGTTGACGATGAAGCCGACCACGATCGCCGAGATCGAGAACAGGAAGAAGAACGACGAGCCGAGCAGACCGAACTGCTCGGGCTCGAGCTTCAGCTCGGTCATGATCGGAACGCCCGCGAGACCGACGACGATCTTGTCTGCGAAGTTCACCAGCATGAAAAGAAACAGGAGAAATGTAACTGTCCAGGCACCCTTTGGCGTTTCCTTCGACGTTTCCTTGGACATCCCCGTCATCTTGCCCGCCGCGGGCTGCGTTGCCTGAGCGCTCATCGTTCTCCCCGTCGTCCCTTTTTGGCACTTTTTTGATTTGGTCCTCTTAGGAGCTAACAACGGCTTCAAGACCAACGCAACCCGGCATTTCCGCAGCAAGTGTGCTACGCAGCAATTCCGCTAATTCCGTCCGGCGCCATTCATCGTGCTGAGCATCCGAAACCTCTCCAAGACGTTCTCTTCGGCCGGTGAGCCGGTCCATGTGCTGCGCGGCGTCGATCTCGACCTCAAGGCCGGCGAACGCGTCGCGCTGACCGGCGAGTCCGGCAGCGGCAAGAGCACGCTGTTGCACCTGATTGCAGGGCTCGATGCTGCCGATAGCGGCACGATCCGACTGGAAGATACCGAGGTCACCAAATTGTCCGATGCGGGACGCGCCGGCCTGCGGCGGGACCGGATCGGCCTGGTGTTTCAACAGTACAATTTGATCCCGAGTCTGTCGGTCGGAGACAATCTGGTGTTTCAGGCGCGGATCGCCGGCCGGTACGACGCAGCTTGGTATAAAGAGCTGATCGAACGTCTCGGGCTTGGCGGCCTGCTCAAGCGTTATCCAGAACAATTATCGGGCGGACAGCAGCAACGGGTCGCGATTGGCCGGGCGCTGGCGACAAAGCCGTCGTTGCTGTTGGCGGACGAGCCGACCGGCAATCTCGACGAGGCCACCGCCGAGGACGTGCTGGCCCTGACGCGCGACCTCGTCACGCGCACCGGCTGCGGCTTTCTGATGGTGACGCACAGCCTGCATCTGGCCGCGACACTCGATCGCCACGTCAATCTGCATGCCGGGCGGATCGCATGAGGCGCGCGCTCTGGGTCCTCGCCGTGCTGCTCAGCCATTGGCGGCGCCACAAGATGCAGTTCGCGACGCTCCTGATCGGGCTGATAGCGGCGACTGCGCTGTGGAGCGGCGTGCAGGCGATCAACCAGCAGGCCCGCAACGCCTATGACCGCGCCGCGGCAACCTTCGGCGGCGCGCGCACGCCGATGCTGGTCGCGCCTGATGCCGCGACCTTTCCGCAGGAATTGTTCGTCAAGCTCCGCCGCGCCGGCTGGCCGGTCTCGCCGATGCTGGAAGGACGGGTCCAGGTCAACGGGCGTTCGGTCCGGCTGCTCGGCATCGAGCCGGTGACGCTGCCGGTCGATGTCGGCAATGCACCTCGGCTCGGCGCCGCCGATCTAAGCAGCTTCGTCGCGCCGCCGGGCCAGACGCTGGTGGCGAAGGAAACGCTGAGCGATTTGCAGGAGCAGGAGGGCGCGGCACCAGCGATCAGCAACGGCGCAAAACTGCCGCCGCTGCGGGCGCTGCCGCAGCTCGTGCCCGACGTGCTCGTGGTCGATATCGGCGTGGCGCAGCGGCTGCTGAACAAGCCGGACCAGACCTCGCGGCTTTTGATCGGCAAGCCCAAGGGCAAGCCCGCGCCCTTAGCGAGCGTCGTCGGCGACCGCTTGCAGCGGGTTGAGCCGGATGCGGAGACTGAGCTGGAGCGCCTCACCGACAGCTTTCATCTCAACCTCACTGCGTTCGGCCTGCTGTCGTTCTTCGTCGGTCTTTTCATCGTCAATTCAGCCGTCGGCCTGGCCTTCGAGCAGCGGCTGCCGATGCTGCGTACGCTGCGGGCCTGCGGTGCCTCGGCGCGACTGGTCAACACCGTGCTGGTTGTCGAGCTCGTGGCGCTGTCGCTGATCGCAGGCCTGATCGGGCTTGCCTGCGGCTATTTCATTGCGGCCGCGCTCTTGCCCGACGTCGCAGCATCCCTGCGTGGACTCTATGGCGCGCAGATCCCGGGGCAGCTCAGCTTGCGTCCCGAATGGTGGCTCGCCGGGATCGGCATCAGCATTGCCGGTGCGCTTGTTGCCGCGGCGACCAGCCTGATCAAGGCTGTCAGGATGCCGGTGCTGGCGACCGCGCAGCCGCGCGCCTGGCAACAGAGGCAGCGCCGTTGGCTGATTCTGCAAAGCGTAGCTGCCGGCGCCGTGTTCGCGCTCGCGCTGTTGCTGCTCCAGTACGGACAATCGCTGATCGCGGGCTTTGGCGTGCTGGCAGCGCTGATGCTCGGCGCCGCGTTGATCCTGCCGGCCTTCCTCGACATCATCCTGCAAACCGGGCAGCGTTTCGCGCGGAGGCCGCTCGCGCTGTGGTTCTGGGCGGACAGCCGGCAGCAGCTCTCGGGTTTGTCGCTGGCGCTGATGGCGCTGCTGCTCGCGCTCGCCGTCAATGTCGGGGTGTCCACCATGGTGGAAACGTTCAGCCGCACCTTCATCGGCTGGCTCAACGGGCGGCTCGCAGCCGACGTCTACATCAGCGCCTCCGACAACGCCAAAGGCGTCGCGATCCGCAACTGGCTGAAGGAGCGCAGCGACGTCCAGGCGATCCTGTCGGGCGGACGCGCCGAGGCGCAGGTGCAGGGCCAGCCGGTCGAGCTGCTCGGCCTGCCCGATCATGCGCTGTATCGCGAGCGCTGGCCGCTGCTGGAAGCCGCGCCCCGTGCCTGGACCCGGCTCGTGCCCGGTAATGCCGCGTTCATCAGCGAGCAGCTGAGCCGCCGCCTCAACGTCCGCGTCGGCGACGTCGTTGACGTCCCGGCGCCGGGCGGCACCTGGGAGCTCGACATCGTCGGCATCTATGCCGACTACGGCAACCCCAAGGGCCAGCTTGCGGTGAATGTCGCGGCGCTGATCCGGCAATTTCCGCAGACGCCGCAGACACGCATCGGTCTCATCGTCGCGAAGGAGAATATCCCCGGCCTGATCACGGCGTTGCAGAAGCAGTTTGCGCTCGACGAGCGCAGCGTCGCCGACCAGGCGACGGTCAAGGCGGAATCGATCCGGATCTTCAACCGCACCTTTGCGGTGACGTCGGCGCTGAACGCGTTCACGCTCGGCGTCGCCGGGATCGCGCTTCTGACCAGCCTTCTCACACTGGCGAACTCGCGCCTGCCGCAACTCGCACCGCTCTGGGCGATCGGCATCACGCGGCCACGCCTTGCCGCGATCGAGCTGACCAAGACGCTGTCGGTCGCGCTGTTCACGTCGCTCCTGGCCGTGCCGCTCGGCCTGCTGGTGGCGTGGTGCCTGATCGCGATCGTCAACGTGAAGGCCTTTGGCTGGCGGCTGCCGTTCCATGTGTTTCCGCTGCAACTGGTCGAGCTGGTCGCAGTCGCGCTGTTCGCCTCGTTGCTTGCCGCCCTGCTGCCGATGATCCGACTGGCCCGGATGCAGCCGGCGAGCCTCGTCAAGGTGTTTGCCAATGAGCGCTAACGGGATATCGCGGCGCACCTTCGCCGGCGGCATCGCCGCGCTCGCGGCAGTCCGCCGCGCAGGCGCGCAAGGCTATGCCGGGCTCGGCGCGACGGCCGACGGCTTTGCCAAGGTCACGCCGGGAAAGACGTTCGCCTTTCCGGGCGATCACGGGCCGCATCCTGAGTTTCGCATCGAGTGGTGGTATCTCACGGCGAATCTCATTGATGCCAGCGGCGCGGCGTGCGGCCTGCAATGGACGCTGTTTCGCCAGGCGACGCAGCCGGGGCCGCAGAGCGAAGGCTGGGCCAATCAGCAGGTGTGGATGGCGCATGCGGCGGTGACGCGCGCCGACACCCACCGCTTCAATGAGCTGTTTTCCCGCGGCGGTGTGGGGCAGGCCGGCGTCACCGTGAAACCGTTCTCGGCCTGGATCGACGATTGGGCGATGAACGGATCCGAGCGCACCGAAGATCGCACTTTGGCGCCGCTGACGCTGACGGCCGCGGGCGCCGACTTCAGTTATGCGCTAACGTTGGAGGCCGATCGTCCGGTGGTGCTGCAAGGCGATCGCGGCTACAGCCGCAAGTCGGAGCGCGGACAGGCCTCCTACTATTACAGCCAGCCGTTCTATCGCGCCCGCGGCACGCTCACCATCGACGACAGGCCGGTCGATGTTTCCGGCCAGGCCTGGATGGACCGCGAATGGAGCAGCCAGCCGCTCGACACCGACCAGACCGGCTGGGACTGGCTGTCGCTGCATCTGGCGTCCGGCGACAAGCTGATGCTGTACCGGCTGCGGCAGAAGGACGGCCAAAATCATCCGTTCGGCAACTTGATCTCCGCCGCCGGCGACACGCACATGATTGCGGGCGACGACATCCAGATGACTCCGAAGGCGACCGCCGAGATCGCGGGACACAAGCTGCCGGTGGAATGGCAGATCGCGATCCCCTCGCGGTCGTTCTCGATCCAGTGCAAGCCGCTCAATCCAAAGGCGTGGATGGGGACCGGTTTTTCCTATTGGGAGGGGCCGATCAGCTTTGCCGGCACGCATGACGGCGTTGGCTATCTCGAGCTGACCGGGTATTGAAGAAGCGCGACCTGTCTAGATCCTCGTTTTGACGCGTTTTTCTTTACGCGGACCGGGTGTCGACTTCGCTCGAAAACGCTTTAAGGAAACCAACGATGTATCGTCTCACCGCCCTCGTCACGCTGCTGGCGATCGCATTTTATTTCTTCACCTGCATCAATGTCTCGCGGGCGCGGACCAAGACGGGTGTTAAGGTGCCGGCCACGTCAGGCCATCCGGATTTCGAGCGCGCGTTTCGCATTCAGATGAACACGCTGGAATGGATGCCGATCGTCCTGCCGGCGCTGTGGCTGTTCGCGATCTATATCGGCGACGCCATCGCGGCCGGCATCGGCGCGGTGTGGATCATCGGCCGCATTGTCTATTTCATCGGCTATTCGAAGGCTGCCGCTAAACGCGGCCCGGGCTTCATGATCCAGGGCGTCGCGGCGATTGCGCTGTGGGCGGGGGCGTTGGGCGCGGTGGTGCTGCGGCTGGTGTGAGGGGCGGGCAACCGCCACACCCTCAGAGTCGTCCCGGCGAAGGCCGGGACCCATAACCACGGGATGTGGTTTGACGATGACTCGGAGTTACCAGTTCGCGCCCACAACTTCTCCCTGGGGTTATGGGTCCCGGCTTTCGCCGGGACGACATAGGAGTTATTGGCGCGGTCCTGGCCCTACTTCGTCAGCGGACAGCCGCTCTCCTTGGCCGTGAAGAACGCCTTCTCGCCGGGAACGACCGCGAGCTGCTTGTAATAGTCCCAGGGCTTCTTCGATTCCGAGGGCTTCTTCACTTCGAACAGATACATGTCGTGGACCATGCGGCCGTTCTCGAGCACCTTGCCGCCTTGCGCGAAGTCGTCGTCGACCGGCAACTCCTTCAGCTTCTTGGCGACCGCATCCGGATCCTTGGTGCCAGCGGCCTTGACCGCCTTGAGATAGCTCAGCGTCGCCGAATAGGTGCCGGC
This sequence comes from Bradyrhizobium sp. 4, assembly GCF_023100905.1. Taxonomy (NCBI): domain Bacteria; kingdom Pseudomonadati; phylum Pseudomonadota; class Alphaproteobacteria; order Hyphomicrobiales; family Nitrobacteraceae; genus Bradyrhizobium; species Bradyrhizobium sp. 4. The sequence continues at coordinate 7,411,690 of NZ_CP064686.1, forward strand.
CTGGATCATGTTCGGCATCCGGCCGGTGCGCTTGAGAAAGCGTTCACCGAGATTGCGGGTGCGGTCGTTGATGTCCCAGTAATAGCCCTCGGTCAGCACCAGGCCTTGCGCGGCCTGCAAGCCGAGACCGTTCACTTCGGCGAGCGTCATCAAGAGGCCCGCGAGCTTCTGGCCACCGGAGACGATGCCGAACTCGGACGCCTGCTTGATCGAGTTGGTGGTGTCGAGGCCGGCATTGGCAAGGCCGACGATCTTCGCCTTCGAGCTCTGCGCCTGGAGCAGGAAGGAGGAGAAGTCCGAGGAGTTGAGCGGCACGCGCACCGAACCGAGCACCTTGCCGCCATTGGCGGTGACGATCTCGCTGGTGTCCTTCTCCAGCGCGTAGCCGAAGGCATAGTCCGCAGTGAGGAAGAACCAGCTGTCGCCGCCGGCCTTGGTCAGCGAGCCGCCGGTGCCGACGCCGAGCGCGCGGGTGTCATAGGCCCAGTGGAAACCATAGGGCTGGCAGGCATCGCCGGTGAGGCGCGAGGTCGCAGCGCCAACCACGATGTCGATCTTCTTCTTTTCCTTGGAGAGCTCGTGGATCGCGAGCGCGACTGATGAGGTCGTCAGCTCCGTGATCATGTCGACGTTCTCGACATCGTACCAGCGCCGCGCGATGGAGGTCGCGAGATCCGGCTTGTTCTGGTGGTCGGCGGTGACGAGTTCCACCTTCTGGCCCAGCACCTCGCCGCCGAAATCCTCGATCGCCATCCTGGCGGCCTCGACCGACCATTTGCCGCCGTAATCGGCGTAGACGCCGGACTGGTCGTTGAGGATGCCGATCTTGACGCCTTGCGCAGAGGCCGGCGCGGCCGCCAGCAAGGCCGAAATTGCGACAGCGGCCAAAAGTGCTGATTTCATAGGTTGCTCCCAGCAGTTTTCTGTTTTGAAATCGCGCGGATACTAGTGAAGAACCCCGGCGGTGCCCATCCATTTCGGCCTAGGCCGTTAGTAGGAAAGATCGGCGTCCAACCCAATGCTGTCATCCCGGCGAAGGCCGGGACCCATACCGCGGAATCCATCGGTTGCATTCGGCAGGAGCACCGAACGACGAGTCTTCGCCAAACCACGTTCGGTGGTTATGGGTCCCGGCCTTCGCCGGGACGACAGCGTGAATATTGGAGCCTCGGTTGCTGCCACTGATACTTATGGAGCCACCGCCTTCGGCTTCCCCTCGTTCTTCCCCTCGGCCAGGTTCCTCACCACCACGTAGAAGATCGGCGTGAACAACAGCCCGAACAAAGTGACGCCGATCATGCCGAAGAACACGGCGACGCCGACCGCTTGCCGCATCTCCGAGCCAGAGCCGGACGAGATCACCAGCGGCAGCACGCCGAGGATGAAGGCAAAGGACGTCATCAGGATCGGCCGCAGGCGCAGGCGGCAGGCGTCGATCACGGCCTCCAGCCGCGGCTTGCCTTCCTTCTCGATGTCGCGGGCGAACTCGACGATCAGGATCGCGTTCTTCGCCGCCAATCCCACCAGCACGACGAAACCGATCTGGGTGAGGATGTTGACGTCCTGCCCCATGATGCGCACGCCGATGGTGGCGGCTAACAGGCACATCGGCACGATCAGGATCACCGCGAACGGCAGGGTCCAGCTGCCATATTGCGCAGCGAGCACCAGATAGACGAACAGCACGCAGATCGGGAACACGTAGAGACCCGCATTGCCGCCCGTGATCTGCTGGTACGACAGGTCGGTCCATTCGAAGGTGAAGCCGCTCGGCAGGGTATCGTCGGCGAGCTTCTTGATGGTGTTGAGCGCGGTGGTCGAGCTGGTGCCCGGCGCCGGCTCGCCCTGCAGTTCGGACGCCGCATAGAGATTGTAGCGCGCGACGCGGTCGGGGCCCGAGACGTCCCTGAACTCGACCACGCTGCCCAGCATCACCATGTCGCCGGAGGCGTTCCGCGTGCGCAGGCGCGACAGGTCGCTCGGCTCTTTCCGGAACGGGAAGTCCGCCTGTGCGGTGACGTGATAGGTGCGACCGAACAGGTTGAAGTCGTTGACATAGGTCGATCCGAAATAGGTCTGGATCGTGTCGTTGATGCCGGCGATGGGAACGCCGAGCTTCTGCGCCTTGGTGCGGTCGATGTCGACGAAGAGCTGCGGCGTATTGGCCGAGAACGGAGAGAACACGGAGGGAGCGAGCAGCGAGGGCGATTTGCGCGCCGCGGCGACAAGCTCGTCAGTAGCTGCGGCGAGCATCTCCGGCCCACGGCCCTGGCGGTCCTGGATGCGGATGGTGAAGCCGCCACCGGTGCCGATGCCGGGCACGGCCGGCGGCGGAATCACGATGATGAAGGCACCCTGAATCGCGGCCAGGCGTTTGCGCAGCTCGACCGTGATGGCGTTCGCAGACAATCCCTTCTTGATCCGCGCCTCGGGCTCGTCGAACACCGGGAAGAGCGCCGCCGCGTTGCCGGCCTGCGTCCGCGTCGCGCCGGAGAAGCCGGCGAAAGCGGCGACGCGGATGATACCCGGCGTATCCAGCGCGATCCGCTCGATCTCGCGCACGACCTCGGTGGTGCGTGCCAGCGAAGCGGCGCCCGGCAATTGCACGGAGATGATGACGTAGCCGCGGTCCTGCGCCGGAATGAAGCCTTGCGACGTGGTGGCGATCAGCCAGCCGGCGCTGCCGATCAGCACGACGTAGATCAGGATCATCACCGCCGAATGCCGGATCACGAAATTGGCGAGGCCGGCATAGCCATGCGCGAGACGGTCGAACACGCGGTTAAAGACGCCCGTGAAAGCACTCCAGCCGCGGGCGAGGATATTCCAGCGCGCCGGCGGCCGCTTCTCCTCGTGCGGGACGAGGAGAAGCGAGGCCAGCGCCGGCGATAGCGTCAACGAGCAGAAGCAGGAGATTGCGGTCGCGACCGCAATGGTGACGGCGAATTGCTGAAAGAATTGCCCGGATATGCCGCCCAGAAACGCGGTCGGGACGAACACCGCGCACAGCACCAGCGCAATCGACATCAGTGCGCCGCCGACCTCCTCCATGGTCTTCAGCGCGGCGTCGCGCCGGCTCATGCCATGCTCGAGATGCCGCTCGACATTCTCGACCACCACGATGGCGTCGTCGACCACGATGCCGACGGCGAGAACGAGCCCGAACAGCGTGAGATTGTTGATGGAGAAGCCGAGCGCCGCCATCACCGCGAAGGTGCCGACCAGCGACACCGGGATCGCGATGATCGGAATGATCGCGGGTCGCCACCCTTGCAGGAACACCAGAACCACGATGACCACGAGCAACATGGCCTCGTAGATGGTCTTGATCAGCTCATGGACGGACTGCGCGATGAACTCGGTCGGGTTGTAGCCGATATTGAAGTCGAGGCCTTTCGGAAAGGTCTCCTTCAGCTTCGTCATCGTGTCCGAAATGTTCTTCGCGGTCGCGAGTGCGTTCGATCCCGGCCGCTGCGTCACCAGCATGGCGACCGCCGATTTGCGCAGCAGGAAGCTGTTGGTGGAGTAGGCGAGAGCACCGAGCTCGATGCGGGCGACGTCGCGCAGGCGCACCGTGCGGCCGTCGGAGCCGGCCTTGATCAGGATGTCCTCGAACTGCTTCTGGTCTTTCAATCGCCCGGTAAAGGTGAGGTTCGGCTGGAAAGCGCGATCCGCGATCGGCGGCTCGGCGATCTGGCCGCCCGCGATCTGCACGTTCTGCGCACGGATCGCGGCGAGCACTTCGGCCGAGGTCAAGCCGAGATTGGCGATTCTATCCGGATCGAGCCATAGCCGCATCGAATAATCGCGTGCGCCGAAGATCTGGATGTCGCCGACGCCGTCGATCCGGAGCAGCTGGTCGCGGACCTGGAGCAGCGCGTAGTTGGAGATGTAGAGCTGGTCGAAAGTGTCGTCCGGCGACAGCATGAACACGACCATCAAAATGTCGGGCGAGTTCTTGCGTGTGGTGACGCCGTTGCGCTGAACCTCTTCAGGCAAACGCGGCTGCGCGATCGCGACGCGGTTCTGCACCAGCACCTGGGCCTTGTCGAGATCGGTGCCAAGCTTGAAAGTGACGGTGATGGTGAGCTGGCCGTTCGAGGTCGCCTGGCTGTAGAGATACAGCATGTCCTCGACGCCGTTGATCTCCTGCTCGATGGGAGCTGCAACCGTGTCGGACACGGTCTGCGCGGAGGCGCCAGGATATTGCGTGGTGACGACGACGGTCGGCGGCACCACTTGCGGATATTCGGAGACCGGCAGCGTGGTGTACGCGAGCGCGCCGACGATCAGCAGCACGATCGACAGCACCATCGCGAGAATGGGCTGGTTGATGGAGAGACGGCCAAGATTCATGACTTGTCACCGGGCTTGCCACCGGCCGGCGCTGGCGCCGTCTGCGGAGCGACTTTGGCGCCGACACGGGCGCGCTGGATGCCGTTGACGATGACGCGATCGTCAGCCTTCAGCCCTTCGCGGATCACGCGCAAGCCGTCATCGAGCGGCCCTAGCGTCACGGGACGCGCCTCGACAGTGTCGTCCGGCTTCACCACGAACACGATCTTGCGCGACTGGTCGGTCGCAACCGCGACGTCGGGAATCAGCAGCGCCTCATATGGCGCGCTGCCGATCAGGCGGACGCGACCGAACTGACCCGGCAGGATCGACAGATCGGTGTTCTTGATCACGGCGCGGCTGCGCAGCGTGCCGGTGGAGACATCGAGGCGGTTGTCGAGGAAATTGATGCTGCCTTCACGGGATGGTTTCGTCTCGCCGGCGAGCGTCACCTGCACCGGGTTCGCCGTATCGCGCGAGCTCGGGCGGCGGCCTTCGAACCACAGCTTGCTGTATTTGATGAAGGTCGCCTCATCCATGTCGAAATAGATATAGATCGGGTCGAGCGTCACGATCGAGGTGAGCAGCGTCGATGTTCCGGTATCGCTGCCCTGCACGAGATTGCCAGGGCTGACGAGATGGCGGCTGACGCGGCCGGTCAGCGGCGCCGTCACATGCGTGAATTCGATATTGAGCTTGGCGACTTTGAGCGCACCCTCGGCCTGTGTTTCGGCAGCGTGCGCGGCCTGCAAGGCCTGACGGCGCTGATCGACAACCTGCTCGGAGACGGCGCTGGTCTGCACCAGGCTCAAACCGCGATCGAGCTCCCGCTTTGCAAGCTCCACCTTGGCACGCGCATCGGAAAGCTGCCCCTCCGCCTGCGTGGCCACCGCCTCGAACGGACGTGGGTCGATGACATAGAGCAGATCGCCCTGACGAACGATGGCGCCATCCTGGAATTCGACAGAGTTGACAAACCCGCCGACGCGCGGGCGGACCTGCACCTCCTCCATGGCCTCGAAGCGGCCGGTGAACTCGTCCCAATCGGTGACGGTGCGCTTGACCGGCTGGGCGACGGTCACCGGCGCGGGCGGCGGGGCGGCCGCTTGCGGGGTCGGCTGTCCACAGCCCGCAAGACCGAATGCCGCGGCGAGAAGCCCCGCGATCACGCGAGGTCGAGGCGAAACGAAATCGTGCCTTTTGACAAACTGCTCGCTTCCGTCCGGTCCAGTCATCCCAGGTCCTCGCATAAAAACCGCGGAAATAGCAGGGTACGCCTGTACCCGCGGGCGCCACAAGATGGGTCGCAATGGTGAACTCTTCAAGACCAAAGCGCGCGCAAGGCTCGGCGAGATGCCCTAGCCGGATGATGGGTTGACAGGTTCTTCTTCGCCTCTCCCCGCTTGCGGCGAGAGCTATTGCATCTGACAGAAAAACTTGGGGCATTAACGCTTCCACAGCGTCATGGCCGGGCTTGACCCGGCCATCCACGTCTTGCCCCGTGGCGCAAAGAACGTGGACGCCCGGGCCTTCGCCTCGCAGAAGCGGCTTCGGCCGCGCAGGCGGTACAAGCCGGGCATGACGACCTCTCGGCCAGCGTCTTCGCGCATGACGAATGCCGCCAGCGCGGTTAGACTACCCCCCACAAAAATAAGTCGAATTGTCCGGGGAGGACAGGCGTGCACCAGGGACGTGTCTTTTACGGCGCGATCGAGGAAGTCGTGTTCGGCCATCCCGCGGCCGAAGCCGTGGTCGCGCAGATGGACCGGCTGGGGACGCGCCGCGCCTTCCTGATGGTCTCGGGGACGCTCAACCGCCAGACCGACGAAATCACGAAGATCAAACAGGCCCTGGGCACAAATTGCGCGGGCGTCTTCGATGCCATGCCGGCGCACACCCCGCGGGAGGCGGTGATCGCCGCCACCAATGCGGCGCGCGGCGCGGGCGCCGACCTGATCGTCACCGTGGGCGGCGGCTCGATCACCGACGGGGCCAAGGCGGTGCAGCTCTGCCTCGCCAACGGCATCGACGATGTCGACGGCATCGAGCGTATCCGCGTGCACAAGGGCGTCGCGCCCGAGATGAATGCGCCGACCGTGCGTCAGATCAGCATCCCGACCACGATCGCCGGCGGTGAGTTCAGCTCGATCGCAGGCGTCACCGACCGCACCGCCCATGTGAAACAGATGCTGCGGCATCCGCTCAGCGTTCCGCGCGCGACCATCCTCGATCCTGCCATCACCGTGCACACGCCGGAATGGCTGTTCCTCTCGACCGGCATCCGCGCCATCGATCATTGCGTCGAGGCGATCTGCTCGCGCGAGACGCATCCCTATGCCGACGCGCAGTCGGTGAAGGGCCTCGCGATGCTCGCCGACGCGCTGCCGCGGGTGAAGGCTGACCCTGCTGACCTCGACGCGCGCATGGATGCGCAGATCGGCACCTGGCTGTCGATGGGCGCCCTCGCCGCCGGCGTGCCGATGGGGGCGAGCCACGGCATCGGCTACGTGCTGGGTGCAGCCTTCGACGTGCCGCATGGCTACACCTCCTGCATCATGCTGCCGGCCGTGATGCGCTGGAATGCGCCCGACAATGCCGAGCGCCAGATGATCGTCGCGGCCGCGATGGGCTTTCCCGGTCACAAGGCGGCCGATGTGCTGGACGCCTTCATCCGCTCGCTCGGCGTGCCGCGCAGCCTCGCCGATGTACGCGTCTCGCCGGAGCATTTCGACGCCATCGCGGACGCTGCGATGCGCACGAACTGGATTCCGCGCAACCCGCGCAAGATCGACGGCCCCGCTCAGGTGCGCGAAATCCTGCTTCTTGCCGCATGATCTAAAGCCGGAGGACCGATGTACCCAGGTCAGCATGCCCGCCTGCGCCCGCTCCAGCCCGCCTTCATCATGGCGGCGACTGGCGAGGCCGTCACCTATCGCGAGCTCGATGCGCGCAGCAATCGGCTGGCGCATTTGTTCCGCAAACACGGCTTGAAGCGGCTCGACCATTATTCGATCTTCATGGAGAACAATTCGCGCTACCTCGAAGCCTGCGGCGCGGGCGAGCGCTCCGGCCTCTACTACACTTGCATCAACTCGTTCCTGACGCCGGGCGAGCTCGCTTATCTCCTGGTCAACAGCCAGTCGAAAATCCTGATCACGTCGGTTGCGAAGCTTGAGATCGCGCGCGAGGCGATCAAGGTCTGCCCCGACATCAAACTGTGCATCGTCGCCGACGGCCCGGGCGAGAGCGAGCGCATCGTCGGCCTCACCGAGGTGACCGCCAATCTGCCGAAGACGCCGATCCCGGACGAATGGCTCGGCACCGCCATGCTGTATTCATCGGGCACGACGGGACGGCCAAAAGGGATTCTGCGACCCCTTCCGGAGGAGCCGCCAAAGCACAATCTGCCGTTGTTCGATTTCCTGACCAAGCTTTGGCGATACCGCGAGGGCATGATCTACCTCTCGCCGGCGCCGCTCTATCACTCCGCGCCGCAGGCCGCCGTGAACCTCACGATCCGGATGGGCGGCACCGTCATCATCATGGAAACGTTCGATCCCGAGCGTTACCTCCAGCTCGTGCAGCAATGGGGCATTACTCATACCCAGTTGGTGCCGACGATGTTCTCGCGCATGCTCAAGCTGCCGGAGGAGGTGCGCACGCGCTATGACCTGTCGTCGCTCGAAATCGCGGTCCACGCCGCCGCCCCCTGCCCGGCCCTGGTGAAGGACGACATGATCAAATGGTGGGGACCGATCATCCACGAATATTACGGCGCGACCGAAGGCCTTGGCTTCACCGCCTGCGACAGCGCGGAATGGCTCGCCCATCGCGGCACCGTCGGCAAGGTGCTGCTCGGCGAGCTCCATATTCTCGACGAGACCATGAAACCATGCCCCACCGGCACGCCAGGACAGGTCTGGTTCAAGACGGCCTCGCCTTTTGAATATTTCAACGACCCGGAGAAGACCAAGGAGGCGCGATCGGCCGACGGCAGCATGAGCACGGTCGGCGACGTCGGCTATGTCGACGAGGACCGCTTCCTTCATCTAACAGACCGCGCGACCTTCATGATCATCTCCGGCGGAGTGAACATCTATCCGCAGGAGTGCGAGAATTTATTGATCACCCATCCAAAGGTTGCGGACGCCGCGGTGTTCGGCGTGCCCAATCCCGACCTCGGCGAAGAGGTGAAGGCGGTGGTGCAGCCGATGCCCGGCATCGTGCCGGGCGAGGCGCTCGCCGCAGAGCTGATCGCGTTCTGCGGGGCGTCGCTGTCGCGGCAGAAGGTGCCGCGCTCGGTCGATTTCGAAAAGGAGTTGCCGCGGCTGCCGACGGGGAAGCTGTACAAGCGGCTGCTGCGGGACCGCTATTGGGGGAACAAGGCGTCCATGATCGTGTGAGGGGCTTGGCCGACGCGCGCCACACACTTGGTGTCGTCCCGGCCTAGTGCGCAATTGCGCACGGGGGCCGGGACCCATAACCACAGCGAGTGGTTTGGCGAAGATTCGTCGTTTGGTACTCCTGATGACTGTATCGATAGATCACGCGTTATGGGTCCCGGCCCCCGTGCGCAATTGCGCACTAGGCCGGGACGATGGTGGAGTTAGTGGCCAGAGATTGGGCTCCCTCACTTTGTGAGAGAAAACCCCTGCGGCCGTCCGTCATCCGAATTGCCAAGAGAGTAGCAGACCTTGCCGGTTGCCTCACCGCGCGCGCGTCGCTATCGTCCCCTCAAACAGGCCGCAAAAGGCCTAAAAGACAAGATGTCCAGGGAGGACGAGGATGCGGAGCGTACGAGCGCTCGCCGCGACGGCGGCGCTATCTTTGCTTGCGTTTTCGACCATTGCACTCGCCGGCGAGCCCAAGCAGGGCGGCATTTTGCGGATGTACCACCGCGACAGTCCCGGCAACGCCTCGATCCACGAAGGCGCGACCTACTCGCTCAACGTTCCCTTCATGCCGGTGTTCAACAACCTCGTCATCTACAAGCAGGACGTGGCGCAGAACAGCATGGACACCATCGTGCCCGAGCTCGCCGAGAGCTGGGCCTGGGTCAACGACAACAAGACACTGACCTTCAAATTGCGCCAGGGCGTGAAGTGGCACGACGGCAAGCCGTTCACCTCGGCGGACGTCAAATGCACCTTCGACATGCTGATGGGCAAGTCGCAGCAGAAGTTCCGGCAGAACCCGCGCAAGAGCTGGTACGAACAGGTCAACGATGTCTCCACCAACGGCGATCTCGAGGTCTCCTTCAACCTGAAGCGGCCGCAGCCTTCGCTAATTGCACTGCTCGCCTCGGGCTACACGCCGGTCTATCCCTGCCACGTCTCACCCGGCGACATGCGCACGCACCCGATCGGCACTGGCCCGTTCAAGTTCGTCGAGTTCAAGGCCAATGAATCGATCAAGCTGACTCGCAATCCCGATTATTGGCGCAAGGGGCGGCCCTATCTCGACGGCATCGAGTTCACCATCATCCCGAACCGCTCGACCGCCATTCTCGCCTTCGTCGCCGGCAAGTTCGACATGGCCTTCCCGACCGAAGTGAGCATCCCGCTTCTCAAGGACGTCAAATCGCAGGCGCCGAACGCGGTCTGCGTGGTCGAACCCAACAATGTCGCGACCAACATCATCGTCAATTCGTCTGCGCCGCCGTTCGACAATATCGACATCCGCCGCGCCATGGCGCTGTCGCTCGACCGCAAGGCCTTCATCTCGATCATGTTCGAGGGCCAGGGCGACGTCGGCGGGACCATGCTGCCGCCGCCGAATGGGCTGTGGGGCATGCCGAAGGAGATGCTCGAGACCATTCCGGGCTACGGCCCCGACATCAACGCCAACCGCGAGGACGCAAAAAAGCTGATGCAGAAGGCCGGTTACGGACCGGACAAGCATCTCGCGGTCAAGGTCTCGACCCGCAACATCCCGGTCTATCGCGATCCCGCGGTGATCCTGATCGACCAGCTCAAGAGTATTTATATCGACGGGGAGCTCGACGTGGTCGAGACCGCAAACTGGTTCCCGAAGATCGCGCGCAAGGACTACATGCTCGGGCTCAATTTGACCGGCAATGCCGTCGACGATCCCGACCAGTCCTTCTACGAGAATTATTCCTGCGGCTCCGAGCGCAACTACACCAATTACTGCAACAAGGAGATCGAAAAGCTGTTCGATGTGCAGTCCCAAGAGACCGACATCAACAAGCGCAAGAAGCTGGTGTGGGACATCGACAAGAAGTTGCAGGAGGACGTCGCCCGCCCGATCATCTTCCACGCACGGACCGGCAGTTGCTGGCAACCTTACGTCAAGGGCGTGACGGTGATGTCCAACAGCTCCTACAATGGCTATCGTTACGAGGATGTCTGGATGGACAAGTAGCGCGGGCGACTGACGGGTTCGACGGGAGGCGATGCATGTTTGCCTATCTGGTGCGGCGCCTGTTGCTGATGCTCGTGACCCTGTTCGGGATCTCGATCGTCATCTTCTTCCTGCTGCGCATCGTCCCCGGCAACATCGTCGACATTCTGTTTGCCGCGGCCGGCTATATCGATCCCGCCGACAAGGCCAATTTGGAAAAAGAGCTCGGCATCGACCAGCCGCTGGTGGTGCAATATTGGCACTGGATCAGCGGCTTCCTGCGCGGCGATTTCGGCTACTCCTACGTCTCCGAAAAGCCGGCGCTCCAGGAGATCCTGCCACGGATTCCGATCACCGCACGGCTCGCCGGGCTGGCGCTGTTGTTCTCGGCGTCCATCGGCATTCCTCTGGGCGTGATCAGCGCAGTGAAGCAGGGAACGAGGCTCGACTACGCGTTACGTGTGGTGAGCCTCAGCGGATTGTCGCTGCCATCGTTCTGGCTGGGCCTGCTTATCCTCACCGCCTCGGTCGCGATGTTCAACCAGATGCCGATCTTCAACCCGAATCCGGCGACCTGGCTGGAAGCCTTCGCGACCTATGCCGTGCCCGCCGCCGCCGTCGGCTTCCGCAGCGCGGCGCTGACCATGCGCATCACGCGGTCCTCGATGCTGGAGGTCCTGCGGCAGGACTATATCCGCACCGCGCGTGCCAAGGGCGCATCGGATGCCGCCGTGAACTATCAGCATGCGCTGAAGAATGCGATTCTGCCCGTCATCACCGTGATCGGCATCGAGGCGGCGTTCCTGATCGGCGGCCTCATCGTGACAGAGACGGTGTTCAACATCCCCGGCGTCGCGCGCTTCCTGGTCGAGGCGATTCGCTGGCGCGATTATCCGATCGTGCAGAACCTGGTGATGCTGATTGCCATCGTCGTGGTAAGCGCGAACTTCATCGTCGACATGCTGTACGCCGTGTTCGACCCGCGCATCAGGTACACGGATTAGGAGAACCTGTTGGCCGCAATCGACTATGACGTTGAACTGAGGCGCGCCGGGGCGCACGCGACCGTCGGCTGGCGGCGCGTGCTGTTTTTGGCGCAGCGGCATGTGCTGGGCGCGGCCGGGCTCGTCATCATGACCCTGTTCGTGTTCACCGCGATCTTCGCCGACTTCATCGCGCGTTACGATCCGCTGACGATCGATGCCGCCCGGGCACTGGCGCGTCCAAGCCTGGCACACTGGATGGGGACGGATTCCTTCGGCCGCGATGTCTTCAGCCGCATCATTCATGGCGCGCGGATCTCGCTCGCGGTCGGCATCGGCTCGACCGCACTCGGTGGCTCGATCGGCGTCATCGTCGGCCTCACCTCCGGCTATCTCTCCGGCTGGGTCGATCTCGTGTTTCAGCGTGTCTCCGATGTCCTGCAGGCGCTGCCGCTGCTGGTGCTGGCCCTGATCATGACCGCGGCGCTTGGGCCGTCCTTGCCGAACGTCATCATTGCGATCGCCATTCCGCTGATCCCGACCGTCTCGCGCGTCATCCGCGCCAACACGCTGGCGCTGCGCGAGCTGCCATTCATCGAGGCCGCCAAGTCGATCGGCATGAGCGAGGTACGCATCGCGCTCCGTCACGTGCTGCCGAACACGCTGGCGCCGCTGATCGTGCTTGCGACCGCCCAGCTCGGCTCGACCATCCTCACCGAAGCCTCGCTCTCCTTCCTCGGCCTCGGCATTCCCGAGCCGTACCCGTCGTGGGGCCGCATGCTCTCTGAATCCGCCGCCGAATATGTCCGCACCGCGCCCTGGCTGGTGATCTTCCCGGGCATCGCCATCAGCCTCGCGGTGTTCGGCGCCAATCTGTTCGGCGACGCCTTGCGCGACATCCTCGATCCCCGGCAGCGCGGCTGATGACTGACAAATCCGATCTCGTGCTCGAGGTGAAAAACCTGAAGACGGTGTTCTTCACCAACTCCGGTCTGTTCAAGGCCGTCGATGATGTGTCCTTCACGGTGAAGCGCGGCGAGACGCTGGCGATCGTCGGCGAATCCGGCTGCGGCAAGAGCGTCACTGCGCTGTCGCTGATGCGGCTGGTGCCTGATCCCCCCGGCCGCATCGTCGGCGGCTCCGTCACGCTTGAAGGCACCGATCTTCTGACGCTGGACGAAGCAGAGATGCGCGCCGTCAGAGGCAACCGCATCTCGATGATCTTCCAGGAGCCGATGACCTCGCTCAATCCGGTGATGCGGATCGGCGACCAGATCGTCGAGGCCGTGCGGCTGCACCGGAACATGTCGAGCAAGGAGGCCCGGGACATCGCGATCGAGATGCTGCGCCTGGTGCGCATCCCTGAACCGGCTCGGCGCGCGCGGGAATATCCGCATCAACTGTCCGGCGGCATGCGCCAGCGCGCCATGATCGCGATGGCGCTGGCGTGCCGGCCGGCGCTGCTGATCGCGGACGAGCCCACGACCGCGCTCGACGTCACCATCCAGGCGCAGATCCTGGCGTTGATCCTGGACCTTCAGAAAGAGCTCGGCACTGGGCTCGTGCTGATCACCCATGATCTCGGCGTCGTCGCGCAGACCGCGCAGCGGGTCATCGTGATGTATGCGGGACGGAAGGTCGAGGAAGCGAGCGTCGAGGCACTGTTCGCCGCGCCGAAACATCCCTACACGCGCGGATTGATGGCCTCGATCCCGGCGGTGCCGGCGCCGGGCGTCGCCGCGCCAGCACGGCTGAACGAAATTCCCGGCACGGTGCCGTCGCTGGTGCGGCTGCCCAAGGGTTGCGCGTTTGCGCCTCGCTGCAAGCTCGCGATCAAGCGCTGTGAGGCCGAATATCCGCCGCTCACCGATTGGGGCGGTGGCCATCTCGCGGCATGCTGGCGGGCGGCCGAAGTGGCGGAGGTGGCATGACCGAGGCGCTGCTCGAAGTCACCGATCTCAAGAAGCACTATCCGGTGCGCGCCGGTGTGTTGCGCCGACAAATCGGCACAGTGCATGCAGTCGACGGCGTCTCATTTTCGGTTGGGGTGGGCGAGACGCTGGGCCTCGTCGGCGAATCCGGCTGCGGCAAGTCGACGGTGGCGCGCAGCGTGCTGCGGCTGGTCGAACCGACCTCGGGCCAGATCCGCCTCGAAGGCGAAGACATCACGCATCTGTCCAAGTCCGCGCTGCGGCCGCACCGCCGTTCGATGCAGATCGTGTTCCAGGATCCTTTCGCCTCTCTAAATCCGCGGATGACTGCCGGAGACATCGTGGGCGAGCCGCTGTTCGTGCACGGGCTCGCGACCGGCAAAGCGCTGGAGGCGCGTACCGCAAACCTGTTCGAGCAGGTCGGCTTGCGGCCCGACCAGATGCACAATTTCCCGCATCAATTCTCTGGCGGCCAGCGCCAGCGCATCTGCATCGCCCGCGCGCTGGCGCTGGGGCCGCGGCTGATCGTCTGCGACGAGCCGGTCTCCGCGCTCGACGTCTCGATCCAGGCGCAGGTGATCAATCTCCTGATTGACCTGCAGCGCGAGCACGGTTTCTCCTACCTCTTCATCGCGCATGACCTCGCGGTGGTCGCCCATATCAGTCACCGCGTCGCCGTGATGTATCTCGGCCGCATCGTCGAGATCGCCGACAAGGACGAGCTGTTTGCAAATCCGCGCCATCCCTACACGCAGGCCCTGCTCGCCTCGGTGCCGGTCGCCAATCCGCTCGCCAAAAAGCTCGTGCCACTGGTCGACGGCGACGTGCCAAGCCCGGTCAATCCGCCGCCGGGATGCGCATTTCACACCCGCTGCCGGTTTGCGATGGAGCGATGCAGGACGGAGCGGCCGGCGCTGGTGGATGCGGGCGACGAGCACCAGGTCGCGTGTTTGCTCAACGACGGGACGGGGCGACCAAATGCGATGCCGTAGGGTGGGCAAAGCGAAGCGTGCCCACCATTCAATCGCAATTGCCGCACGATGGTGGGCACGGCGCTGCGCGCCTTTGCCCATCCTACGATAGCTACGATTGCCGCTCTACCTCGGCCCGATCTCGGCCACGATCCGGCCCGTCGTCACCTGCTCGCCCTCGGCGACGTCGATCGCGGCGACCACGCCGTCGATGCCGGCCTTGTGGACGTGCTCCATCTTCATCGCTTCCAGCGTCATCACCGGCTGACCGGCACTGACGCGGTCGCCCGGCTGGACCAGGACGGCAACGACGCGGCCGTTCATGGCGGCACGAACCTTGCCGTCGCCGCCGTTGCTTGCGGCGGCCTTCGGCGCGGCGAGCGTGAGATCGGACGCCGCGAGCGGGATGCCGCGGCGCTGGAGGTGGAGCCGGTCGCCATCGCGCAGGAATTTGGCGCTGTCCATCACGCCGTCATGACGGAAGCGGATCATGTCGAGATCGAGCCGGTCGATCTCGAACTTGTCCTGCCGGCGGTCGCTGGCGACAATGTAGCTGCCATCGCGTTCGCGCCAGACTTCAAGCTCATACGCCTGGCCTGCGATCTCGATCTTCGCCGGTAGCGGGAACGTTGCCGCGAGGCTCCGTCCGCGGCGCCACGACGGTGCCTGCGGGTTCGTGGCATAGAGCAGCAGGCCGGCCAAAGCGACATCGAATGCGGCGTCCGTGCCCGGCGCCAGCAACTCGTCGCGATGCGCGCCAATGAAGGCCGTGGTCGCCTCGCCCTTGGCGAAGCCGGGATGACGCAGGCACGACATCAGGAACGCCTGATTGGTGGTCACGCCGAAAGCGGTGAGCTGTTCGAGGCCGACGATCAGGCGCCCCCTCGCCTCCTCTCGTGTCGCGCCATGGCCGATCACCTTGGCGATCATGGAATCGTAGAACGGCGGAATCTCGGAGCCGGATTGCAGCGCATGTTCGACGCGGATGCCATCCGGCACCTGCCAGCACGCCATGCGCCCGGACTGCGGCATGAAATCATGCGCGGCGTCCTCCGAGCACAGCCGCACCTCGATGGCATGGCCTGTGAAGCGAATGTCCTGCTGCTTCACCGGCAACGGCTCGCCGCGCGCGACGCGCAGCTGCAATTCGACGAGATCGAGCCCGGTGATCGCCTCGGTGACGGGATGCTCGACCTGGAGCCGCGTATTCATCTCCATGAAGTAGAATTCGCCGCTCGCATCGAGCAGAAATTCGAGCGTGCCGGCGCCCTCGTAGCGCAGCGCCTTCACCGCGGCGACCGCGACGTCGCCCATCTTCGCGCGCAGTTCCGGCGTCACAGCGGGCGACGGTGCCTCCTCGATCAGCTTCTGGTGGCGCCGCTGCACCGAGCAATCGCGTTCGCCGAGATGGATGGCGTTGCCATGGCTGTCGCCGAACACCTGAATTTCGATGTGACGGGGATTCTGGATGGCGCGTTCGAGGATCACGGTCGGATCGCCAAACGCCGCCTTCGCCTCGGACCGCGCGCTACGCAGCGCATCAGGAAACGACGACGCGTCCGTCACGAGCCGCATGCCGCGTCCACCGCCGCCGGCGACCGCCTTGATCATCACGGGAAAGCCGATCTCTCTCGCCTCCGCGAGCATGACCTCATCGCCCTGATCGGCGCCCTGATAGCCGGGCACGATGGGCACGCCGGCCTTTTTCATGATCTCCTTGGCACCGGCCTTGTTGCCCATTGTTTCGATCGCCTGCGGCGACGGGCCGATGAAGACGAGGCCGGCATCCTTGCAGGCCTGCGCAAACTCCTCGTTTTCGGCGAGGAAGCCATAGCCGGGATGAACGGCATCCGCGCCGCTGGCCTTTGCGGCCGCAACGATCGCGGGAATGTTGAGGTAGGATTGCCTCGGCAGCGGCTCGCCGATGCGCACGGCCTGGTCGGCCTGTTGCACATGGAGCGCGTCGCGATCCGCATCCGAATAGACCGCGACGACACCGAGCCCGAGCTTCCGCGCACTGCGCATCACCCGTAACGCGACCTCGCCGCGATTGGCAATCAAGACCCTGAAGAACGGTCGGTGCTGCGTTGATCCGTTCCTCATGGGCGGGCCACCGAGAATTGCATCCGCTGGGGCGTGCGCGCATCGCCCTCGCGGCAAATCGCGAGCACTTCCGACAGCAGCGCGCGGGTGTCGCGCGGATCGATCACGCCGTCGTCGAGCACGCGCGCGCTGGTCGAGAACACGTCCATCTGGCCGTCGAACACGCCGACGATCTGCGCCTTCATGGCATCAAGCTTTTCCTTTTCGACCGGCTTGCCGCGGCGGGCGGCGGCGGCTTCGGTGACGATTGCCATGGTCTCGGCGGCCTGCTCACCGCCCATCACGGCAGTCTTGGCGTTGGGCCAGGAGAAGCAGAAGCGCGGATGGAAGCCGCGCCCGCACATGCCGTAATTGCCGGCGCCGAACGAGGCGCCGCAATAGATGGTGATCTGCGGTACCGTCGCCGACGTCACCGCCTGGATCATCTTGGAGCCGTGCTTGATCATGCCGGCTTCTTCGTAAGCTTTGCCGACCATGTAGCCGGTGGTGTTGTTCAGATACAGCAATGGCGTACGGGTTTGACAGCAAGCCTGGATGAAATGCGTCGCCTTGTTGGCGCCCGCGGGATCGAGCGGACCGTTGTTGGTGATGATGCCGATGGCTTGGCCCTCGATGCGGGCATGGCCGCAGACGGTGGCCGGGCCGTAGTTCGGCGCCATCTCGGTGAAGTCGGAATCGTCGACGATGCGCGCGATGACCTGCTTCATGTCCACGGCGCGCTTGTGGTCCATCGGCATGATGCCGAGCAGCTCGTCCTGGTCGTAGCGCGGCGGCTTGTATTGCGCAGCTCCCTGGTCCGGCCGCTCCCATTCCAGCGCCGCCATGATCTCGCGCGCGATGCGCAGGGCGTCGCGGTCATCCTCGGCCAGGTAGTCGCCAAGTCCCGACACCTGCGTGTGCATCTCGGCCCCGCCAAGTTCCTCCTCGGTCGCGATCTCGCCGGTGGCGGCCTTCAGCAGCGGCGGGCCGGCGAGGAAGGCGCGGGTGCGGCCACGGACCATGACGATGTAGTCGGACAGGCCGGTCTGATAGGCGCCGCCGGCGGTCGAGGAGCCATGCGTCACGGTGACGACGGGCAGCCCCGCCGCCGAGAGCCGCGCGAGGTTGCGGAAGATGTTGCCGCCGCGAACAAAATCCTCGACGCGATAGCGCAACAGATTGGCACCGGCGCTTTCGACCAGCTGGACATAGGGCAGCTTGTTCTCCAGCGCGAGCTCCTGCACCCGCAGCGTCTTGTCGAGGCCGTAGGGCTGGAGCGCGCCGGCATCGATGCCGGAATCGTTGGCGCTGACCATGCAACGGATGCCCGAGACGAAGCCGATGCCGGCGATGACGCCGCCGCCGGGCACGCTTTTGTCCGGATCCGATACGTCGAACATGAAGCCGGCGAGCGTGGACAGCTCGATGAAGGGCGCGCCGGGATCGAGCACCAGCGCGACGCGTTCACGCGGCAACAGCTGGCCGCGCTTGTGGAAGCGGTCTTTCGCCGCGGCTGATGCCGCACGCGTGCGCTCTTCCAGCGCGCGCATGCGGTCAATCAGGCCAAGCATGCCGTCGCGATTGGCGCGGTAGGCGGCGCTGCCGGGGGAGATGGCGTTTTCGAGAATGGACATAACTCAATCCTGCTCGTCATTGCGAGGAGCGAAGCGACGAAGCAATCCAGGCTGCATCCACCGAGAGATTCTGGATTGCTTCGCTTGCTCGCGATGACGGTTGAGGCGATAATTTACCTATTCGTCCCAAAAATCTTTCGCGCTTCCGCCGGGCTCGCTATCTCGCGGCCCGCACGGCGGGCGCAGGCGGCGATGGCCTCGATCAGCTGGCCGTTCGACGTCACCTTCTTGCCGTCGGCGAGATAGAAGGCATCCTCGAGACCGGTGCGCAGATGACCGCCGAGCTCCGCACAGCGCTGGTGCAGCGGCCAGATCTCTTCGCGGCCGATCGCGGTGACCTGAAATTGCGCCTCGGGACGCTTCAGCTTGATCAGGATCGGCAGCAGATCGGGATCCGACGGCATGCCGGAGGCGACGCCCATCACAAAGTTATACTCGAGCGGGCCCTTGTACATGCCGACCTGGCGGTACATGCCGACGCAGCGGACGATGCCGACGTCAAAACATTCGAATTCGGGGATGGTACCGACCGCGTTCATGACGTCGAGATAGTCCTTCACCTTCTCGACCGCATTGTCGAACATCATCGGCGGCCAGGCCCAGCTGTTGTCGGCCTTCACCTTCAGATAGTTCAGCGAGCCGGCATTGCAGGCGGCGATCTCCGGCCTGGTCTCACGGATGCAATCCAGCGCACCGCTGTAGTTCGGCCCGGAGACGCCGGAGGTGTGGTTGATGATCACGCCGGGGCAGGCTTCGCGGATCGCCTGCTGGATCTCCTTGCTGACGCTGACCTCCCAGGACGGCAGATGCCCCTTGTCCGGCGCCTGCTGACGCAGATGGATGTGCATGATGGACGCGCCGGCATCGAACGCAGCCTTGGCCTCGCGCGCCATCTGCTCGGGCGTCACAGGCACGTTGTGCTGCTTCGGGTCGGTGAGCACGCCGTTCAGCGCGCAGGTGATGACGGCCTTGTCGCTCATGCCTTGAATGTCTCGCACGTTGATAATTCAACGCTTGCGATCATGTGATGGGCGGCATGCGGCTTCTTGCGCGGAGAAGCTGGAATGGGGCCAGATGTCGTAAGGTGGGCAAAGGCGCTCTTGCGCCGTGCCCACCCTGTCTCAGCATGGATCGAAGAAGGTGGGCACGCTTCGCTTTGCCCACTCTACGAGAGCATCCTACGATGCCTCCGCAAGCCTCACCGTCTCGCTGCTGCGATAAATCGCAAGATCGCGCGAGCCGACGAAGATCGCGCGCGGCTTCAGGCCGTAGAAGCGGCGGATCGAGTGGCTGAAATGGGTGGAATCGGGATAGCCGATGTCCTGCGCGAGATGGGCCAGATTGAGGTCCTGGTTGGCGAAGTGCAGCAGATGCCGCGCGCGCTTCCAGGCGCGGAAGGAGCGGAACGAGATGCCGGTCTCTTCCTTGAACAGATGCAGGAAACGCGAAGCGGAAAGTCCGGCGTCCGCCGCGCACGTGTCCGCCGTCACGGGCTCACCTGTGAAGCGGCCGATACGGGCGACCGCACGCGTCACGCGGGGGTCGAGCACCCGGCGCGGCAGCGCTTCGCCAAAACACATCTCGTCGAATTCGGCGGTGGTGATGTCGCCGTAGCGACGCTGGCGCAGCAGCGTGTAGGCGGCGAGGATCTTGCGGGCATAGACGGCCTTGTCGGGTCCGGTGAGCCGCTCGGCCAAGACCTCGATCACGCCATCAGGCATGCTCTCCGGCTCCAGCGTGACGCTGATCGCGGTGCGATAGTCGCTGGCAATGGAATGCCGCTGGTTCGGCAGGGTGACGAACAGCTCGCCAGTGGCGAAGGCATCATCGATCGTCAGATGCAGGCTGCCCTTGACCGCGACATAGACGTGACAGCAGCCGGGGGTCCGCTTGCGGGGGCGGCCGAGCAGGCCGGCATAGAATACCCGCTCCGGCGTGATCAGCATCAAATGGTCGGATTCGCGACCGTTATCTTCCATTGGGATCCTCCTCGCGCGGCTCTTTGGCCGCTGCGGACGGAGGTCACCTTAGCGGAAATCTGGGCGCTGTCACGGCGGGATAGCGCTATCATGAAGCGCAAAACGGCGGCAGTCCGGGACGGATGGCGGACGACCTGGAACTCCTGGCGATATCGTCGTCCCGGCTTTCGCCAGGACGACAGCTAAGCCCTCACCCTTGGCGCGACGTTCTGCTCGACGCCGGCCTGTTGCTCCGCAGCAACCGCGCGCTTGAAACCATCCCGCTGCTGCAAGCGGGCCCAATAGGCTGCGACATTTGGCCCAAAATCCTTGGCGAGCCCGATAGTATCGGCGAGGCGGAGCGCGTAGCCGATCACGATGTCGGCGGCCGTGAAGCGGCCGGCGCACAAAGCCTCGGTAGTTGCGGTGGCTGCCTCGACGGCGCGCAGCCGGCCCAAGAACCATTTGGCATAGTCGCCGGCGACCTGCGGATTGCGGCGCTCTTCCGGCTCGAGCTGGGTGTATCGAAGCACCAGCGTCTGCGGGAAGGTTAACGTGGCGTCGCTGAAATACATCCAGTTCAGGAACGCGCCATAGGCGGGATCCTCCGGCCCGACCATCAGTGGCGTCGGTCCATGTCTGACGCCGAGATAGTGGCAGATGCCGGACGATTCCGTCATCCTGGTCTCGCCATCAACCATGAAGGGAATGGTGCCCAGCGGATTGAGCGCGAGGTATTCCTTGGCGAAGACCCGCGGCGGGAACGGCAGCATCTTCAATTCGTAGGGAAGTCCCATTTCCTCCAG
Organism: Bradyrhizobium sp. 4; assembly: GCF_023100905.1. Classification (NCBI taxonomy): domain Bacteria; kingdom Pseudomonadati; phylum Pseudomonadota; class Alphaproteobacteria; order Hyphomicrobiales; family Nitrobacteraceae; genus Bradyrhizobium; species Bradyrhizobium sp. 4. The sequence goes on from NZ_CP064686.1 coordinate 7,432,753, forward strand.
CATCCAGAGCGGACGGAACGAGCGCGCGCCGTCGCAGTGATAGAGCGTGATCATCAGGAAATTCCTTTGCTGCCGGGCAGCGTGCCCATCATCTTGCACAGGACCATCAGCATGACCTCGTCGGCGCCGCCGCCAATCGATGTCAGGCGGCTGTCGCGATAGGCTCGGCTGACCGGCGTCTCGTTGGTAAAGCCCATTCCGCCCCAATATTGCAAGCAGGCGTCGGTAAGCTCGCGGCCGAGCCGCCCGGCCTTCAGCTTGGCCATGGTCGCCAGTTTTGTGACATCCTCGCCCGCCACCAGCGCCTCGCCGGCACGGTAGATCAGCGCGCGCAACAGCTCGACCTCGGTCTGCATCTCGGCAAGCTTGAAATGGACGACCTGGTTGTCGAGGATCGACTTCCCGAAGGCCTTGCGGTTGCGGGTGTATTCGATGGTCTCGTTGATGATGTATTCATGCGCCTTCAGGCAGGCGGCCGCGCCCCAGAGGCGCTCCTCCTGGAACTGGATCATCTGATAGGTAAAGCCCTTGCCCTCCTCGCCGATCCGGTTGCGCTTGGGCACGCGGACATTGTCGAAGAAGATCTGCGCGGTGTCCGAGGAGCGCATCCCCATCTTGTCGAGCTTTCGCGCGACAGTGACGCCCTTGGTCTTCATGGGCACGCAGATCAGCGACTTGTTGCGGTGAACGGGCCCGTCGCCGGTGTTGGCGAGCAGGCAGATCCAGTCGGCCTGAGTGCCGTTGGTGATCCACATCTTGCCACCATCGATGACGTAATCGTCGCCGTCGGAGCGCGCATTGGTCTTGATCGAGGCGACGTCGGAGCCTGCTCCGGGCTCGGAGACGCCGATGCAGGCCACATAGTCGCCAGAGATCGAGGGCGCCAGGAATTCGCGCCGCACTTCATCGGAGCCGAACCGCGCCAGCGCCGGCGTCGCCATGTCGGTCTGCACCCCGATCGCCATCGGCACCCCGCCGCAATTGATGGCCCCAAGCTCCTCCGCCATCATCAGCGCGTAGGAATAGTCGAGGCCGGATCCGCCGAATTCGACCGGCTTGTTCAATCCGAGAAAGCCGAGGCTGCCCATCTTCCTGAACAGCTCATGCGCCGGGAAGATGTCGGCCTGCTCCCATTCATCGACGTGCGGATTGATCTCGTTGGCAATGAATTTCTGTAAGGAACGACGGATCTCGTCGTGGTCGGCGGTAAACAGCATTGCTTCCTCTCGTCGTCACAACCCCATCTGCCGCGACGCCAGATCCTTCATGATCTCCTCGGTGCCGCCGCCGATGGCGTTGACCTTGACCTCGCGATAGATGCGCTCGGCCTTGATGCCGCGCATGAAGCCGGCGCCGCCAAAAATCTGCACGGCTTCAGAGGCGCAGAATGCCATGGTCTGGGTCGCCTGGTTCTTCATCATGCAGATTTCGGCGACCGGGCTTTCACCCTGCTCCAGCCGCCAGGCCAGCATCTCCAGCATCGCTTGCGACGCGGCGACCTTCTGCGCCATGTCGACGATCTTGTGGCGGATCACCTGGTGCTGCGCGAGCGGCTTGCCGAATGTCTTGCGCTCCTTGGCGTAGGCAATGGCTTCGTCGAGGCAGACGCGCGCGAACGCGGTGCAGCCCGCCGCCATGCCCATGCGCTCGCTGTTAAAATTCCGCATGATGATCTTGAAGCCCTGGCCTTCCTCGCCGATCAAGTTTTCCGCCGGTACGCGGCACTCGTCGAAATGCAGGGTCGCGGTGTCAGAGGCCCACCAGCCCATCTTCTTCAGCTTTGTCCGGGACAGGCCCGGCGTATCCCCCTCGATCAGGAGCAGGCTGACGCCGCCGGCGCCCTCACCCCCGGTGCGCACCGCAACGGTCAGATAGTCGGCGCGCATACCCGAGGTGATGAAGGTCTTCTCGCCACTCACGACGTAGTGATCGCCATCGTGCCGCGCCTTGGTCCGGAGGCTCGCAACATCAGAACCGCCGCCCGGCTCGGTGATCGCGAGCGCGGAGATTTTCTCACCCGCGAGCACCTGAGGCAGCACGCGCGCCTTAACCTCGGGGCGCGCGGCCCGCGCGACCGGCGGCGAACCGATCGTATGGCTCATCAAGCTGGCGCTGACGCCGCCGGCGCCGGCCCGCGCCAGCTCCTGGCTGGCGACGATCTTCATGAACTGGTCGGCGGCGATCCCGCCATATTCCTCGGGGAAACCGAGCCCCAAGAGCCCGATCTCGGCCGCCTTGCGATAGAGCGCGCGCGGGAATTCGCCGGCCTCGTCCCACTCGTGGGCGAAGGGCGCAATCTCCTTGTCGACAAAGCGGCGCATCACGTCACGAAAGCCGTCATGTTCGGCGGTATAGAACGGGCTCATCATCGCACTCTCGCCCTGCTGGCGGATTCGTCTCGTGCACCATGGCCGGAACTTTGACGGCTCACTTGCGCGGAGTGGCTGGCCAAGGCTCCCCTCCGAGCAGGCTCGCTCTAGCAACTCAACGCAAGACGATTTTCATCGGTCGCGCGCCAACTCCGGATCAAAAAAAAGGCGTGGTGCACAAACTCCGGCTGGCCCCAGGGCCATGCCGGGCATGGTGCATGGCAATAGGGACGCGGGCGGCACCAGACCGCCGAGGGAGGAATTTTTGGCCGTTCGTTACTACGACTGGATCGCCCATTATGGCCGCCGCACGCCGCACAAGGTCGCGGCGATCGACCTCGCGAGCGAGCGCCGCTTCAGCTATGCGCAACTCGATGCGCGCATCTCTCGTCTCGCCTCATTTCTGCGTCATACGCTGAAGGTCTCGCGCGGCGAGCGGGTCGCGGTGCTGGCGCTGAACACGACCGATACGCTGGAGGTGCAATTCGCCTGCGGCCGGTTAGGTGCGATCTTCGTGCCGCTGAACACCCGGCTCACCGTTCCCGAACTCCAGTTCATCACCGGGGATTGCGCCCCGAAGGTGATGATCCACGACACCGATCTCGCCGAAACGGCGTTTGCCGTGGCGAAGCTCTGCGGCATTGAGACGAGCCTGCTGCTTGGTCCCGGCGGGCCTTATGAGGCCGGCATCGCCGCTGCAAAGCCACTCGAGAAAATCGAGGAGGTCACCCTCGATGATGTCTCGACCATCATGTACACCTCCGGCACGACGGGTCATCCCAAGGGCGCCACCATCACCCATGGCATGACCTTCTGGAATTGCGTCAATCTCGGCGGCCCCGCCTGCATCGGGCCATCCTCGGTGCTGCTCACCGTGCTGCCGCTGTTCCACACCGGCGGTTTGAATTGCTACACCAATCCGGTGCTGCATGCCGGCGGCACCGTGATGATCATGCGCGCCTTCGATCCCGGCACGGCGCTTGGCCTGATCAGCGACCCCGCACAGGGCATCAACGTGTTCTTCGGCGTGCCCGCGATCTACCAGTTCATGGCCCAGCATCCGGCCTTCGCGACCACCGACCTCGGCCGGCTGATCGTCGGCGGTGTCGGCGGCGCACCAATGCCGGTGCCGCTGCTCAAGGTGTGGGAGGCGCGTGGCGTCGCGCTTCAGCAGGGCTACGGCATGACCGAGACCTCGCCGGCCGTGCTGGTGCTCGACCGCGAGGATGCTGCACGGAAAGCCGGCTCCGCCGGCAAGCCGGTGTTGCACACCGAAGTGCGCATCGTGCGTCCTGATGGCAGCGACGCCGATATCGGCGAGCTTGGTGAGCTCTGGGTCAAGGGACCGAACATCACGCCCGGCTACTGGAACAGGCCGGAGGCGAACAAGACGTCGTTCACCGACGGATGGCTGCACACTGGCGACGCGACACGCGTCGACGAGGAAGGCTTTTACTACATCGTCGACCGCTGGAAGGACATGTACATCTCCGGCGGCGAGAACGTCTATCCGGCTGAGGTCGAGAACGTCCTGCACCAACTCGACGCCATCGCGGAAGCCGCCGTGATCGGCATTCCCGATCCGCAATGGGGCGAGGTTGGCCTCGCCATCGTCGCGGCGAAGCCGGGCCAGCGGTTGACCGAGGCCGATGTCTTCTCGCACTGCGCGGCGAATCTCGCGCGCTTCAAATGTCCGCGCCAGGTCCGCTTCGTCGATGCGTTACCACGCAACGCCACCGGCAAGATCCACAAGCCGACCTTGCGCAAGGAATTCTCGATCACTTCCGAAGTCGACAAGAAAGCCGCCAACGCCTGATCAAAGCGCCCCTCGCGGGCGCTTTTCTTTTTTGAAGTGCCAAAGTCAGAAGAAACCCCAAAGAAGCCCCAAGGAATTTACATGAACAAGAAACTCTCCCTGTTTGCCGCGGCAACGGCGATGACGCTGTTTGCGACCCACTCCGCGTATGCCCAAAAAGCGTACGACACCGGCGTCACCGACACCGAGATCAAGATCGGCAATGTCGAGGCCTATTCCGGGCCGGCTTCCGCCTACGGCGTCATCGGCAAGACCGAGGAAGCCTATTTCAAGATGATCAACGACCAGGGCGGCATCAACGGCCGCAAGATCAACTGGATCTCCTACGATGACGGCTACTCGCCGCCGAAGACGGTTGAGCAGATCCGCAAGCTGATCGAGAGCGACGAGGTCTTCCTGGTGTTCAACGCGCTGGGCACGCCGACCCAGACCGCCGTGCAGAAGTATCACAATTCCAAGAAGGTGCCGCAGCTGTTCCTCGCCACAGGCGCCAGCAAGTGGAACGACCCGAAGAATTTTCCCTGGACCATGGGCTTCCAGCCCAGCTACCGCGTCGAGGCACAGATCTTCGCCAAGTATATTTTGAAGGAGAAGCCGGACGGGAAGGTTGCGATCTTCTATGCCAACGATGATTTCGGCAAGGACTACCTCGCCGGCATCAAGGACGTGTTCGGCGACAGGGCATCGAAAATGATCGTGGCGGAAGAGAGCTACGAGACGTCGGAGCCTTCGATCGACGCCCATATCGTCAAGCTCAAGGGGACCGGCGCCGACGTCTTCGTCAACATCGCGACCCCGAAATTTGCGGCGCAGGCGATCAAGAAGATTGCCGAGCTGGAGTGGAAGCCGATGCATCTCATGACCGATGTCTCGGTCTCAATCGGCGCGGTGATGAAGCCGGCCGGCCTCGAGGCATCCGAAGGCGTGCTATCGGCCGGTTATCTGAAGGACGCGTCGGATCCGCAGTGGAAGGATGATGAGGGCATGAAGAAGTTCATGGTCTTCGTCGACAAATACATACCCGGTGCAAATATTTCGGACGCCAATCTGGTTTACGCCTATGCCGCAGCCCAAACGATGGTGCAGGTGCTGAAGCAGGCGGGCGACAATCTGACCCGCGAGAATGTGATGAAGCAGGCAGCGAGCCTCAAGGACTTCGTCCCCGACACCCTGATCCCGGGCATCAAGATCAACACCTCGGCAACGGACTTCGCGCCGATCGAGCAGCTCAAGATGTGGCGATTCAAAAAGGGCCAGTGGGAGCTGTTCGGCGACATCATCAGCGCCGAAACCGGCGGCTAGTCGACTGAAAATTACCGAATAGCGGCCGAAGGGCCGCTATTCTTTTCAAGCGAGCGACGACGCTATTCCCGCGCTTTCGACCTCGATCATGTCGTGGCCGACGTCGATGCCTGCGACGGACAGACCGAGACGACGCGAATCGCCGACGCCCCTGAACGCGGGGCATGCCCAGGCGAGGGTGACGATGCCTGACGGCGGCAGATCGAGGCTCAGCGTGTAGCCATCATAACCGGTCACGACCGCCTCGGGCGCGACGGGCTTGCCGTCGAGATAGAATCGCGCGTCGATCGTATGCAGCGGCGCGCGAAGCGCCGGGCTTCGAACGCGGACGATGGTGCGGCCGGTCATCCCCTTGATCCGCACGGCAGCCTCCGGTTCGCTCCAGCGGAACGTGTGACCGGCGGAGAACTCCTCAGCATGGAATCCGGTCTGCGCGATAATCTGCTCCCCAAGAAGCCCGCCGGCAGACCGCGCATCTCGCCCGAGACGATGAATGCAATCGAGTCTCTGATGCCGGATCAGCGCGGCGATGTATCGCCGCATCCATCGCGCGATCGCCTCGCTCGATCCGGCGGCCGTCAGAACGACCAGCACGGCCCGCGCGTGCCATGCCCCCAGCCGCGCGAAGCCGCGCGCGCCGAGATCGCCGAGATCGCCGAGCAGCGCCGGCACGGACCAACGCCACAACGCCAGCAATTTCTCGCCAGGCCGTCTCCAGCCGCCGCCAGCGAGGCTGTAGCGCAGGAGCGCGTTCAATGCATTGCGGGCGAGCGACGTGCCGGCCTCGCTCCGCGAGCTCCACTCGATCGGAATGTCGAGCAGCTCGCTGCCGGGATCGTTGCGGGCCTCGCTCAGATAGCGAATCTCGCCTTGCACGAAGTCGAGCGTGAATTGCTTCAGCTCGTCGAGCTCGCCGACATAGTAGTGATGGAAGCGCGCCTCCTCGAGATAGCCGAGGGAATAGCCTCTCGCGTGATAGGCGGCGGCAAGCACCCATTCGGCGAAATGACCGAACTCCTCGCGCAGGCCGCCGCATTCCCGGTAGACGTCGCGCCGCGTCACGAAACACTGATCCAGGATCTTGCGCCAGGGATGCTGCTTCATACCGAACTCGATGTCGGCCTGGTACATGGCTGCCTCTGCCACGGATAGCCGGTTATGGCAGATCGGGATCGAACGGCAGGAAAAGCCGGCCCAGTCGGGATGAGCATCGATCGCGCGAATGCAGAGTTCGATCACGTCGGGTTCGGGCCGGCAGTGCGATTCCGTGAAGAACAGATAGCTGCCGCGCGCCTTCGTCGCGCCGAATGCGCAGAGCCCGATGTCGTGTTCGGAATCGGTGAATTCGAGGCGAGCCCTGTTGCCGGCCAACGCCTTCAACTGTTCGCGTGCCGTGAAATCCGGCGGCACGACCAAGATGATCTCGTAGAGCGATTTGTCGGCAGTCTGCGACGTCCAGCCGAGCCAGGACAGCTCCCACTGCCCGCGGTGAGATTCGAGCGGGATAATGATTGAGAACAGCGGAGATTCGCCGTCGTCGAGTGCGGGCGCGTCCTGCATGTCCCCTTATAGACGCATGCCGCGTCATTCCGGATAATTTCTTGCGGACTATACCGACAGAAACAGCGCGAACGATTCTTCCACCGTTCGGCGCAGATGCTTTTGGTACAGTTCGTGGTCGGCATCGCCGGGCGCGACCCGCCCCAGTGAGGGCTTCGCGAAGTTTCGAAGCGGCACATAGGCGATCGGCGCTGCGATCGGCGTCAGCTGCGAGCCGGGGCCGGCGCGGAGTGTCGAGATGATCCCGTACATTTCGCCGGCGACCGTCGGCCGCGACACCGTGATCACGCGATGCTGGCCGTGCTTGATGATGACGAGATAGATGAAGCCGGACTGATGCGGCACGGCGACCTCGCCGGTGTGTTCATAGGCGGCATCGGTCCGTTCCCCCTCGCGGAACACCAGTGCAGAGACTTTCGGCTCCCAGACGATCTCGGTGCGGTAGGCGAAGATCGCGTCCTTGTCGCCGAACGACGGTCGCAACGTGATGTAGACGTCCTCGAGCCAGGTCACCGCGCGATGTGCATAGGAGCCGAGGCTGTCGGGCGCGACATCGCTTGCGGCCGGAGGCGTCACCACGACGGCGCTTCTGCGCAGGGAAACGCCCAGCGCCTGCTCCAGCCGCACCGTGGTCGCCAGGGTGAACGGCCGTCGGCCGCCGAGCACCTTCTCGAGAGTCGACAGGCTGAGCTTGGCCTGCTCGGCCAGCGCCTGCCGGGAGATCCGGCGTCTGGCGAGCTCCTCGCGAATGGTCTCCGCAATCTCGCGACTCTGCTCGTCCGAAAGCTGCTTGTCGGTGAATTTGTCCTGCGTCTGCATCGTGGCCCTGCTCCAGGATGACATCCTAGCAGGGCGGACAAACCAGCACAAAACCGCACTTCGCCCCCCGGCGGCGGCCCGTGCGGGCCGGCCGCGACGGATCATTGCCGATCATTCTGCTCGCGCAATCGGGCCGTCCCGGCGGATGCTCATAGCCAGCAAACATCCTCGGAGCAGGCAAAATGGATACCTACGACACGATGGACAGCAACGAACACCCTTGGCTGGGCAGACTGATCGTGGTCGGACTTTTCCTTCTAGCGCAGGGCATCGCGGTGATGCTGGTCGCCTTCGTGGCGCTGCTGGTGAGCTTGGAGCCGGGCTGGTCGGCTACGACGGAGCAGGCCAGCCTGCTCCAGCCCGGCGATGCCAAATCCGGGTCTCTTCTCCTCAAGGAGGACGGCGCCTACACGGAAGCGATCCGCCTCGGCATCGACGTCGACATCACGGTATCAGGCCCGACGCTGCGCGCCCGCGTCACCCAGATCTTCCGCAATCCGACCAAGGATTGGGTCGAGGCGACCTATGTCTATCCGCTCCCCGCCGGCGGTGCCGTCGATTCGCTGAAGATGGTGGTCGGCAACCGCGTCATCGTGGGCGACATCAAGGAGCGGCAGCAGGCGCGCGTGATCTACGAAGAGGCGCGCCGGGCCGGCCAGAAGGCCGCGCTCACCGAACAGGAACGGCCGAACATCTTCACCAACTCGGTCGCCAATATCGGTCCCGGAGAAACCGTGTTGGTGCAGATCGAATATCAGGAACCGGTGCACCAATCCGGCAACGAATATTCGCTGCGCCTGCCGCTGGTAGTGGGGCCGCGCTACAATCCGGCGCCGATCGTCCAGAACGTCGATTTCCGCAACGACGGTTCCGGCTGGGGCGCGACGAATTCGGACCCGGTGCCGGACCGCGACCGCATCTCGTCGCCCGTGCTGGATCCCGCCCGGAATGCGCCGGTCAATCCGACCAGCATCACGGTGCGCCTGAACGCCGGCTTTGCGCTCGGCGAGGTCAAGAGCCTCCACCATAATTTCAAGGTCGAGAGCCCGGACAATACGACGCGAATTGTCACGCTTGCCGACGGTGCCGTGCCTGCCGACCGCGATTTTGAACTGACCTGGAAGCCGGCTGCCGTGAAGGCGCCGTCGGTCGGCTTGTTCCGCGAGCGCGTCGGCGACGCCGATTATCTGCTCGCCTTCGTCACCCCGCCCCCCGCCGAGCAGGCGACGCAGAAGCCACGGCCGCGCGAGGTGGTGTTCGTGATCGACAATTCCGGCTCGATGGGCGGCACGTCGATCGTTCAGGCCAAGGCGAGCCTCACCTACGCGCTCTCCCGTCTCCAGCCGTCCGACCGTTTCAACGTCATCCGTTTCGACGACACCATGGACGTGCTGTTTCCGGCTTCCGTGGCGGCGGATGCCGAGCGTGTCGGTGAAGCCACCTCGTTCGTCAGCGCGCTGCAGGCGCGTGGCGGCACCGAGATGGTGCCGGCGATGCGGGCCGCTCTGACCGACAAACTCGGCGACGCCAGCATGGTTCGCCAGGTCGTATTCCTGACCGATGGTGCGATCGGCAACGAGCAGCAATTGTTCGAAACGATCACGGCGATGCGCGGCCGCTCGCGCGTGTTCATGGTCGGCATCGGGTCGGCGCCCAACACCTATCTGATGACGCGCGCCGCTGAGCTCGGCCGCGGTGCCTTCACCCATATCGGCTCCGTCGAGCAGGTCGAGGAGCGCATGCGGGGCCTGTTTGCCAAGCTCGAGAACCCGGCCGTGACCGGGCTGAGCGCCAAGTTCTCCGAAGCCAAGGCCGACGTCACACCGACGATCATTCCCGACGTCTATCGCGACGAGCCGCTGGTGCTGGCGGCAAAGCTCGACACGCTGGCGGGCTCGGTCGAGATCAAGGGCCGCGTCGGCGACCGCCCATGGTCGGTGACGCTGCCGCTGCAAAATGCGGCCGAAGGCAAAGGCCTGTCGAAGCTTTGGGCCAAGCGCAAGATCAATGATGCCGAAGTGGCGCGCACCCTGCGCGAGATGACGCCCGAAGACTCCGACAAGGCGATCCTGGCACTGGCACTCGACCATCAGATCGTCACCCGGCTCACCAGCCTCGTCGCGGTCGACAAGACGCCGAGCCGTCCCGAAGGCGAGCCGCTCAAGCCCAGCGAGTTGCCGATCAACCTGCCGGCCGGTTGGGATTTCGCGAAGGTCTTTGGCGAACGACAGCAGGTCCCGGCGCAGCTCCGCGAGCGTCACGCCGATGCTCGCAACCAGCCGGCCACGAGGCGGCCGACGCCCGCTGCACCGGATACGATCCGCCTGCCCAAGACCGCGACCTCAGCCGAGCTGAAAATGACCGCAGGCCTGATCCTGATCGTGCTCGCCCTGTTCCTGTTCGTGTTCAACCGGCGTCAGACCTTGCTCACTGACGCCGCTTGAGAGAGGAGTCCCCCGAACTCCTCTGTTAGCGCGCGCGGCTACCCGTCTCACACCAACGGCCGCGCGCGCCTTTTTTGAACACGCCGCCTCAACCGAATTCGTCATTGCGAGCGAAGCGAAGCAATCCAGAAATCCCTCCAGGGAGGCAGTCTGGATTGCTTCGTCGCTTCGCTCCTCGCAATGACGGGAAGATGTGCCATGCCCCGCTTCATCTCTCCCCTGGTTCTCGCTCTGATCGGCGTCATCCTGTTCGGCGACGGCGCCTACATCCATGCCAAAGCGTGGCTCGCGCAGGTGCTGCTGGAGCGCGCGTTCGACCGGAGCGTTGCGACCGGCGAGATGGTCAAGCCATGGTCATGGGCCGATACCTGGCCGGTCGCGCGGATCGAGGTGAGGCGGATCGGCGCCAGCGCGATCGTGCTGGAAGGTACCAGCGGCCAGGCGCTTGCTTTTGGACCCGGCCATATCCTTCAAACGGCTGATGCGGGCGAGCGCGGAATTGCCGCATATGCAGCGCATCGCGACACTCATTTCCGTTTCCTACGGAATGTTGCCATTGGTGATGTGATCGATGTCACACGCAGTGACGGTAAACACTTTCGCTATCGCGCGGATTCCTCCGCTGTGGTTCGCTTCGATGCGTCGGGCATCGATGCTGCGGTACGGGATGTCGAACTCGTGCTCGCGACCTGCTGGCCGTTCGACGCCATCACGTCCGGCCCCGAGCGCTACATCCTGCATGCCACCTTGATCAGAGCCGATGAATAGCGGTTCGCAATCGGTTCCGTCCAAGAGCACACGCTTGATGGAACCGCTGAACTGGCGTCGTTGGCCAGAGACCTATAAGAATAGCGGATTGAATATTTTGCGCTGCATTGCGAGAAGAACGGGGATGGACGAGGAGTTCAGGCATCGTCTCGAACAGCTCGAAAATCGCGTCGCGCTCCTGGAGAGGAATCAGGATCTCATTGCCGCCGGGCAAAGACGTTCCTCGCTTCGGAGCCTCTGGCGGCGTCCGCCGATGTGGACCTTCGAGCAATATCCGCCGCGCCTGCTCAACCTGCCGACTTTCCCGCCTGCACCTGCGATCGATCCACGTGCGCCCCGTATCGCGATGGTCACGCCGAGCTACAACCAGGCGCAATATCTCGGCGCCACGATCGACAGCATAGTCAGTCAGAACTATCCGAACCTGTATTATCACGTGCAGGACGGCGCCTCGATCGACGGCACGCTCGATCTCCTGCAGAGCCGCGGCGAAAGCCTGAGCTGGAAGAGCGAACCGGACAAGGGGCAGTCCAGCGCCATCAATGTCGGCTTCGCCGGCACCGACAGCGAGATCATGGCCTATCTCAACAGCGACGACATGCTGCTGCCCGGGACACTTGCATATGTCGCAAATTACTTCATGGCCCATCCGCATATCGACATCGTCTACGGCCACCGCATCTTCATCGATCGTGAGGGACTCGAGGTTGGCCGCGCCGTGCTGCCGCCCCATGACGGCAAGGCGTTGCGATATGCCGACTACATTCCGCAGGAGACGATGTTCTGGCGAAAGCGCGTGTGGGACAGGATCGGGCCGATCGACGAGAGCTTGCACTACGCGATGGACTGGGACTTCATCCTGCGAGCGCAGGCCGCAGGATTCAAATTCGCACGCTTGCCGCGATTTCTCGCCTGCTTCCGAATCCATGATGCACAAAAGACGGCCTCTACTTATGCGGTCGGCGTCAGGGAAATGGGCATCCTGCGGCGGCGCGGTCTCGGCTTCGATCCGACACAGATGCAGATCCGGCGCGCCATCGCTCCTTATCTGGCGAAGCAGTTGGCCTATCACTACGCCTACAAGCTCGGCATGCTGAGATATTGAACGACCGCGCAAGCAGTGATCCGAGGATGTCGATCTCCAGGGCTTGACGCGCGCTCATTCCACCGCACGGCATACCCGCCCACGTGGTTGCCAGTCCGAAGAACTCGCCATAGAACAGAGCGACGCACCGCCAACAAGAACAACAGGTGAGGTCACACCATGGAAGCTCGCGTATCTGCCGCATCCGCTTCATCGCGCCCATGGTCTCCGCCGCCCGATGCCAGCGACATCGTCAAGGGCATCCACGCCATGCTGCATCCGCGCAACATCGTGTTGGTAGGCGCGACCGACAAGCCCGGCAACTATGCCGAGCGCATCTGGAACAATCTGGTCAAATACGGCTACGAAGGCGGGCTCTATCCGGTCAATGCCAAACGCGACACCGTCTGGGGTGTCCCCTGCTACAAGGACTTTGCAAGCCTCCCGGAAAAGCCCGACCACGTGCTGGTGCTGGTCCCGGCGCGCTTTGCCGTGCAGGTGATCCGCGATGCCGCCGCGGCCGGCGCGCGCTCGGCCACCATCGTCACCTCGGGCTTCAGCGAGTTGCAGGACGAGGAAAGCCAGAAGCTCGCCGCCGAACTGCAAGCGGCCGTGCGCGAGACGGGATTGGCGGTCACCGGCCCGAACTGCCTCGGCAATTTGAGCGCCGGCGAAAAGCTCTTCACCAATATCGACGACCGTATCGTCACCATGGAACAGGGCGCGGTGGCGATTGCCGGACAATCCGGTGCCATCGTCATGGCGATCCGCCAGGCCCTGGAAGATCGCGGCGTCGGGGTCGGCTACATGGTGACGACCGGCAACGAGGCCGGGCTCGAGACGCCGGACCTGATGCGCTATTTCGCCGAGGATCCGAGCATCAAGGTGATCGTGGTGTACCTCGAAGGCGTGCGCAACACCAAGGCATTCCGGGACGCCTGCAAGGCGGCCCGCGCCGCGAGCAAACCGGTGATCGCGCTCAAGCTCGGGGCGTCCGAGGGTGGCCGCGCGGCGGCGATGGCACACACCGGCGCGCTCGCGGGCTCGATCGAGACATTCGATGCCATTGCAACGCGCGAAGGCGTCATCAGGGTCGGCGGGCTCGACGAACTGATCGAGACCACCGAATGCTTCGTCCACGCCGCTGTGCCCAGGGGCGACCGGCTCGCTGCAGTGACGCTATCCGGCGGCAAGCGCGGCATGCTGATCGACGCCTTCGATGCAGAAGGCCTGAATTTTGCACCGCTCAGCTCGCACGTCGGTTCGGAGCTGGCAAAGATGCTCGGGCCGGGCTCGATCGTCGGCAACCCGCTCGACGCTGGCTTTGCCGCGGTGGTCGATCCCTCCGTCTACATGAAAACGATCGGACTCATGATCGACGACCCCGATATCGACATCGTCATCATCGATGCCGAGCTGCCGAAAGCGCCGCACGAGCTGCGCGAGCGCAATCTGCGCATCGTCGACGAGATGGCGAGCCGGGCCGGCAAGCCGGTGATCTATATCAGCGCGATGTCGATCGGCTTTACCGAGTTCACCAAGAGCTTGCGCAAATCGCTGCCGCATCTTGCGGTCATGCAGGGCATGGATCGCGCGGTGACTGCGATCAAGTCGCTGCTCGACTACGCCAAGCTGCGCAAGGAAGTGCCCGACATCGTCTCCAGCTCGAAGCCCGCCGCGCGTGCCGTGCTGGAGAAGGCGCTGAAATCGGCAACCGGCGCCGCGCTCGACGAGGTCGCCTCGAAGAAGCTCTTGAAGGCCTATAGCATCCCGATCTCGAAGGAGGCAATCGCACAGACGGCAGCCGAGGCCGTGAAGATTGCCAAGCAGATCGGCTTCCCAGTCGTGGCCAAAGTCGTCAGCGCCGAGATCCTGCACAAATCAGATATCGGCGGCGTGGTGCTGAATCTCACCAGCGCGGCCGAGGTGAAGAAGGCGTTCGCCGACATCACCGCGCGGGTGAACAAGTTGAAGGGCAAGCCGAATCTCGACGGCATCCTGATCGCGCAACAGGTCAAGGCCGATCTGGAACTCGTGGTCGGCGCCTCCCTCGATGCCGAGATGGGCCCGGTCGTGCTGTTCGGCACCGGCGGCATCGACATCGAGCTGATGAAGGACGTCGCGCTCGCCGGTGCGCCGCTGGACGAGGACGAGGCGCGGCTTCTGATCGGCCGCACCAAGGCCGGTATCAAGATGCGCGGCTATCGGGGCAAGCCGGCCTTGCATGAGGCCTCCGCGGTGAAGGCCCTAGTCGGCCTCTCCAACCTGATCGCGGATGCTGGTGACCGGATCGCCTCGATCGACGTCAATCCCTTCCTGATCAATGCCAAAACAGGCCTCGCCGTCGATGCCCTGATCGTGCTGAACAATGCTGCGGCCAAGCGCGCCGCTGGGCATTGATGTCGCTGAGGGCGGATCGTCGTTGCGCTTCCGCCTTCGCTCTTCGAGCAACACCGGATAAGTCGTTAACCCGCCAAGCCTAACATTGCCGCCGACAGCCTCTTCCGGGCTGCTTCCAACTTCCCCGTTTTGGCCGTAAAATCACCCCGGCATGGCACGCGCGAGCAATCTGGTGATCGGAACGGCGACGCTGGCGGTGATCGCCGTGGCGTTCGGCGGCGTGCTCGGCGTGCAGAAATGGCGCACCCTCCAAAGCCGCAGCCAGTTGCGCGTGGTATTCGAGGGCGGCTCCGCCAGCGGATTGCGCCGCGGCGGGCCGGTCAATTTCGACGGTGTTCCCGCAGGCCAGATCGTGTCGATCAAGCTGGACAATCCGCGCAAGGTCGTGGCGCTGGTGATGCTCGACAATACCGCGCCGATCCGCAAGGACACGGTCGCGGGCATCGAGTTTCAGGGTCTCACCGGCGTCGCCGCGGTCTCGCTGATCGGCGGCGCGCCCTCGGCGCCGCCAGTGCCGCTGGACTCGGACGGCGTCCCCGTGCTGACCGCCGATCTCAGCGACGCCGAATCCATCGTCGACACCCTTCATAGTGTCGACCTCACCATCGTCAGCAACGCCCCGGCGATCAAGGAGGGCCTGCGCACGTTCGAGAACTACACCGCCGATCTCCGGAGCAAGGGCGGCGAAATCGATTCCGTCATGGCCAAGGTCGACAGCGCCTTCGCGGGCTTCGACAAGGCGGTCACAAAGATCGAAGGCGTAGTGCCCGGCTTTGCCGACGGCAAGGCGGATGAACTGTTCGAAAAGATCCAGGGATTGCACGAACTCGCCGATACCATGAGGAAGAAATCGGCGAACTTCCTCGAAGACATCCGTCGCTCGCTGCTCGACGTCAGCGAGGCCGCCAACAAGATGAGCGGGACACCCACACCGGCCGCCGCTCCCCGCCCGCCGCGCAAGCCGGCGCAGCAGAAACGGTAGCGCCTACCAGGCGTAGCGGACGACGCCCTTGCCGGCGTAAGAGCGGGTGACATTCGAGAACTCCCCCTCGAAAGTCGCCGACGCAGACCAGCCGTTCATCCAGCTCATCTGCACTGCCGCTGTGGTCAGCGCGGAATCGTGCGCCTGGGCGGCGCCGTTCACCACGAACGCGGATCCCGGCAACGTCTGGAAGACCGCACCGACGGTGCGATCCGGATTGTAGTCATGTGCCCAGGCGACGCGGCCGCGTAGGGTCATCAGGCCGCCGGCTGCGGCGAATGACCTGTCCGCGCGCAGGCCGAGCTCGGTGCGGGTGCTGGTCGCGTCCTTGGCGGCATAATTCAGCGCGAAGACGTTGCTGCCGACCACAGCGAACTCCGAATAGCTCGGAAGACTGAACACGGTGGCCTGGAGCGCCGCATAGGGCGTGAGGCCGATCCACTGCGAGGCATAGCGATAGCCGCCCTCGATACGGCCCGAGAGCGCGTTGGCGCTGAACTGCGCACGCAACTGGTCGACGCCGGCGGCGGTGACGATGCGGTTGGTCGTGACGTCCTGCCAGCCATAGGCCAGCGCGGCCGTTATGTAGGCCGGTCCTGCGTTGTGACGCACGAAGGCGCCGGCCTGGAACAGGTCGGAGCGACCCCAGCCGAGTCCGTTGACGTTGAAGCCGGTCGCCCCGCCCGCGAGCGCGAAGCCGGCGATCGTGGACGGCGAGAAGCGGTAGTCGAGGCCGACGGCGGTGCCGTAGACGCTGCTGCTGGTGTTGTTTGAGCCGAGGCCGGCATTGCCGTCGGTGGTCTGCGAGCCACCATAGCCGGCCGCCCACACGTCCCAGCGTTGTTCGAAACTCGTCGGCGGCGTCTTGCTATGGATCGAGGCAAGAGCGTCGCGCGTGTTCCTGTCGCGTGTGCCCTTGCCGGTCGCCGCATACGCATTCGCGCTCGTCTCGTCGGCGAAGGGCGTCGCACCCGGCGTCCCGTTGCGCCCCGCGCCAAACACGTCGGTGAGCAGGCTGAGGAACAGGTTCATCGCGTTGAAGGTCGTCTGCTGCGTGCCCGTCGCCGACTCGCCGGAGGCCTGTGTCAGCCCCGTCGGCGAGAGATTCGCGAGAGCCACGGGGAGGCTGCCGGTTCGATTGAAGACGCTCGTCAGGGCGTTGGCGACATTCTGCTGATTGACGTTGAGACCTGTACCGTAGTTTAGCGAGAGATCCAGAAAGACGTTGTTGGGATCGTAGCTGAGGCTGGCCTTCAGGTTCGAAGACAGACCCGCGACGACCGGATTGAATTTGTCGGGAAGCGTCGTCGAAGTGAGGATCGTGTAGTGCTTCGCGATCGAGCCGGTCGGGACGACTGTGACCGTGGCCCCATTGAGCGTGGAGGTCCCCGTGGCGACCGCGATGCCGTTGCTCGTACCTGAGACCTGCACCATGTACGTCGACGCCGTCGTGAAGGTGAGATCGCCGTTCACGTTGAGCGTTCCGGTCGGGTTGCCCGGCGACAGCGTGCCCCCATTGACGTTGATGGTGTTGACGCTGCCGACTCCGCCGAATGTACCACCGGTCGCGACGCTTATATTGCCATTGATGGTGCCGACCAGCGTGAGCGTGCCGCCCAGCACATTCCAGTCCTGATTGCCCGTGCCGGTCACCGTCCAGTTCGAATTGTCGACCTTGTTGAAGGTCGAGAAGCCGTCATACTGGAGAAGGGGGCCGATCAGGTCGAGGTTGAACGTATCCTTGCCGATGCCGCCGAGCTGGAAGGTGTCGGCGCCAGTGCCGAGCACCAGGCCATTGATGATGCTGCCGGGTCCGAGCGTCAGTGTGTTGGGGCCGCAGACACAAAACTCGATTGCAGCAATTCCGGCCCCAGCGTTGATGGTCCCCGAGTTGAAGACGTTGGCCCCGCCGTTCGCGCTGATGCCGACACCGCCAGCACCGACGGTAATGGTGCCGGTATTGACGATCTGGTTTGTCGTTGTGAACGAGCTCACGTCGATGCCTAAGCCGGAATCGCCGACCGTGATCGTACCGCCGTTGATGATGGTGTTGGAATCACCGAGGGCTACGATGCCCTCGGCGAAATCGGCCCCTGTGATCCGTCCATTGTTGCTGATCGTGGAGGACAGGCCCGTAAACGCGATGCCCGCAGCGCCCAGACCCACGCCGATCGTCCCGTTCTGGTTGATCGCGGCCCGATTGCCCTGCACCGCAATGCCGGCGGACGTGCCGTCGCCCGATTTGATCGAACCACTATTGGTCACCTTTGCGTCATCACCGAACAAGGCGATGCCGACGCCAAAGTCGCTCGCCGTGATGGCGCCGAAATTGCTGACGGTTTGAAAATTACCTTGCATAAAGATGCCAGCGGCACTCTGCCCGACCGAGATCCTGCCGCTGGCCGCGTTGGTGACGGTGTTGTTATCCATGATCGCAACGATGCCGCCGGAGAAGCCGGAGGAATCGCCGACCTTGATCGCGCCTGCATTGGTCACGGTCGTGCCACCGAACGAAGCGTAAATCCCGATTGAATCGTCAAGGCCGGTGATCGTGCCCGTCGCGGCGTTGGTGATCGTGTTGCTCTGGACCGCGAAGATGCCCGCGCCCGACGCGCCGATGGACAGCGCACCGCTGTTGCTAACGCTATTGTTGTTTCCTACCGAGATCGCGCTGCCGTGGTCGCCGGTGGTGACGGTCCCGGCATTGACAATGATGTTGTGATCGAGCGCGGAGATACCGAGGCCGTTATCAAGCACCGTGATGGCGCCGTTGTTGGTCACGGTGTTCGAATTGCCGCCATTGATGCCGGTGAGGCCCGAGCCCGCCGACACCGTGCCGTTGTTGGTGATGACGTTGGTGTCATTGACGTTGATCGCCGCCGTGCCGTTATCGTTGACGCTAGCGCCAGTCAGCACATTTACGGTCAGATTGGTGACGCCGCCGCCTGCCGCAAAGCCGTCGGCATCGGTGCCGCTACAGGTGACGGTTTGCCCGCTTGCCGCAGGGTCGGGCGCGCAGTCCGCCTGCGCAGGTATCGCCGATAGGCCGAGGCTGAGAACGACCACCACGACAGACGAAGCGACGGCGGCAAGGCGCAGCCCAATCCGACCAGCCGTCGGCGGCCCAAATTCCACTTTGATGCCCTCAGTCCAGCGCTCCTCAGCGGCGCCGCCGGCAAACTAGGCCGCCGGGCCCCTCCGTGGAACTACGGAATCGGTGGAATCGCTGGGGGGCAGCAAAACCGGACTGATTGAGCTGACCATGTTGCACCAGAGGCACGCTTTTCCGGCGCAGCCTGGTCGATCCACGAGGTGTGTGTGTGCGGTTCGGTCGCAGTATTGACCGTCGTTCACATCAATGACTGATCATCTGGGGCGGCGTCGCGTCCCAACGGGAGCGAGCGGCACGCCTTCACACACTGGTTTGGGCAACGGCTCAGTAATTGGTGGGCGCGGCTTCATTCGGGATGCCGTCGATCGGGCATTCGGCGGTCCCGGGCGTCGCGCGCGTCATCGCCTCGACCATGTCCCTTGTGCCCTCGGGATCGGCAATCCAGTTCTTGTAGAAATCATAGGGGCAGGCCGCGACGCCCCGCGGGCTTTCGCCGGAACTGATCATGCCGGTGTAACCGCGATGGACCAGCTTGTAGAGATGGTTCTGCGACTGGCCGTTGCGGCGCGCATCGCGGATCAGATGCTTCGACAACTGGGCATATTGGATGCCGTAGTCCTCCTCGCCGCACTCGCCGAGGGTGCGGCCGTCGAAGCCGATGATCGCGGAGTGACCGAAGTAGGAATAGACCCCGTCGAAGCCGGCAGCGTTGGCGACCGCGACATAGACGTTGTTGGCCCACGCCATCGCCTTTGAAATCAGGATCTGCTGCTCCTTGGCCGGATACATGTAGCCTTGGCAGCGTACGATCAGCTCGGCCCCCTTCATGGCGCAGTCGCGCCAGATCTCGGGGAAGTTGCCGTCGTCGCAGATGATCAGGCTGACCTTCATCCCCTTCGGGCCGTCGGAGACATAGGTGCAATTGCCGGGGTACCAGCCCTCGATCGGCACCCATGGCATGATCTTGCGATACTTCTGCACGATCTCACCCTTGTCGTTCATCAGGATCAGGGTGTTGTAGGGCGCCTTGTGCGGATGCTCTTCGTGGCGTTCGCCCGTGAGCGAGAACACGCCCCAGACCTTGGCCTTGCGGCAGGCCTCGGCGAAGATCGCGGTCTCCTCACCCGGTACCGCGCAAGCGGTCTCATACATCTCCGTGGAATCGTACATGATGCCCTGGGTGGAGTATTCCGGGAAAATCACCAGATCCATGCCGGGAAGGCCGGTCTTCATGCCCACCACCATGTCGGCGATCTTGCGGGCGTTATCGAGCACCTCGGCCTTGGTGTGCAGGCGGGGCATCTTGTAGTTGACCACCGCGACGCCGACGGTGTCGTTGCTGCTGGAGATGTCACCGTGAAGCATTTGAATTGCTCCTCTACCCTGTTTGAGATTGCCGCGTGAATCAGTGACTGATCATCCAGGGCCGCGCGGTCGGAAAACCCTTGGCGCCGCTCCTGGTCTTGCTCACCAGCCGCGCCGGCTTTTTCTTGTCCGGCGCGTTCTTTGACGAATTCTTGCCCGTGGAGCAGCAGCCGCAACCGGGACCGTGCGAGGCTTTGTATTGCGCCAGCGTCTGCGGCGCGTGGGTGCTGCGCTCGTTGACGGCGTGAGCTTTTCGTTTTTCCGACGGCATGCAGAAGAAGTTCGGGGCGGTCAGAATGACGCGCGGCGCCATGATTTCACATTGCGGACAGACCTGCGGATCGTCGCATTCGGCCATCGGGCGCATATCCTTGAACGGACCGCAATCGTCACAGAGATATTCATAGAGCGGCATCGCATCATCCCTACGCTGTTGTCTGTGAGAGAACTGCCGCGGCGGATGCGGGGCAGCAGCTACGCCGTCCCGCATGCCGTCGCGCAGGGATTACTTGTCCGGCGATATCGGCATCTGGATATCGCCCTTGATGTGCTTGATCGGACCCGCCGAGGACGGCATCACGTCGAAGTCGAAGATTTCCGTCGGCAGCCATAGTGTGGCGCAGGCATTCGGCACGTCGACCACGCCGGAGATGTGGCCCTGAACCGGTGCGGTGCCAAGGATCGAATAGGCCTGGGCACCGGAGTAGCCGAACTTCTTCAGATATTCGATCGCATTCAGGCAGGCCTGGCGATAGGCGATGGTGACATCGAGATAGTGCTGCTTGCCGGCCTCGTCGACCGAGATGCCTTCGAAGATCAGATAGTCCTTGTAGTTCGGTGTGATCGGCGACGGCTTGAAGATCGGATTCTTGACGCCGTACTTCGCCATGCCGTCCTTGATCACCTCGACCTTCAGATGCAGCCAGCCGGCCATCTCGATCGCGCCGCAGAAGGTGATCTCGCCGTCGCCCTGGCTGAAGTGCAGATCGCCCATTGAGAGACCGGCACCCGGCACGTAGACCGGGAAGTAGATCTTCGAGCCGCGCGAGAGGTCCTTGATGTCGCAATTGCCGCCATGCTCACGCGGCGGCACGGTACGTGCGCCTTCAGCGCCGATCTTGTCCTTGACGTCACCCTTGGCGCGGCCGCCATGAGCGGTCGGCGCGAATGGCGGGTTCGCCAGTCCAGGCACGCGGGTCGGGTTGGTCGCGATCAGTTCGGCCTCGCGCTTGTTCCAGGTGTCCAGCATCTTCGGATCGGGCAGACAGCCGATCAAGCCGGGATGGATCAGGCCGGCGAAGTTGACGCCCGGAATATGCCGCGACGAGGTGTAGAGGCCCTTGATGTCCCAGATCGACTTCTGCGCCAGCGGGAAATGGTCGGTGAGGAAGCCGCCGCCATTCTGCTTGGAGAAGAAGCCGTTGAAGCCCCACATGCTCTCCTTCATCGGACCGACATCGAGCAGGTCGACGACGAGCAGGTCGCCGGGCTCGGCGCCCTTGACGCCGATCGGGCCGGAGAGGAAGTGCACGATCGACAGATCGATGTCGCGCACGTCGTCGGCGGAATCGTTGTTCTTGATGAAACCGCCGGTCCAGTCATAGGTCTCGATGATGAAATCGTCGCCGGGATTGACCCAGGCTACGATCGGAATGTCGGGGTGCCAGCGGTTATGCACCATGTCATTTTCATAGGCCGACTTGGTGAGATCGACCTTGATCAGTGTCTCTGGCATCGAGATGCTCCCCTTTTATACGGTTGGTTAGACGGACAGATATTTCGAGACCTGCGCGGCATCGACGGCGTCGCGCGGATCGTCACGGACGATCTCGCCGTTCTCGATCACCAGCACACGGTCGGCGATATCGAGCGCGAAGCTCAGGACCTGCTCGGACACGACGATCGAAAGCCCCTTCTCGTCGCGGATACGCTTGAGCGTGCGCGCCATCTCCTTGATGATCGACGGCTGGATACCTTCGGTCGGCTCGTCCAGCAGCAGCACTTTTGGCTTGGTCGCCAGCGCGCGAGCGATCGCGAGTTGTTGCTGCTGGCCGCCGGAGAGATTGCCGCCACGGCGGTCCTTCATCTCCAGCAGCACCGGAAACAGTTCGTAGATGTCGCCGGGCACCTCGGTTCCGCCGGAGACCACGAGGCCGGTCTCGATGTTCTCCTTCACCGTCATGGTGGAGAAGATCATGCGGCCCTGCGGCACGTAGGCGAGGCCCTTGGCGACGCGCGCGTAGCTCGGCAAGGCACCGAGCTCGGCGCCCTCCATGGTCACCGAGCCGCTCTTCGTAGGCAAAATGCCCATCAGCGATTTCATCAGCGTGGTCTTGCCCATGCCGTTGCGGCCCATGATCGCCACGATCTCGTTGGGCGCGACCTTGACGTTGAGACCGTGCAGCACCTCGCTCTGGCCATAGGCGACGTGAAGATCAGAAATAGCCAGCATCGTCGCGCTCCTTAGTGACCGAGATAAACTTCGACGACCTTGGGATCGTTCTTCACCTTCTCCATGGTCCCTTCCGAGAGGATCTGGCCCTGGTGAAGCACGGTGACCTTGTGCGCGATGTCCTCGACGAACTTCATGTCGTGCTCGATGACGAGCACCGAGCGGTTCTTGATGATGCGGTTGAGCAACTCGGCGGTCTTGGTGCGCTCGGACACGCTCATCCCGGCGACGGGCTCGTCGAGCATCAGCAGGTCCGGATCCTGGATCAGCAGCATGCCGATTTCGAGCCATTGCTTCTGGCCGTGGCTGAGCTCGGATGCATAGGTGTTGAGCTTGTCCTTGAGGAAGATCATCTCGGCGACCTCTCCGACGCGTGACCTCACCGGCTGGTCACGCTGGAAAGTGAGTGAGCCGAATACGGTGCGGCCGCGCGGAAACGAGATCTCGAGATTCTCGAACACGGTGAGGTCTTCGAACACCGACGGCGTCTGGAACTTGCGGCCGACGCCGGCCTTGACGATCTCGTTCTCCTTCAGCTTGGTCAGCTCGGTACCGCGAAACTGGATCGAGCCTTCGGTCGCCTTGGTCTTGCCGCAGATCAGGTCGAGCACCGTGGTCTTGCCGGCTCCATTGGGGCCGATGATGACGCGGATCTCGTTCTCCTCGATGTAAAACGAGAGATCGTTGACCGCCTTGAAGCCGTCGAAGGAAACCGTCAGTCCGGAGACCGCGAGCAGGAATTCCTTCGGCTGATGACCGACGAGCATGATCTATCTCCTCACTGCCAGCTTGGCATCGGCATCGTGATGACCGACGAGCATGATGGTCTCCTCACTCTGCGGGTGCGCCGTCGGCAACCGAATTGTCGGTCCAGCCCGGCTTCTTGCGCGAGGCGAACAGGCGGTCGATGCGCGGCTGCACATAGTCGGCCCAGAGCCCCGACAGGCCGTTCGGGAAAGCGAGCACGACCGCGATGAACAGCGCGCCGAGACCAAACAGCCAGAGTTGCGGAAAGGATTCCGACAGGCTGGTCTTGGCGAAGTTCACCAGAATGGCCCCCCATATCGCGCCAAAGATCGACATCCGTCCGCCGACCGCGGTGTAGATCACCATCTCGATCGACGGCACGATGCCGACAAAGGACGGCGACATGAAACCGACATTGAGCGCGAACATGGCCCCGCCGATCGCGGCGAAAACCGCGGCCATACAGAACGCAAAGATCTTGAAGTTGGCGACGCTGTAGCCGGAGAAGCGGACGCGGTCTTCCTGTTCGCGCATAGCCACCAGGATGCGGCCGAGCTTGGTCAGGCGGATGAACTGCGCGATGCCGATGCAGGCGAACAGCAGCACCACTTCGACGAAGTACAGGATGACCTTGGCGTGGTCGGGACGGATGTCCCAGCCCTTCAGGGTGCGCAGGTCGGTCATGCCGTTGATGCCGCCGGTGTAGCCCTGCTGGCCCACGATCAGGATGGTGAGGATGGCCGCCACCGCCTGGGTGATGATGGCAAAGTAGGTGCCGCCGACGCGGCGCTTGAACATTGCAGTGCCGATGATCAGCGCGAAGATGCCGGGGACCAGGATGATGGCGAGGATGGTGAAGGCGAGACTGTGAAACGGCTGCCAGAACAGCGGCAGTGACGTGATCTGATTCCAGTCCATGAAGTCCGGGATGCCTGGCGTCGACTGGATCTTGGTATTCTCGACGCTGGAGGCCTCCAGCTTGAGGAACATCGCCATGCAATAGCCGCCGAGGCCGAAGAACACGCCCTGCCCCAGACTGAGAATGCCGCCGTAACCCCAGCACAGCACCAGACCGAGCGCGACGAAGGCGTAGGTCAGATATTTCGCGACGAGGTTGAGACGGAACACATCCAGCGAGAGCGGCAGGATCACGAACAGCACAGCGGCGAGCACGAGGAAGCCCATGAGCTCGGATCGATTGAAGAAGCGTGAGTTGATGACCATGACTTGCCTGCTTCTTGTTATTTGCGGACCTTGAGGGCGAAGAGACCCTGCGGCCGCAGCATCAGGATTCCAACAACGGCAAGCAGCGTCAGCACCTTGGCCATCGAGCCCGACAGGAAGAACTCGAGGGTTGATTGGGTCTGCGAGATCGAGAAGGCCGATGCGATGGTGCCGAGCAGGCTTGCCGCGCCCCCGAACACGACCACGAGGAACGTATCGACGATGTAGAGCTGTCCGGAGGTCGGCCCGGTCGAGCCGATCATCGTGAAGGCGCTCCCGGCGACACCGGCAATGCCGCAGCCGAGGCCGAAAGTGTAGCGATCCACCTTTTCGGTGTTGATGCCGACGGCTCCGGCCATGATGCGGTTCTGCACGACGGCGCGCACCTGCCGGCCCCAGCGCGATTTGTACATTACGTAGGCGACGCCCACGGTGATCAGGACGGTGAGGCACATCACGAAGACGCCGTTGATCGGCACTTCGATGCTGTCGGTCACGTGCAGCGAGCCAAGCATCCATTGCGGCAGCTCGACGCCGACCTCGCGCGCGCCGAACACGGAGCGATAGGCCTGTTGCAGGATCAGGCTGAGGCCCCAGGTCGCAAGCAGCGTGTCGAGCGGGCGCTTGTAGAGGTGCCGTATCAGCACCCATTCCACCAGCATCCCCAACGCACCGGATGCGACAAAGGCCAGGATCATCGCGAGGAAGAAGTAGCCGCTGAACAGGCTCGGCAAATAGGACTGGAAGAAGCTCGAGGTCATCCAGGTGACGTAGGCCCCAAGGATCATGAACTCGCCATGGGCCATGTTGATGACGCCCATCTGGCCGAAGATGATCGCAAGTCCCAGCGCCATCAAGACGTAGACGGAGAACAGGATCAGTCCTGCAAAGCCCTGCATGACGAAGATGGAGCCAAGGTCACCAAGCGAGTAGTCGCCGAACATCGATGTCCTCCGTCGGGAAAGGGTCCCGCGTCGCGAGCAGGTTCGCGACGCGGGGGTCTTGGGCGTGGATTTGCGGTCCACGCCAGGGAGAGGTTTTGTCTGAAAGGGAGACGGCGACGAACGCCGTGACTGACTGATAGCTCTCGTCTTACTGGTAGCCCTTGGGGAACGGATCCGGCTCGACCAGATCAGCGGTCTCGTAGATCAGTTCGAACTGGCCATCGAGCTTGGCGCGTCCCACCCGGGTCTTCGACCAGAGGTGATGATTTTCGTGGATGCGCACATAGCCTTCCGGAGCGCCCTTGAACTCGATGCCTGGCGATGCCGCCGCGATCTTGTCGATGTCGAAGGAGCCCGCCTTCTCCACCGTCAACTTCCAAAGCCAAGGGCCGAGATAGGCAGCCTGGGTGACGTCTCCGATCACGGTCTTCTCGCCCCACATTTTCTTGAACGCCGGGACGAAGGTCTTGTTGTTCGGATTGTCGAGCGACTGGAAGTACTTCATGCAGGCATAGGCACCCGCGATGTTCTCGCCGCCGATGCCGTCGATCTCGTCTTCCGTCACCGAGATCGTCAGCAGCGCCTGCTTGGAGAGATCAATACCGGCCGCCTTGAGCTGCTTGTAGAACGCGACGTTCGAACCGCCGACCACGTCGGTGAAGATCACGTCTGGCTTGGTCAGCTTGATCTTGTTGATGACCGAATTGAACTGGGTGTTGCCGAGCGGATAATACTCTTCGCCGACGACCTTGCCCTTCAGCACGTTCTCGACATGCTTGCGCGCGATCTTGTTCGAGGTGCGCGGCCAGATGTAGTCAGAGCCGATGAAGAAGAACGACTTCGCACCCTTCTCCTTGGCGATCCAGTTCAGGCCGGCGAGGATCTGCTGAGTGGCTTCCTGGCCGGTATAGATCACGTTCTTGGACTGCTCGAGACCTTCGTAGAAGGTCGGGTAGTAGAGCATGCCGTTGTACTGCTCCATGACGGGCAGCACGGCCTTTCGGGACGCCGAGGTCCAGCAGCCCATGATCGCCGCGACCTTGTCGTTGACCAGCAATTTCTTGGCCTTTTCGGCAAAGGTCGGCCAGTCGCTGGCGCCGTCTTCCTGGATGAACTTGATCTTGCGCCCGAGCACGCCGCCCATGGCATTGATCTGCTCGATGGCGAGCTTTTCGGCCTCGATCGAGCCGGTCTCGGAGATCGCCATGGTGCCGGTCGCCGAATGCAGGATGCCGACCGTCACCTCGGTGTCGGTAACCGCGAGGCCCGTTGTATTGACCGCCGAGGTCGCCGGGGCCTGCGCAAAAGATGCTCGCGGCAGCATGGTGATGGCCGGCACGGCCGCCATTCCCATCAATAATTTGCGCCGGAGCGGCGATAACAGGCCCTTGTTCGCTTCGTCTGACATGAGCACCCCACTGTTGTTCGAGGACACGCGATTGGTGCCGTGAGGATGGCTCGAATTTGTGCACTGCAAGCATACGCAAGATCGCGTATACTGCACCGCAAAATGACGACGTAGGCTTTTGGTACGGGTTTTGCGAGGGGTCCGGCGCGTTCGGGAGTAGGAGTGGGGCTGAAGTGGCAGGGCGGCAGCGAATAGATCGCGTCAGGCGCCAGTACAACCAATGGGTCGCCAACCAGACGCTGGAAGACTACGCGCTGCGCTTCACCGCCAAGAGCGCGCGCCGGTGGTCCGCCGCCCGCGTCGCCAACACTGCACTGGGCGCCATCTCCTTTCTCGCGCTGGAGGCGATCGGCGGCACCATCACCCTGAACTACGGCGTTACCAACGCCACCGCCGCGATCCTCGTCGTCTCCACCATCATCTTCTGCTGCGGCGTCCCGATTGCCTATTATGCCGCCAAATGCGGCATCGACATTGACCTGCTTACCCGCGGCGCCGGCTTTGGCTATATCGGCTCGACCGTCACCTCGCTGATCTACGCCTCCTTCACCTTCATCTTCTTCGCCATCGAAGCGGTAATCCTGGCGACCGCGCTCGAGATGTGCTTCGGCATTCCGCGCCCGATCGGGTACCTCATCA
The DNA here is from genome assembly GCF_023100905.1 of Bradyrhizobium sp. 4. NCBI lineage: Bacteria > Pseudomonadati > Pseudomonadota > Alphaproteobacteria > Hyphomicrobiales > Nitrobacteraceae > Bradyrhizobium > Bradyrhizobium sp. 4. The sequence goes on from NZ_CP064686.1 coordinate 7,460,188, forward strand.
GCGCGGTCGCGATCATCCCGCTTGTCACCTACGGCATCACGCTAATCAGCCGGTTCCAGCTCTGGACGCAGCCGATCTGGATCATCCTGCACATCCTGCCCTTCGCGGCGATCGCCTGGGCCAACCCTTACTCGTTCACGGAGTGGCGCAAATTCGCCGGCGAGCACGGCGACCCCAGCGGACATTTCGATCTGCTGCTGTTTGGTGTCGCATCCTCCGTGGTGTTTTCGCTGGTGGCCCAGATCGGCGAGCAGGTCGATTTCCTCAGGTTTCTGCCACGCGACCGCCGCACGTCGCGAACGTCGTGGTGGGCCGCCCTTCTGATCGCCGGCCCCGGCTGGATCATCTTCGGCGCGCTGAAACTGCTGCTGGGCTCGTTTCTCGCCTTCTTCGCGCTGAGCCACGGCCTCTCCAGCGAGCTGGCGGCCGAGCCTGCGCACATGTATCTCGAAGCGTTTCGCTACGTGCTGTCGCAGCCGGACATGGCCTTGGCACTCACCGGCGCGTTCGTGATCCTGTCGCAGCTCAAGATCAACGTTACCAACGCCTATGCAGGCTCGATCGCCTGGTCGAACTTCTTCTCGCGTCTGACGCATAGCCATCCGGGCCGGGTCGTCTGGCTGGTGTTCAACGTGATGGTGGCGTTGCTGCTGATGGAGATCGGCGTCTACAAGGCGCTGGAGCAGACGCTCGCGCTCTACTCCAATGTCGCGATCGCCTGGGTTGGCGCGCTGGTGTCCGATCTCGTGGTCAACAAGCCGCTCGGCCTGCGCCCACCGCAGATGGAGTTCAAGCGCGCCCATCTCTACGATATCAACCCGGTCGGCGTCGGCGCGATGACGATCGCGACCATCGTCTCGATCGCGGCATTCTACGGCCTGTTCGGCTCGACCATGAAAGCGCTCGCGGCCTTCGTCGCACTGACGGTCGCCTTCGTCACCGCGCCCGTCATCGCCTGGCTCACCGACGGAAAATACTACATCGCGCGCAAGCCGAAGAGGAGCTGGGCCAATATCGAATCGATCCAGTGCTGTATCTGCGAGCACCATTTCGAGCCGGAGGACATGACCTCCTGTCCTGCCTATGCCGGCCCGATCTGCTCGCTATGCTGCTCGCTCGACGCGCGCTGCCACGATTTGTGCAAACCGCATGCGCGCGCGCAGGTGCAGTTCGCCGACGCGCTCGCCAGGATCTTGCCGCAGGCGATCTATCAGCGGATCAACTCGCAGTTCGGCCATTACATCGGGGTGTTCGTGGTCTCCGCGGGCCTCGTCGCGCTGGTACTGGGGCTGATCTACCTCCAGACCTCGGTCAGCGTGCCCGGCGAGAACATGCTCGTCTCCAACGTGCTCTGGAAGGTGTTCTTCTCGCTCAGCATCATCATCGGCGTGGTCGCCTGGCTGTTCGTGCTGGCGCAGCAGAGCCGACGGGCCGCCGAGGCCGAGACCCGGCGCCAGACCACGCTGCTGATCCAGGAGATCGACGCGCACAAGCGCACCGACGCCGAGCTCCAGCGCGCCAAGGAAATCGCCGAATCCGCCAACCTCGCCAAGAGCCGCTACGTGGTGGGCCTGAGCCACGAGCTGCGCTCGCCGCTGAATGCTATCAGCGGCTATGCCCAACTCCTGGAGCAGGACACCACGCTCAACACCAAGCCGCGCGACCAGGTCCGCGTCGTCCGCCGCAGCGCCGATCACCTCTCCGGCCTGATCGACGGCATTCTGGACATCTCCAAGATCGAGGCGGGGCGGCTGTACCTGTCGCGCGACGAGGTGCGCCTGACCGAGTTCCTCGACCAGCTCGTCGGCATGTTCCGCCTTCAGGCCGCCGCCAAGAGCATCGACTTCGTGTTCAGGCGGCCGGCGCATTTGCCGGTCGTGGTCTATGCCGACGAGAAGCGGCTGCGCCAGGTGCTGATCAATCTGCTGTCCAACGCGATCAAATTCACCCAGGCCGGCAGCGTGCAGTTCGTGGTGCACTATCGCAGCCCGGTCGCGGAATTCGAGGTGATCGACACCGGCCCCGGCATCCAGGGCGACGATCTCGAACGCATCTTCGCACCCTTTGAACGCGGTGCGCTCGGTGTCTCGCAGCCGCAGACCGGCACCGGGCTGGGCCTGACCATCAGCCGGCTGCTCGCCGGCGTCATGGGCGGCGACATCAAGGTCTCGAGCACGGTCGGCAGCGGCAGCACGTTCAAGGTCAAGATGCTGCTCTCGGAAGTCACCAATCCGCAGCGTATTGCGCCGGTGGAGGCCCCAATCTCAGGCTATCACGGCGCGCGCAAGACCATCCTCATCACCGACGACGATCCCGTGCATCGCGACCTCCTGCGCGAGGTGTTGACACCACTCGGCTTCATCCTGCTCAGCGCGCCCGACGGCCCCGGCTGCCTGGCGCTGGCCCAACACTGCCGGCCCGATCTGTTCCTGCTCGACATCTCCATGCCGGGCATGGACGGCTGGACGGTCGCGGAGACGCTACGCGCCAACGGCCACCATCAGGCGCGCATCCTGATGGTGTCTGCCAGCGCGCTCGAGGCCCACGGCACACCGCTGGCACAGCCTTTCCACGATGGCTATCTGATGAAGCCGATCGACATTCCCAGGCTTTTGGAAAGCATCCGCCAGCTTCTCAAGGTCGAATGGCAATACGGCTCGGAGGAGATCGCCGTGCCGCTGTGGCGGCCGGAGAGCGGCTCGCGACCGCCGGTACAACACATCGAGGCGCTGATCGGGCTCGGTCAGATCGGCTACGTCAAGGCTATCCAGTTGAAGCTGGACGAGATCGGCAGCGAGCACCCTGAACATGCCGACTTCGTCGCGGAAATGCGGTCGCTGATCGACCGCTTCGATCTCGACCAGTACATGGCCACATTGAAGACGTTGCATGCGTATGAGCACTGAGTCGAAAAAGCGCGACGTCGCGCTCGTTGTCGACGACTCCCCGGAGACGCTGCGGCTGCTTACCGACGCGCTCGACAGCGCAGGGATGACGGTGATGGTGGCGCTCGACGGCGCAGCCGCGATGCGCATCGTCGACCAGATCACGCCTGACATCGTGCTGCTCGACGCGGTGATGCCGGGCATGGACGGGTTCGAGACCTGCCGCCGCCTCAAGCGTGATGCGGGCCTTGCCAATGTCCCGGTGATCTTCATGACGGGGCTCGCCGAGACCGAGCACATCGTGCGCGGGCTGGAGGCCGGCGGCGTCGACTACGTGACCAAGCCGATCGTGATCGAGGAGATGCTGGCGCGCATCCGCGTTCATCTCGGCAACGCGCGGATGACGCAGAGCGCGCGCGCCGCGCTCGACGTCTCCGGCCGATTCTTGTTCGCGGTCAACCGCCAGGGCAAATTGTTGTGGGCGACCCCGCAGGCGCAAAAGCTGCTGGCGGACCACCACGGCGCGCAGGCCGAGGACGACTTCATCCTGCCAGTACCATTGCTGCAATGGCTGGAGCAGGCGAAGGGCAAGGGCAGCTCGAAGTCTCAGGCGGCTTCCTTGCCCGACAATCCTCAGCTCCGCCTGTACTACATGGGCGAGACCGCGCCGAACGAGTTCCTGCTGCGGCTCTCCAGGGAATCCGGCACCGCGCCGCCACCCGAGTTCACCAGCGAGCTTGGCCTCACCACCCGCGAAGGCGAGGTGCTGGCCTGGCTCAGCAAGGGCAAAACCAACCGCGACATCGCGCAGATTTTGGGCCTGAGCCCGCGCACAGTCGACAAGCATCTCGAGCAGATCTACTCCAAGCTCGGCGTCGAGAACCGGACTGCCGCTGCGGCGATTGCGACGAATGCGACAAGAAGGAATTCGTAGTTTTGCTGCGAATGAATTGGGACACTCCTCGCCCAACAAAAGATGTCGTCCCGGCCTAGTGCGCAATTGCGCACTAGGCCGGGACGACTGCAGAGTGTGTGGTCAGCGCGAGCGCCTCACCCGTACACAAACTCCCCGCCATCCAGATCCGTCTTCGGGATCTCGTCCTTTTCGGTCCAGTAATCCTGGCTGTGCTGCCATTCCGGCTTGTCGCCGCGCTTGGGCAGCAGGTCCATGTTGCGCATCATGTAGCCGGGGTTGAAGTTCTCCGGATCAATCCAGGGCAGGATCGGCATGTTGTGGTCTTCGGCGCGCAAGCTCACCTCGACCTTCTTCTTGCCTTTGGCCTTCATGTGACCGAGCAGACGGCAGACGAAGTCGGCAACGAGGTCGACGCGCAGCGTCCAGCTGGCGCGGAAATAGCCGAACACCCAGACCATGTTCGGCACGCCCGTGAACATCATGCCGCGATAGGTGACGGTGTCGCCGAAGGCGAGCGGCTTGCCGTCGACCTCGAAGGCGATGTCGCCGAGCGCCGCGAGATTGAAGCCGGTTGCGGTGACGATGATGTCGGCTTCGAGCAGCTTGCCGGATTTGAGCTGGATACCGTTCTCGACGAAACATTCGATCTCGTCGGTGACGACGGACGCCTTGCCGCTGGCGATCCCCTTGAACAGGTCGGCATCGGGCACGAAGGCGATGCGCTGCCGCCATGGCCGGTAGCTCGGCGTGAAATGGGTGTCGACATCGTACTCCGGACCGAGCACCGCGCTGATCTGGCCGATCAGCTCCTTCTTCACCTGCTCGGGCTTGGAGATGCAGAGTTTCGTGAAGGCATCCTGCTCGAACAGGATCTTTCGCCGGACAATCTCGTGGATCCAGGCCTCGTCGACCTGCAGCCGGCGCAGCTCCTCCGCGATCTCGATGGCGTTGCGGCCGAGACGGAAATAGGTCGGCGAACGCTGTAGCATCGTGACATGCGCGCATTTGTCGGCAATGTTCGGCACCAGCGTCGCCGCCGTCGCGCCGGAGCCGATCACGACGACCTTCTTGTTCGCGAGGTCGATATCATCAGGCCAGGTCTGCGGATGAACGATGCGGCCCTTGAAGCGATCGGTGCCTTTCCATTCCGGCGTATAGCCTTCCGAATGGCGGTAATAGCCCTGGCACATCCAGAGGAAGTTCGCCGTGAAAGTTTTTGGCCTGCCGGTGTCGGTCGTCACCGCCTCGATGGTCCAGAGGTTCTGCTCGCTCGACCAGCTCGCCGAATTGATCCTGTGCTTGTAGCGGATATGCCGCGCGATATCGTTTTCGTCGATCACCTCGTTCATGTAGGCGAGGATTTCGTCGGCGGTGGCGATCGGCGGCCCGACCCAGGGCTTGAAGCTATAACCGAAGGTGTGGAGATCGCTGTCGGAGCGGATGCCGGGATAGCGATGTGTGGTCCACGTGCCGCCGAACGTCGCCTGCGTTTCCAGGATGACGAAGCTCGCACCGGGAAGCTGCTTGGTCATGTGATAGGCGCTGCCGATGCCCGAGATACCGGCGCCGACGATCAGCACGTCGAAATGTTCAGAAGCCTGTTTGGCCGTGGCGTGACTGCGAACAGCGACATTCATTGTTGCTTCTATGCCTTGCTTGTTTTTGTGGCCGCCCTTGATTGGGCGGCGCGTTTCCTCTGCGACGGACGTGGTCGCCCAGCGCGCTTCCGCTTCAAGATGACATAGATCAGGACGCGGTCAAATCACAGCGTCGCACCCCAGCTCCGCGCAGTCTGCAATATCCAGTCGCGATAGAGCGTGAGCGGCGTGACGCCTGTCAGCCCGCCGCAGCCGGCGGCTCCGTTCGGCCCCGTGGACCAGCTGATCACGCCGACGAGCACGGCTCCGGCCGGCTTGTCCTCGAACACGGGACCGCCGGAATCACCGGTGCAGGCGCCAATTCCGTCGCGAACACCGTTGGTTACGGGGTCGACCAGCCGGATCTGGAGCGTGCCGGGCTGCCCCGTCGCAACGAGGCCGGCAACACGCGTCGCGCCGCCACTCTTGCCGTCGCCACGCACGGTGACGCCGATACCGGCGATGACGAAGCGGCTGCCGACCTGGATCGGAATATTCGGCGCACCGACCGGTACCGTCGATTTTCCCTTCAATGGAATTTCCAGCTGCAGCAGCGCCAAGTCGGCGGTAGCGCGATGCCCTTGCATCGCCTGCATGTTGAAACTCGGATGGATCGCGACGGTGCGGACATTCAGCAGTTGCGGCTGCCCGTCGGTGCCGCGATCGACGATCTTGTAGTCCGCGCCGGGCTGCACGCAGTGGGCAACGGTGAGCACCAGCTTTGGCGCAACCAGGGTGCCGGTGCAGAAATTGCCGCGCGAGCCGACGATGGTGACGACGGCGCGCGCGACACCATCGGCCTGCGGCGTGCCGCCGCCAACGATGGCATAAGCGGGCGTGGCGAGCAGCAGCGCCGCTGTAATGATCGTTGCAAGCTTTTTCATGGGAACACGCTTCGGCATCGGTGACGGCGTCGGGATGGCTTCGGACTGGCCCTTGCCGATAGCGCATGCTAGCGCTCTTGGAAAGGAATTGACGAGGGCGGGATCTTGACGATCGAGGCTGTGATCTTTGATTTTGGCGGCGTGCTGACGAGTTCGCCGTTTGAGGCGTTCACGCGGTTCGAGACAGAGCGTGGCCTGCCCATCGACATCATCCGGCGCACCAACGCCGCCAATCATCTGGAAAATGCCTGGGCCAAGTTCGAGCGCGCCGAGGTCGATATCGACACGTTCGATCATTTGTTCGCAACGGAGTCGCTGGCGCTCGGTGCGGAGGTGCGCGGCCGCGATGTGCTCCCGCTGCTTCAGGGCGATCTGCGCCCCGAGATGGTGGAAGCGCTGAAGCGCATCAAGGCGCAATTCAAGACCGGCTGCATTACCAACAATCTGCCGGCCAATGCGATCGGCAGCATAACCGGCCGCTCACTCTATGTCGCCGAGGTGATGGTGCTGTTCGACCATGTCATCGAGTCCGCCAAGATCGGCCTGCGCAAGCCCGACCCGCGCATCTACCAGATGATGGCCGAGACGCTGAAGGTCGATCCGAAGAATTGCATCTATCTCGACGATCTCGGCGTCAATCTGAAGCCCGCGCGCGAGATGGGCATGACGATGGTCAAGGTGACCAGCGGCGCCCAGGCGATCGCCGAGCTCGAGGCCGCGACGGGATTGAAGCTGAGCTAGAGCGTCATTCTCCGTCATTGCGAGCTGTCGCCGAACCAGACCTACTCCGCCGCGGCTGCGATCCGCTCCGGAAACGCCGCGGCAAGTGACGCGCGATCGGCTTTCAACACGCCGCGCTCGGTGATGAGGCCGGTGACGAGCCGCGCCGGGGTGACGTCGAAGGCATAATTCGCGACCGGCGAGCCCTCCGGCACGATGCGTACCGTCTCAAGCCTTCCGTCTGCGGTGCGGCCGGTCATGTCGGTGACTTCCGTGCCGCTGCGCTGCTCGATCGGGATGTCGCGGACGCCGTCATCAACGGCAAAATCGATCGTCGGCGACGGCAGCGCGACATAGAACGGCACGTTGTTGTCGTGAGCGGCGAGCGCCTTCAAATATGTGCCGATCTTGTTGCAGACGTCGCCATTGGCGGCAACGCGATCGGTGCCGACGATGGCGAGATCGACCATGCCGTGCTGCATCAGATGCCCGCCGGTGTTGTCCGGAATCACGGTATGCGCCACGCCGTGATGGCCGAGCTCCCAGGCCGTGAGCGAGGCGCCCTGGTTGCGCGGGCGCGTCTCATCGACCCAGACATGGACCTTGATGCCGCGCTCATGCGCGAGATAGATCGGCGCCGTCGCCGTGCCCCAGTCGACCGTCGCAAGCCAGCCGGCATTGCAATGGGTCAGCACATTGACCGTCTCGCCCGGCTTCTTCCTTGCGACGATCGCCTCGATGAGTTTCAGGCCGTTGCCGGCGATGCCGCGGTTGATCTCGACGTCCTGCTCGACGATCTCGTCGGCGCGCGCATAGGCAGCTTCGGCCCGCTCCAGCGGATCGATCGGCGCGAGGCTCGCGCGCATCTCGTCCAGGGCCCATTTCAGATTGATCGCCGTCGGCCGCGCCACCACGAGCGTGTCGTAGGCACGCTTCAGGCCGGCGTCGGAGGCGTCCTCGCGCATCGCCAGCGCCATGCCGTAGGCTGCGGTCGCGCCGATCAGCGGCGCACCGCGCACCAGCATGTCGCGGATGGCGAGGGCCGCGTCCTCGCATGAGGTCAGCTTCGCAACGATGAACTCGTGCGGCAGCCGGCGCTGGTCGATCGCTCCGACCGACCAGCCGTCGCGCTCGCGCCAGATGCTACGGAAATGCTTGCCGTCGACCTTCATGGCATTCTGCCTTTCGTATCACGTCCGCAAAATGCGCCCGGCCACCGCATCGAGCTTCTTCAGGAGCTCGGGATCGCGCGCCTCGGGCGCAGTGATCAGCGCGGTATCGAGCGCGCGGTCCGAGCCGATCGGGCACGGCTCATGCTCGCGCGGGAAGTCTTTCGCCAGCCGCGCCACCAGCGCTTTTGCCTTGTCGGCGTTCGAGCTCAGAACGCGGATGATGTCCTGCACGGTGACGGCGTCGTGATCGGGATGCCAGCAATCGAAATCCGTCACCATCGCGACGGTGGCGTAGCAAAGCTCGGCCTCACGCGCGAGTTTCGCCTCGGGCATGTTGGTCATGCCGATCACGGAATAACCAAGCGTCTTGTAGGTCGTGCTTTCCGCATAGGTCGAGAATTGCGGTCCCTCCATGCAGACATAGGTGCCGCCGCGCGCAAACGCGATGCCCTCGGCTTCGGCCGCCGTGGCAAGATGGATGCGCAGCCGCGGCGAGACCGGGTGCGCCATCGACACATGCGCGACGCATCCCCTCCCGAAGAACGAGCTCTCGCGCTTGTGGGTACGATCGACGAATTGGTCGACGAGAACGAAGGTTCCCGGCGGCAGTTCCTCCCTGAACGAGCCGCAGGCCGACAGCGAGATCAGGTCGGTGACGCCGGCGCGCTTGAGGACGTCGATATTGGCGCGATAGTTGATGTCGGAAGGCGACAGCCGGTGGCCCTTGTCGTGGCGCGGCAGGAACACGATCGGCAGGCCGGCAATGGAGCCGCGCCGCAGCGGTGCCGACGGCTCACCCCAGGGGCTTTTGATCACCTCTTCGCGAGCGTCCTCCAGCCCCGGCAGGTCGTAAATGCCGGAGCCGCCGATGATGCCCAATACCGCCTGCGTCATACCTGCTCCACCCCGTTCGCGCCTTCGCAATCCCGTGGGGAAGCTATGCCAGTTTTACGTCGGTTTTGGAACGGGTGATGGGGTCAGGAAGTGCCGTCAGGAGGATGCGCGCCAGCGCGCCTGATTATGCCGCGGCCGCCGACTGCAGCTGGGTCGCGACCATACGCTCCAGCGTCTCGATCGACTGGAAGTTCTCCGGTGTGATCTCGGACTGGGGAATCGTGAAGTCGAACTCGGCTTCGACGCCGAGCATCAGATTGACCATGTCCATCGAGGTCAGGCCGACGTCGACGAGCTTGGCCTGCGGCGTGACCTCGGCGGAGAGCGAGTTCTGGGCGAGGATGCCCTTCACCAGCTTGATGATGCGATTGCGCAACTCGGTATCGAAAGCCTGCATCGGTAAATTCCCATCTGTCGACAAAGGTCGGACTGGTTGCCGGCTACGATGGGCACGGCGGGCCGATCCCGCAATGGACACCACCATTACTTCGCGTTTCTTAGTAAACGATGACTCAGATTGTCTGGATTTCCGGCTTCTTACAGATCCCTAACGCGATCGCGGGAATCCGGACGATGCAAACAACCCGAACTTAACTGTTCGTTCGGAATTGGGCTTTGTTTACCCTCTATTTCATCGACGAATTTGAATTAAATCCGTAGCCTCATCTCATAAGCAAAGATGGTCGAAGGATCGCTCAAGCGGCATCGCGAATGATGCCGGCGATCCTGAACGGCAAACCGGAGGCGGACGAGTATGAACGTGCGTGAAGCAGTCCTCACTGTCGACGAGACGCAGACGAGCTTTCTCGAGCATGGTCCCTCCCTCGTCGAACGCGCCGCCCGGACCGCCACCGTGGCGGCAGCCGACGCCGACGGGGTCGATCGCGATGCCCGCTTCCCTCACAAGGCTTTCGAGGTTGCGCGTGAGCAGAAGCTGCTCGGCGTCATGATCCCGGCCGAGTTCGGCGGCTTCGGTGCCTCGATCCACGACGTCACCGATGTCTGCTACACGCTCGGACGCGCCTGCGCCTCCACGGCGATGATCTACGCCATGCACACGACAAAGGTCGCCTGCGTCGTCAGGCACGGCCACGGCATCCCCTGGATGGAAACCATGATGCGCCGGGTCGCGCGCGACCAGTGGCTGCTCGCCTCCTCCACCACCGAAGGCCAGAACGGCGGAAACATCCGCGCTAGCGCCGCCGCCGTCGACGTCGTCGGCGACACCGTCTCGCTGCTGCGCGACGCCACCGTGATCTCCTACGGCGCCGAGGCCGACGGCCTCGTGACTATTGCCCGCCGCGCCACCGACGCTTCTGCGTCCGATCAGGTTCTTCTGGCGCTCGCCAGGGACGATTATTCGCTGAAGCGGACGCTGGGCTGGGAAACGCTCGGCATGCGCGGCACCTGCTCGACCGGTTTCGAGCTGAAGGTCGACTGCCCGACCGACCGCGTCTTCCCGGAATCCTACGACAAGATCCACGCCCAGACCATGACGCCGTTCGCGCATCTGTGCTGGTCCTCGGCCTGGGCTGGTATCGCTGCAGCTGCCGTCACCCGTGCGCAGGCCTTCGTTCGCAAGGCGGCCCGCACCTCAGGCGGCCAGATGCCGCCGGCGGCCGCGCATTTCACCGCCGCCAAGATGTCGCTGGCCAAGCTGCGGGCGCTGATATCAGCCAATATCGACGCCTTTGCTCGCGCCGAGCACGACGAACGCGCGCTCGGCTCGCTCGACTTCCAGTCTTCGATCACGCTTCTGAAGGTGCAGGCCTCGGAGCTCGCGGTCGAGACCGTGATGCATGCGATGCGCACCGCAGGCCTTTCCGGCTACCGCAACGACGGTGAGTTCACCATGGGCCGCCACCTGCGCGACGTGCTGTCGTCGCCGATCATGATCAACAACGACCGCATTCTGGCCAATGCCGCAACATCGACCCTGATGAGCGGCGTGCCATTGAGCCTTCACGACTGACGTCCTTTTCCTAACTGACGCGCCTTGGCGACCAAACCAACAAGAACAATTTTGAGATAGCAGGACATCGAATCATGAACATTGCCGTCCTCCCCAATTCGCCCGAGACCGCCCCGCAAATCGCGGATCCGCTCGATCATCTCGCCGACAAGCTCTTTCATCCGATGGGCTCGGACGGCGTCTACGCCCGCACCGCGCTTTATGAGGGCATCGTCGAGCGGCTCGCCGCACTCATTACGAGCCATCGCGAGGCGGGCACCGAAGTGATGCGCTTCCCGCCGGTGATGAGCCGTTCACAGCTCGAGAAGTCCGGCTACCTCAAGAGCTTTCCGAACCTGCTCGGTTGCGTCTGCGGCCTGCACGGCACCGAGCGCGAGATCAACGCCGCGGTCAGCCGCTTCGATGCCGGCGGTGACTGGACCAGCTCGCTCTCGCCGGCAGACCTCGTGCTGTCGCCGGCGGCCTGCTATCCCGTCTATCCGATCGCGGCGAGCCGCGGCCAGTTGCCGAAGGGCGGCCTGCGCTTCGACGTCGCCGCCGACTGCTTCCGCCGCGAGCCGTCAAAACATCTCGACCGGCTGCAATCGTTCCGGATGCGGGAATATGTCTGCATCGGCAACCCCGACGACGTAGCCGATTTCCGCGAGCGCTGGATGGTGCGCGCGCAGGCGATTGCGACCGATCTCGGTCTCACCTTCCGCGTCGATTATGCCAGCGATCCGTTCTTCGGCCGCGTCGGTCAGATGAAGGCGGTGAGCCAAAAGCAGCAGCAGCTCAAGTTCGAACTGCTGATCCCGCTGCGCTCGGAAGAGCAGCCGACGGCCTGCATGAGCTTCAATTATCACCGCGAGCATTTCGGCACGACCTGGGACATCAAGGACGCCAATGGCGAGCCGGCCCACACCGGCTGCGTCGCCTTCGGCATGGACCGCCTGGCTGTCGCCATGTTCCACACCCACGGCACCGATCCTTCCGCCTGGCCCGCCAAGGTGCGGGAGATCATGGGCCTGCAGCCGCAGATCGCGGCCGATGCCCACGGCGAAGGCTGGCGCTAACGGAACGAGGCCGGCCATTTCCACGGGAAAGACGAGCGTGATCCATACCAAGGTCCGATGCCGCGAGATCACCGAGTCCGACGTCGATGCGGTCGCGGACTTGCTGACGCGCGGCTTCGTCGGCCGCTCGCGCGGCTACTGGATCCAGGGCCTGCGCCGGCAGGCCTTCCGACCGGTACCGGAAGGCTATCCGCGCTTCGGCTATATGCTCGACAACGACGGCACGCCGGTCGGCGTGCTGCTGCTGATCTACACGGCGCGGAGGGACGGCGATGAGACCGCCATCCAGTGCAATTTGTCGAGCTGGTATGTCGACCCGGCCTACCGCAACTACGCCCCGCTCCTGACCAAGATCGCGCAGCGCCACAAGGACGTCACCTATCTCAACATCAGCCCGGCGCCGTGGACCTGGCCGATCATCGAGACGCAGGGCTTTCGCGCCTATTGCCGTGGCATCTTCTTCTCGGTGCCAGCGCTCGCGCGCGTCCCACGCTGGAGCAAGATCGAGGTCATCTCGCAGCACGCCAAGACGATCGACGGGCTTTCCGATGCCGAGACCGATCTCTTGACGCGGCATGCGCGCTACAATTGCCTCAGCCTGGTCTGCCGCACGCCGAAGGGAACGTTCCCCTTCATCCTGCAACCGGTGCGCATCCGCCGTGGCATCATCGCGCCGCCCGCGATGAAGCTGATCTACTGCCGCAACGCGGCCGAATACACCGAATGCGCAGGCCGCATCGGCCGGCTGCTGCTGCGGCTCGGCAAGATCGCGGTCGCCGTCGATTCCAACGGCCCGGTTCCCGGCCTCGTCGGCATCTACACCGAGCGTCGCGGCCGCAAATATTTCAAGGGCCCACACCGGCCGCAGCTCGCCGATCTCACGGATACGGAACTCGTGCTGTACGGGCCGTAGGCCCGTTTGGGCCGGACATTCGATGTCATCCGGGCCTAACGCGCAATTGCGCAGGTCGACCGGCGCGACGGTACCTTGCTCCCCTTCACATTGGCGGCATCCCTGCATCGCCGGTCACCCTCCGTAAACTACGGCGCTTAAGGGAATTTTCCCGCCTCTTCGCTAGCCTCGGCGACTGAATTACATCGCGTTAAGTTCTATTGCCCGCCGAGACCCCGCCGCCCCATGACGTCGATCCGCGACAACGAGCTTGATGCACGCCGCGAGCAGGGCCCGAAGGCCCTGGTCGGGCTGAGCCAGCTTGCGCTCGACCACATGGAGCAAGGCGTCTGCGTCTACGATGCCGGCAACCGGATCGTGCTGGTCAATCAGCGCTACCTCAGCCTGTTCAACATGTCGGCCGAAATCGTGCGGGTCGGCACGAGCTACCGTGACGTGCTCGCCCACAGCGTGGCCCTCGGCAACATCCCTGCGGGGGAAGTCGACGCACTCTATGCCGCCCGCATGGCGCGGATCGCAGCCGGCCAGCCGTTCCGGACTCAGCAGACGCTCGCGAGCGGCCTGGTCATGGCGCTCGAGCTAAAACCGCTTCCCGGCGGCGGCTGGATGACGATCTGCGACGACGTCAGCCGCCTCGCCCGGGTCGAAGCGGAACTGCGCGTGCAGACCGAGCGCAGCCAGCACGCGCTCGCCAACATGTCGCACGGGTTGATCATGTACGATGCCGACAGTCGCGTCGTCGTCTGCAACGATCGCTTCCTGAGCCTCTACAATCTCGACCCGGACATCGTGAAGCCGGGCGTCTCGCACGACACGGTCATCGAGCATTGGATGTCGCGCGGCAACCTGCCGGGGATGTCGGCCGACGAATTCCACGACACCAGGCTGGAGGACGTGCGCACCAGGAAAGCGAAAAACCTGCTGGTGATGCGCTATGACGGCCGGATGGTGCAGGTGGCTTCCCGTTTTCTGCCCGACGGCGGCTGGGTGACGGTGCACGAAGACGTCACCGAGCGGCTGCAATACGAGGAGATGCTGAGGCAGCAGAACTTCATGCTCGATGCGGCGCTGGAGAACATGGCGCACGGGCTCGCCTTCTACGACAGCGAGATGCGCCTGCGCGTCTGCAACACCACCTACCGGAAGATCTATCGGCTCTCGCCGGAGGAAGCCACGCCGGGCACGCATCTCGGCGAACTGATCGAACGCTCGATGGCAAACGGCGCGTTCTCTTCCGAGTATAGCCCGCAACAACTCCTGGAAGCCGCCAGCGCAAGGATCGCCGACCGCAACTCCTCGCCGATACGCCGGCGGATGTCGAACGATACCACGATCTCGGTGCGCTATTGCGCTCTGGCCGAGGGTGGTTTTGTGGCCACCTACGAGGACATCACCGAGCGCGAGCACGCAGTCGAGGAGCTGAGCGAGCAGTATCGGCGCTTCGACGCGGCCCTGAACAACATGAGCCAGGGCCTATGTATGCTCGATTCGAGCTTGCGCGTCATCGTCTGCAATCGGCGCTACATCGAGATGTACGGATTGTCACCCGAATTGGTGAAGCCGGGTGTGTCGATGCGCGAGATCATGGAGCACAGCTGCGAGCTCGGCATCCATCCAAACACCACCGCCGCGCGGCTCTATGCCGACTATGTCGAGAGGCTGCGCGAGGGCGAGCACACACTGCACCGCTATTTGGGCGACGGCCGCATCATCAAGCTCAATCACAAGCGAATGGAGCATGGCGGCTGGGTCGTCACCTATGAGGATGTCACCGAACGCCACAAGGCCCAGGCCCGCGTGGCGCACATGGCGCGGCACGATTCACTCACCGACCTGCCCAATCGCACTCTGTTCCGCGAGAAGATGGGCGAGGGACTGAACCAGGTCGCGATCGCCGGCGGCGCGATGGCCGTGCTGTGCTTCGACCTCGACAATTTCAAGACCGTCAACGATCGCCTCGGCCACGCGGCCGGCGACCGGCTGTTGCGCTGGGTCGCGGCGCAGCTGAAGGAGAATGTCGGCGAGCACGACACCGTCGCGCGGCTCGGTGGCGACGAGTTCGCAGTTCTCCAGCGCGGGCCGCAGCCGCAATCGGCGGAAAGGCTCGCGCGCCGCCTGGTCGAGATCATCGGTCACCCGCCGCCGCTGGAGCACCAGTCGATGCATGTTGGCGTCTCCGTCGGCATCGCAATCGCGCCCGATCATGGGCTCGACGCCGACGAGCTGATGAAATGCGCCGACCTCGCGCTGTACCAGGCCAAGGCCAAGGGGCGCGGCGCCTATCAGCTGTTCGAGCCCGAAATGGAGAAAGAGGCTCGCAGCCGGCACGCGCTCGAGCACGATCTGCGCGGCGCGCTGGAGGCCCGTGAATTCCACCTGGCATTCCAGCCGCAGGTGCGGCTCGACACCACCGAACTTACCGGCTTCGAGGCGCTGCTGCGCTGGAAACATCCCTCGCGCGGCCTCGTCTCACCGGCGGAATTCATTCCGATTGCGGAAGAGAACGGCCTGATCGTTCCGATCGGCGAGTGGGTGCTGCGCACGGCCTGCGCGACCGCCGCGACATGGCCCGATCTCACCGTCGCCGTGAACCTGTCGCCGGTGCAATTCCGCTCGCGCGGGCTGGTGACGATGGTGACGAGCGCGCTTGCGGAGGCCGGCCTGCCACCGCATCGGCTCGAGCTCGAACTCACCGAGACGGCGCTGCTCGACGACAGTGAATCGACGATCGAGATCCTGCACCAACTCCGCGCGTTGGGGGTGCGCGTCAGCCTCGACGATTTCGGCGTCGGCTATTCTTCGCTGAGCTATTTGCGCAGATTTCCGTTCGATCGTATCAAGATCGACCGCTCCTTCGTCGGCACGATCAGTGAAAGCCCGGAGAGTGTGGCGATCGTCCGCACCATCGCCAGCCTCGGCTCGGTGCTCGGCGTCGAGACCACGGCGGAGGGTGTGGAGACGATTGAACAACTCGACTTCGTCCGCGAATGCGGCTGCACCGCCGTGCAGGGATATTATTTCGGCAAGCCCTCCCCGGCCGCGGAGGTCGGACGCGTGATCGAGACGCTGAGCGCAGTACGCCGCGTGGCGTAAGGGCCCCACCGAAGCCAAATTCCGTATCTCGGCACGCCTTCAAACGACCAATTGTCGCACGTGCGCTTTTCGGCGGGATCACCGTATCGCGCCCGCGCAATGCGCTTTTCTTCTCCCATGAATTCGGGGACAATCCCGTCATAACAATGAGAAACGGCGGCCCGAACCAGGCCACCGCGAGGGAGGAGTTTCGATGTCGCGATACGGGCTGAAGACAACCGCCTTTGCCGCCATGCATGCCGTTGTGAGCGCGCTGCTCGCAACCGCCGCCGGTGCGCAGGATTATCCCACCAAACCGGTGACGCTGATCGTGCCATGGCCCGCCGGCGGATCGACCGACATCTCGATGCGCGCGATCGCCGACAGTGCGTCTAAGGTCCTGGGGCAGCCGATCGTGATCGACAACAAGGCCGGCGGCGGCGGCACTGTTGGACCTGCCACCATGGCCGCGGCTGCGAAGCCGGACGGCTACACCATCTCACAGCTTCCGATCACCGTCTTCCGCCTGCCCCTAATGCAGGAGGTGTCCTGGGATCCGGCGAAGGACTTCACCTATATCGTTCACCTCACCGGCTACACCTTCGGCGTAACGACCAGCGCCGAGTCGCAGTTCAAGTCCTGGAAAGACGTGGTCGAGTTCGCGAAGGCAAATCCGGGCAAGGTGACCTACGCGACGCCGGGCACAGGCACCTCGCTTCACATCGGCATGGAGCAAATCGCCGCGATGTCCAGCATCAAGCTCACGCAGGTGCCGTTCAAGGGCGGGGCAGAGACCAACGCCGCGGTACTCGGCCAACACACCATGCTGCAGGCCGACTCCACCGGTTGGCGGCCCTTGGTTGACGCCGGCAAGCTGAAGCTTCTCATGGTGTGGACCGGCGCGCGATCGCCGAATTATCCTGACGCGCCTACGCTGAAGGAGCTCGGCTACCCCATGGTCTATGATTCCCCGTTCGGCATCGCAGGCCCCAAAGGCATGGATCCCAAGATCGTCGCCAAGCTGCACGACGCCTTCAAGAAGGCGGTCGAGGACCCCGCGGTGATCGCCACGCTCGCCAAATACGACATGGTGCCGAGCTACAAGAATACCGAGGACTACAAAAAGTTCGTCGTCGAGGTCACGGAGTCAGAGCGCAAGGTGATCGACACGCTCGGGCTTGCGAAGAAGTAGGATTGAGCCACTTTCGTGTCCCGGATCTGCAGCACACCGCGTCGCGCTGCGTAGCGTCCGGGGCACGACCGAGAGGGTATCGATGAACGACCAAACCACCGTCAAACTCCGTTTCAACAACTCCGAACTCTGGGGCGGCTTGATCGGGCTCGCGCTGGGCGGCTTCGTGATCTGGCAGGGCGTTAGGCTCAAGCTCGGCACCATCAACGATCCCGGCTCCGGCTACGTACTGTTCTACACGGGCATCCTGATGTGCGTGTTCGCGGCCAGCATTATCATCTCGGCCATCACCGAGGGCGGGCCGACGCTGGCTTCGCGCTGGGACAATGTGAGCTGGAGCAAGCCGCTTCTCGTCATCGCCTGCCTCACTGCGTTCTCCTTTGCCCTCGAGCCGCTGGGATTCCTGCTGTCATCGATTCCGCTCATGTTGCTTTTGCTGCGCTTGATCGATCCCGTCCGTTGGACGCTGGCGATCCCGATCGCCGCGCTGGTGCCGCTCGGAATGTGGTGGGTACTCAAGCGGCTGCTGCTGATCCAACTACCCTCGGGCCTGTTCGGGATCGGTTGATCGCATGGATACGCTCGTCAACGTCGCGCACGGGTTTGGCGTCGCGCTCCTGCCGATCAACCTGCTCTACTGTTTCATCGGCGTCTTCATCGGTACGCTGGTCGGCGTACTGCCAGGCATCGGGCCGATCTCGGCGATGTCTCTGTTGCTTCCGGTGACACTGTCAGGAACGCCGGAATCCGGCATCATCATGATGGCGGGGATCTATTACGGCTCGATGTATGGTGGCTCGACCACTTCGATCCTGGTCAATATCCCGGGCGAGGCGGCTTCAGTCGTGACCTGTATTGACGGCCACCAGATGGCGAAGCAGGGCCGTGCCGGCCCTGCGCTGGGCATCTCCGCCTTCGACTCCTTCATCGCCGGCACATTTTCGCTCGTTGCGCTGATGCTGGTGGCACCTCGGCTCGCCAACATCGCCATCGCGTTTGGCCCTGCCGAATATTTTAGCCTGATGGTGCTCGGCCTCATCGTGCTCACGTTCCTCACTCAGGGATCGATGCCGAAGGCGCTCCTGATGGCATGTATCGGCGTCGTGCTCGGACTGATCGGCCTCGACAGCATCACGGCGCAGCCGCGGCTGACGTTCGGCCGCATGGAGCTGATCGACGGCATCGGACTCGTGCCCGTCGTGATGGGCCTGTTCGGCGTCGCCGAGGTGCTGCTCAATACCGAGCAAGCAATCAAGCGCGATATCATCAACGCCAAGATCACGCAGCTGTTGCCCAATAAGGCCGATTGGCAAGCGAGCGCCGGCCCGGTGGCGCGTGGCACGTTCCTCGGCTTCCTGCTCGGCATTCTCCCGGGCGGCGGCGCCGTGGTCGCCTCGTTCGCGTCCTATGCCCTGGAGAAGCGGCTGTCGAAAACGCCGGAGCGTTTCGGCCATGGCGCGATCGAGGGCGTAGCGGGTCCCGAATCCGCCAACAACGCGGCGGCCGGCGGCGCTTTCATTCCGCTGATGACCTTGGGCATTCCCCCGAACGTGGTAATGGCGTTACTGCTCGGCGCCTTCGTCATCCATGGCCTGCAACCGGGGCCGCTGCTGATCACGCAGAACCCCGGCCTGTTCTGGGGCATCGTCGCCAGCATGTATATCGGCAACGTCATGCTGCTGATCCTCAATTTGCCGCTGATCGGCATTTGGGTGCAGCTGCTCAAGCTGCCCTACAACATCCTGTTCCCGCTGATCATCCTGTTCACGATCCTAGGCGTCTACTGCTCGAGCAACAATGTGTTCGACGTCTATGTGATGATCGCGTTCGGGATCATCGGTTATTTCATGCGCAAGCTCGGCTTCGAGCCCGCGCCGCTGGTGCTGGCGTTCGTGCTGGGACCGATGATGGAGAACAATCTGCGCAAGTCGCTGATCCTGTCGCAGGGCGACCTCTGGACCTTCGTGCAGCGCCCGATCTCGGCAGCGTGTCTGGCGCTCGCGCTGGTGCTGCTGATAGCGCCGTTATTGCCCGCCTTGCGCAAGAAGCGCGAGCTCGTGGCGCTGGATGAGGGGGCATGAGGGTTTGGCAGGGTGTCTCAGCTTGCCGCGGGCAGCGCGCTGTCCGGCGGCGCGCCCCAGGGGCGGTCGGCTGAGGCGAGCCCGATCAGGCGGCCCTGGATGTAGTCGCAGCCCCAGTCGCGCAGCATGTTCGCAGCTTCTTCGTCCTGCACCCATTCGGCCACCGTCTTGATGTTGAGGCGGCGGGCGAGGTCGATCAAGGTCTGCACGAAGGCGCGGTCGTCGGCGGAGCGAGTGATGTTCTGCACGAACGCGCCGTCGATCTTCACGATGTCCACGCCGAGCTTGCGCAGATTGCGGAACGAAGTGTAGCCGGCGCCGAAATCGTCGATGGCGATGCGGCTGCCGAAATTCTTCAGCCGGGTGACGAAGCCGCGCACATCGTCGATGTCCTGGATCGCGACGGTTTCGGTGATCTCGACGATCAGCCGCTCGGCGACGCCGGGATGGGCACGCATCAGCGATTCGATTCCTGCCCACCAATCCGGGTCCATGGTGGTGTCCGGGGAGATGTTGAGGCTGAGGCAGATGTCGGGCGCGGCGGCGAGCTCGGCGACCACGAGCTCGAGCACGCGGTGATCGACCAGGCGGATCAGGCCGAGCCGTTCCGCGACCGGCACGATATCGGGCGCGAGCAGCACCTGGCCGTCGCCCTGGTCCATCCGCACCAGGCATTCGTGAAAAGAGCACTCGCGCGAGAGAGCAGCAACCACCGGCTCATAGGCGAGCTTGATGCGGCGCTCGTTCAGCGCCGTGACGATCTCGTCGGTGACGCGGATGTTGACGCGGCGCTGGGCGTCGCGCGCGGCATCCGGGCGCCAGGCGGCGAACGAGCCGACGCGGCGTTGTTTCGCGGTGTCCAGGGTCTCGTGGGCGCGATTGACCGCTTCATCGGTGTTGCGGGCATAGCGCGGCACGCTGACCGCGCCGATCGAGGCGGTGACCGACACCGGGCCGGATTTGGTCGGCACCACCTCGTCGCGGATGCCGGCGAGGAAGCGCTCGGCGGCGACGTTCATGTCGTCGACGGTGCAGTTCTTCAGGATCAGGCCGAACTTGTTGCCGGAGAAGCGGCCGAGCACGTCGCCCCCGCGCAAGCGCGCGCGAATGCGCGTGGCGACGTCGAGGATCACGGCGTCGGCAACGTCGAAGCCGAAGGCTTCGTTGACACGCGCGAGATGATCGATGCCGACCAGCATGAAGGCCGCGGTCGAGCGGAAACGGGTCGTCTCCTCGATGGCCTCGGCCAGCGCGGCGATCAGATGCGAGCGATTGAGCTCGCCGGTCAGCGGATCAAGCCGGGCGAGCTTCGTCAGTTCCTCGTCGCGGGCATGACGTTCATTGTTGATGCGGACGGAGCCGATCGCACGCACGGGGCGGCCGTCGGGGCCGGCGAACCACCGGCCGGTCTCCTCGATCCAGACCATGGGATCGGCGGCGCTCATGCGCACGCCGTACTCGACCCGATAGGGCGTGCCGTCGGCGCCATGCACGGCTGAGGTCTGCGCCAGCGCGGCGGTCCGCAGCGATTGCGCGGGCTCGATCAGCTTTGCGAATTCGGCGCCGGTGGCCAGCCGTTCGGTGGGAATCCCGGGGAAGATGGCGCCGACCTGCTCACCCCAGACGATGGCATCGCTGGCGATGTCCCAGGCGAACACGGCCTGGCCAAGGGCAGCCAGGATGTCGGAGGCTTGCGGCAATGCGGGGGTCAAAATCGCCTCGTTTCGGGACAGCGGGGAGTCCTGAGTCGGCACAGGATAAAGCCAGATTCGCCATTGACCCTAGGCAAAGTTGATAAACAATTTGGAAACCACGTTTGTTCTCGTGCAGGAACCAAACCGGCCCGTCCGGCATAGGCCTTGCGAGTACATCACACGCACCGGCGCCAGCGTCTCGAAACGCGACAATCCAAGCCGGGTCAACGGTGATCGCGATGTTGAGTACTGATCAAGTGGACGTGGCGGACAACGGCACAGGCTCGGCTGTGGTGCCGCTGATGCCGGTTTTGCAGTGGGTCCACAAGGCACCGCTGCCGCGCCCCGATCCGAGCTTCGTCGCCCAGCTCATCGCCAATGCCGAGCACCTGCCCCAGGCGAGCCGACTTCGCCGCGTGTCTTCCGAGGATGCGCAGGTCGCCTATGGCAGCAAGCGCCCGCTTCCGAGCGTGACCGCGCGCACGCGCCAGGTGGCTTGATCAGCGCGGCGCGTCGGGAGACGGCTGGGTGCCGTTGCCCGGCTGCAAATGCGGCGAGGGAATTTCCGGCGAGGGCGTACTCACAGGCTTCGGCGCGGGATGATCCATCAGTACGGATTCGGCGACCGATTGCGCGGAAGGCGCGGATGCGGGCGGCGCAACGACCGGCTCGAACTTGGGCTCGAACGTCCCTTCATCCGCCGGCGTCTCGGCCTGGCGCTTGGCCTTGCGAGGCGCCGGCACTGTCGTTTCGGCGACATAAGCGACGCGGCGGCGGGTGCGCTGGGCGATGCCGCCGAGGAAATCGGCCATCGCCAGCAGCACCAGAAGGAAATAGGTGGAGTTGCCGAATTTGGGCCACATCACGAATTCGGCCGCAGCCGCGCCGAACACAATCAGCGACAGCAAATGATCCATCAGGAATTTCGACCCGGGCCGCGCGCCCTTGACCACCTCGAGCAGCAGCAGCACGACACCTAGCGCGAGCATCACGTCGGCAAGCGTGACCGGCCAGGCCTCGCCCGTGATCATCGGCACCCTGAACAGCACGTCCGTAAAGGACACGCTGGGCATCAGGAAGGCGATGATGTTGTAGACCGCAAGCGGGATCAGGAGCAGCGGGAAACCGACCATCGGCGAAATGCCTTCTCGATCAAGAAATCCAGACAGGACAATGCGGCGGCGAAGCATTCGCTCCGCCGCCGTCACTGTCATATCTCATGGATTGGCCGAAATCAGGCAGGCGAAATCATCCTGCCTGGGAAAGGTCCTGAATTCAGGACTCTTTCTTCTTCAGGACCTGACGGCCCTTGTACATGCCGGTCTTGAGATCGAGATGATGCGGACGACGGAGCTCGCCGGAGTCCTTGTCTTCCACATAGGTCGGCTTCTTGATGGCGTCGGCCGAGCGGCGCATGCCGCGGCGCGACGGCGAGGTTTTTCTTCTCGGAACGGCCATTTCAGTATCCTCTAGGGATTGGTGTCATCAGGGCATCGTCCGCGAGGGGACGGCTCAGCACCCGCAAACCGAGGCGAGCTGAATGCCGGTCAAGGCCGGGCTTATAGAGGAAGGCCTGCCTTAAATCTAGGGCTCTGGGCCGGAAAATGCGCCCGAAAAGGACCGGAAATCAGCGATTCTCCCGCCAGCAGGTCGAAAGCGAGCTCGCCTGCGCCCTCGCCACATAGGTCCCGGCCAGTCGCCGGACACCCGGTCCCGGCGTCCTTGCGCTGCGTTTGACCGGATTCGGCAGGATCGAGGCCAGAAGTGCCGCCTCCCGGGGGGAGAGGTTCGCCGCCGATTTGCCGAAGGCATAGGCGCTGCCCGCCTCGGCCCCAAACTGGCCCTGTGGTCCCAGCTCAGCGATGTTGAGGTAAATCTCCAGGATCCGTGCCTTGGGCAGCACGAGATCGATCCACAGCGCCAGCGGGAATTCCAGCGCCTTGCGGACGAAGTCCCGCCCCTGCCAGAGGAACAGGTTTTTCGCCACCTGCTGGGTGATGGTGGAAGCGCCCCGGAACGGGGTGCCGTCCTCCCGGGCATCGTCGACCGCCTCACGCAGCGCCCCCCAGTCGATACCGTGATGCTTGCAGAAATGGGCGTCCTCGGCCGCCACCACCGAGCGTGGCAGCGAGGGCGACATCGCCGCCAGATCGATCCATTCCCGCTGCATCGGCGCACCCCGAAGCGAGCGCCAGATCATCAGCGTCGAAACGGGATGGCCGGCGCGGTAGAACGGCGCGACGACATAGGGCGCGAGAACCGCGACCGCGAGCACCAGGAGAAGGATTTTGACGACGCGCAAATCAACCTTTCCGGCGCAGAACGAAACGCGGCCACGGGCCCGGCATTAAGTCTGTGATAATTCGGGCCTTTTCCAGCACTTTTTAGGCCTTCCAAACGATTGACTGAGGCGGGCGCATAAAGGATTGTCCCGCCGAATTTTAGTTCTGGAGCCCTTCTTGATGACCGGCACGTCCCCGTCCGATTTCGCCAAACGTCTGGACAAGACCGCTGATGACACCGAGGCGCTGCTCGGGCGCCTGCTGTCGGACGACATCCTGCCCGATGAGATCGCCCGGCCCAAGCGACTGATGGACGCAATGCGCTATTCGAGCCTCAACGGCGGCAAGCGCCTGCGGCCCTTCCTGGTGGTCGAGAGCGCGGCCGTGTTCGGCGTGCCGCGCGAAGCCGCGCTGCTCGTCGGTGCGGCGCTCGAATGCATCCACTGCTACTCGCTGATCCACGACGATCTGCCGGCGATGGACAATTCGGACCTGCGCCGCGGCCGTCCGACCTTGCACAAGAAGACCGACGACGCGACCGCGATCCTCGCCGGTGACGGCCTCCTGACGCTCGCCTTCGACATCATCACCCGCGACGAGATTCATCGCGACGCCAATGTCAGGCTTTTGCTGACCCGCGCACTGGCGCGCTGCGCCGGCATCGGCGGCATGGTCGGCGGCCAGATTCTCGACCTTGCCGGCGAAGGCCGCTTTGGCGGCAACGAGCCGATCGACGTCGCCCGCATTCAGCAGATGAAGACCGGCGCGCTGCTGCGCTACGGCTGCATCGCCGGCGCGATCCTCGGCCAGGCCTCGCAAAAGGAATATCAGGCGCTCGACGATTACGGCCGCGCGCTCGGTGAAGCCTTCCAGATCGCCGACGATCTGCTCGACGTCGAAGGCGATGCCGCCGCGCTCGGCAAGCCTGCCGGCGCCGATGCAGCTCTCGGCAAGACCACCTTTGTCACCCAGCTCGGCATCGAAGGCGCCAAGCAGCGCGTGCGCGACCTGCTCGCGCGCGCCGACAGCGCGGTATCGATTTTCGGCGATCGCGCCGCCGTGCTGCAAGCGGCTGCGCGGTTCGTGGCCGAACGGAAGAGCTGATAGCGCGATGGCGGGCGGCAACAAGGAAGACCCCGCCCTCGCCCGCTTTCGCAAGATGTCGCGGCCGATGCGGCTGATTTATGCGCGTCCGCGGACGTTCATGTCGCTTGCCGTTGGTATTCTCGTCTGCCTGCTCATCCCGGGTTCGCACCGGCTGGTCACGCGGCTTCTGTTCGGCTGGGATGCGTTGATCGCCGTTTATCTGGTGCTGGTCTACGCGATGATGCTGTGCAACGACCACCAGCACATCCGCCGCGCCGCAGCGATGCAGGACGACGGTCGCTTCGTGATCCTGCTGGTGACGGCGATCGGCGCCTTCGCCAGCATCGCCGCGATCGTCTCCGAGCTTGGAACGCCGCATCGCGGCGTCCTGGAGCTGAGCATCGCAATCACCACTATCGTATTGTCATGGGCCGCCGTGCACACGATCTTCGCGCTGCATTACGCGCATGATTATTACCGGCACGCCACGCCGGGCGGCCTTCAGTTTCCCAGCGGCGACAAGGAAGACCACGCGGATTATTGGGACTTCGTCTACTTCTCGTTCGTGATCGGCATGACCGCCCAGGTCTCCGATGTCGGCATCTCCGACAAGACCATCCGCCGCACCGCCACCGCGCACGGCATCGTCTCATTCATCTACAACACGGCCTTGCTGGCGCTGACCGTCAACATCGCGGCCAGCGCGATCTCAACTTGAACTCACTTCCGCAATCCTAATTACAGACCTCGGCATTGGCATCGTTGCCGGGGCCGCCGCCGCCGCGATATTCGAGATGGCAGCCGCGGTTGACCGGACGGCAGCCGCCGTTATTGCAGAATAGCTGTCCGCCACTCGAGGGGCGGCTGGCGCCAGCAGCAGCAGCAATGCCGGCAGCGCCGCCAAAGCCGCCAGCTGCTCCGGCAGCTTCACCGCCGGCTTGACGACGCTGCCGTGCGGGACGCTCGTCGCCGTCGTCACGCTTTGCAGTCGCAGGCTTGGCGGGCCTGGCGGCACGCTGCTTCTCGCACTCGTTGTCGTCGTTGAGCGCATAGCCATCACGGCAAACGATCCTGGTGCACTTGTCGCCGTCGGCCTTGAAGCCGTGCTCGCAAACCAGCGGACAGACGCGCGACTGTTTCGACTTGACCGTGTCGAGTGCATCGGTGCTCGCCACCTTCACGTCGAGCTTGGTGCCGGCATAACGGTTGAACTGCGACAACGAGCGCTGTGCGGACGGGGTCCAGTTGCCGTCGGCGGCGCCGGAGAAGCAGCCGACGCGGCCGAGCTCGGTCTGCACCGAGCGGCTGAGATCGGCCGGCGCGGTGGCCGGCGTCAGCGACGCGACGTTGGTGCCGGCTGGGCTCGCCGTGCTGGCGGGCGCTGCACTCGGCGCCGCGGCGGCGAGATTGACGCGCTGCTGCTCGGCGGCGGCCGCCTGCTGCTGCGCCTGCTCCTTGGCCTTTTGCGCGGCAAGCTGTACCTGCTCTGCGGCCTTCGCATCGGCGGCTGCCTTGGCCTGCGTATCCTTCTGCGCGCCAACCGCGGCAAGACGATCGCGCTCGGCCTCGGCCTGCTTGGCCTTCTCGGTGGCCGCCGCATGAGCCTGTTCGGCACCGATTTTTTCGACCTGAAGCTTGGCGAGGCTCGCATAGAAGCCGTCGGGATGCTGGGCAAGGAAGGCATCCCACGCCGGCCTGTTGCCGACCTGGAGCGCGAGTTCGTAATCGCGGCGGATGTCAGCCTGAGGATTCGGCGCGGGCGCGGCGGCAGCCGCAGCGGTCGCCTTGACCGGCACCAGCGGCACGTCTTCGCCGCCGAGCGAGCCATAGACGAACGGCTCCTGCTTGTTACCTGTCGACTTGAGCACGTCGTCGCGCACGAAGCCGAAGGCGCGGCGGACGTCGAGGCCGGGCGTCGTCAGATGCT
Organism: Bradyrhizobium sp. 4; assembly: GCF_023100905.1. Lineage (NCBI taxonomy): Bacteria > Pseudomonadati > Pseudomonadota > Alphaproteobacteria > Hyphomicrobiales > Nitrobacteraceae > Bradyrhizobium > Bradyrhizobium sp. 4. Next base: position 7,486,570 of record NZ_CP064686.1, read on the forward strand.
TCGACAGCGCCACGGTGAAGGGGCTGTTCGCACCGTCGCCATCCTGCGCCGTGAAGCCGGCCTTGGCCGAGTAGGCGATCAGCGTGTTGGAGCTGGTCGGCTCGACCTGGGCGAGGCCGCGGCCGATGCCGCGCGAGGCGACCGTGCGCTTCATGGTCTTGCCGAACGGATTGTCACGGCAGGCATCCAGGATCACCAGGCGAAGCTGCTTGGCCGGTTCGACCGCGACCAGGACGCGGTCGAGGGAGAGCGCCTCGTCGAAGACGTCGGTGTCACGCTCCAGCTTGGCGTCGACAGGGATCAGATAATTCGAGCCTTCGACCTCGATGCCGTGGCCGGCATAATAGACTACGGCGATATCGGCATCGCGGGTCCCGTCGGCGAATTCGCGCAGCACACGCCGGGTTTCCTGCGCCGTCAGATCGCGCCGGGAATCGACGATGTCGAACCCGGCCTCCTTCAGCGTCCTGGCCATCACCGAACCGTCATTGACGGGGTTCGTCAGCGACGGCGCATGCTGATAGGCGGAGTTGGCGATCACCAGCGCGACGCGCTTCCCGGCGAAAGCGGGCCCGGTGCCGAATAGCAGCGCGACGACGAGGAGAAGTGGGCAAAGTCTGAGCAATTGGCGCATGACACGACTTCCGAGTTCAGGGCAGTTCGAGCCCCTTTGGGACGGCTTTAGCAGGGTCCGTCGCGGACGCTTGTGACGGAGGTCACGAAGGTGGCGCCGGCGGCGGGCCGAAAGACCCCTTTTGTTTGTCGCGCCAGTCCGGCCGCGGTTCGCCGCGAAACAGGTGCGCAGCAGGTTCCCTCAGGCATCCCCGATGTGGCCCCGATATTGAGGCAGATTGTCCGTAATCTCGTGCCAGGGCGCCTTCGAGCCCACGAAAATGTGGGCGCTCGGTCGGATCGAGGGGACATCGACCAGGGTTCCCATGGCGACATGGACCCATTTTCCCTCGCGCACCCGGGAATAAAGCAGCGAGCCGCAGCGGGCGCAGTGGGCGTCGTGGGTGGTGTCGTCACCGTAGATGGTGCGCTGGTCCTCCCCTCTGATGATGCGGAGCTTGCTCTGCTCGATGCCGGCGAACGGCTTGAAGGCGGCGCCCGTGGTGCGGCGGCAATCCGAGCAATGACAGTTCAACGCATAAGAGAACGCGTCAACCACCTCGTAGCGCACGGCGCGGCAATAGCATTCGCCGACCAGGATACGAGCGTTCGAATTCTCTGATCCGGTCATCACAGTGTCCTCGCGCAAATGGTACGCACTCCCATAGCGCATTTTGATCTGTACGACTAAGTTCGCCCCGAGCCATCAGTCAAAGGGATGACCCATGAGCCAGAACCGTTCGAGCGTCGAAGCCGTCGTGCAATCCTATTTCGACGGACTTTACGAGGGCGATGCCGAAAAACTCGGCGCCATCTTCCACCCCTCCGCCGATTTGCGCTGGGTCGAGAAGGGCGAGCTGCAGGTGCTGACCGTGCCGGACTGGCTCGACCGCGTGCGCAAGCGTCCCTCCGGCAAGGCCGAAGGCAAGGCGCGCGAGGATTTCATCGTCACCATCGACCGTTCGGACGACAAGACCGCCTTCATCAAGGTCCGGTGCCAATTGCCGCCGCGTTTTTTCACCGACTATCTGGTGGCGATGAAGCTCGCCGACGGCTGGCAGATCGTGTCGAAATCCTATCGGTATGACCTGCGGGAGTGAGGGGCGCGACCTTCCGCTGCCCGAAATCGGGCGCACTCGTCCCACATCCTCCGTCATTACGAGCGCAGCGAAGCAATGACGATGCGGATGGAGTGCATGCCGCATCTCCACCCCGCCCCGTCTCGCCCAAGAGTTCCCCATGCTTCTCGACCGCCGTTCGCTGCTCGCCTCGCTGTGCTGGATGGCCGCCTCCCCTGCACTCGCCGCGGACGCGCAGCCTGAGCTCGAAACCTATGAGCGCGAGAGCGGCGGCCGGATCGGGGTCTATGCCGAAAACCTCGCGACCGGCGCAAAGCTCGCCTGGCGCGCTGACGAACGGTTCGTCATGTGCTCGACATTCAAGGCTTCGCTGGCGGCTTGCGTCCTGGCGCGGGTCGATCGTGGCGAGGATCAGCTTGCGGCCATGATCCCGTACGGCAAGGCCGACCTGCTGGAGTACGCACCGGTCGCCAGGCAGAACATTGCCGCCGGCGCAATGTCGGTCACCGAGATGTGCAAGGCGATCGTCGAGCTCAGCGACAACACCTGCGCCAATTTGCTGTTGGCACGGATCGGCGGCCCCGCCGCGCTCACGGCATTCTGGCGCTCACTCGGCGACACCACCTCGCGGCTCGACCACAATGAGCCCGAGCTCAACCGCTCACCGCCCGGTGATCCCCACGACACCACGACGCCGGCGGCGATGGCAGGCAATCTGCGCCGGCTGCTCACGGGCGAGGCGCTGTCGGCCACCTCGCGCGCACAGCTCACGGAGTGGCTGGTGGGTTGCAAGACCGGCGCGAACCGGCTGCGTGGCGGGCTCCCCGCAAGCTGGAAGATCGGCGACAAGACCGGCAACAACGGCAAGGACGCCTCCGGCGACATCGCAGTGGCCTGGCCCAAAATCGACACGAAGCCCGATGCACCGATCCTGATCGCGGCCTATACTCAGGGCGGCACGCCGACCGCGGCGCAGATCGAAACCGTGTTCGCACGCATCGGCCGCATGGTGGCCGAGCGGCTGGTGTAAGCCGCACGCATTGACGTTGCGACCGCTTCCGGGTGAAGACAGATCATCATGGAAGCGAAATTTCAGACCTTTCTCATCCTGCTCGCCGTGCTGGCGGGCACCGCGCTTGTCGCCCGCCGCTTCAACATCGCGCCTGCCATTCTGCTGATGCTCTCCGGCGTCGGCCTCGCCTTCGTGCCGGGCATGCCGCCGGTCGAGCTGCCGCCGGAACTGGTGCTGCTGATGGTGCTGCCGCCGCTGATCTACTCGGCGAGCGTCGCGATGAGCTGGCGCGAATTCAAAAAGAATCTTCGTCCGATCGTGCTGCTCGCGGTCGGCGCGGTGATCTTCACCACAGCACTGGTCGCAACCGCCACCCACTATTTGATCGGCCTGCCCTGGACCATCGGCTTCCTGCTCGGCGCCATCGTGGCGCCGCCCGACGTGGTGGCGCCGCTCGCGATCGCGCGCCGGCTGCATTTGCCGCGCAGGCTCATGGTCATCCTCGAAGGCGAAGGGCTCGCGAATGACGCCACCGCGCTGATTCTCTACCGCTTCGCGCTCGCCGCAATCATGGTCGGGCATTTCTCGCTGCCTCTGGCAGGCGGCGAGTTCTTGCTCATCGTCGCCGGCGAGATCGCATTCGGCATCGGTGTCGGCTGGCTCTCCCTACGGTTCCGCAAATGGTCGGGGGACCCGCAGGTCGAGCTGACACTGTCGCTGATCACGCCCTACGTCTCCTACTGGCTGCCCGAGCATCTCGGCGGCTCCGGCGTGATCGCCACCGTCGCCTGTGGCCTCTATGTGAGCTGGAACGGCCCGCTGCTGATCTCGGCATCGACGCGGCTGCAGGGCATCTTCTTCTGGGACCTCGGGATCTATCTGATCGAGGGCTTGTTGTTCCTGCTCACCGGGTTCCAGATGCGCGCGCTGTACGAGAAATCGAAGGCATTCCCGCTCGACGACATCGTGATCGCGACCGTCGTGGTGCTGGCGGTCGTTGTGATCGCGCGCTTCGCCTGGCTCTATCCCGCGACCTATCTGCCGCGGATGCTCAGCAAGTCGCTGCGCGTGCGCGACCCCTCCCCGCCATGGCAATGGCCGTTCGTGCTTGCGTTCACCGGCGTGCGCGGCGCGGTGTCGCTGGCGGCGGCGCTCGCGCTGCCGTTCACGCTTCCGGGCGGCGCGGCCTTTCCGTTTCGCGACCTGATCCTGTTCGTTGCCTTCGGCGTCATCTTCATCACGCTGATCGGCGTTGGCCTCACGCTACCCCCGGTGGTCCGTTGGCTCGGTGTCGCCGAAGCCGGTCGCAGCGAGCATGCCGCCGAGCACGAGGCCGAGATCGCAGCACGGCGCCAGGCCCTCGATGCCGCCCTGAAGTCGCTCGACGCGCTGACCGAGGAGAAGGACGTATCGGACGAGGTGATGCGGCTCCTGCGCGCGCGACACGAGATCCGGGTCAATCAGCTGCCGGACTCGCTCGATCCCATCCACCACGACGTCTCCGCCGCCGGCACCGCCTTGACCCGCGACCTGATCGCCGCCGAGCGCAAATTCATCCACGAACTGCTGCGCGACGGCCAGATCACCGACGAGACGCGGCGGCGGATCGAGCGGGATCTGGATCTGGAGGAGGCGAGTTTGGCGAACCGGGAGTATCGGGGCGGGCCGCTGTAGCTCCTCGTCATTGCGAGCGTAGCGAAGCAGTCCAGAATCTTTCCGCTGCGGCAGCCTGGATTGCTTCGCTACGCTCGCAATGACGGCTGTTGAAGCGGCGGAGCAAACTACCGCCTCTCGCAGAATTCCCTCATCGCCACCGCCACGGCGCCCGCAATGATCTCCTGCCGCTCTAGGGAGTTCATCGCCATTTCCTCGTCGCGGTTGATGATGGAGCCGGCTTCGAGCAGCACTGCGGCGCTGCGGGTTTGCGAGAGCACGACGAGCCCATCATAGCGGTAGACGCCGACATCCTTGTCGAGCAATTGGCGCCGGTAGCGGCCCATCACCGGCAGGGCATATTGGCCGGCATAATGCAGGTCCTGATCCTTTAGCTGCCGGCCGATCATCCGGGCCAGCATCAGGCTCGCAGCGTAGTGCGGATTCCGCTGCGACACGAACAGAGAGTGGCCCGAAAAGCGGTCGCTGAAATAGCTGTTCGCGCCGTCGAACTCCCAGGTCTCGATCAGCTTGTCCGGCACCGAATCGTGATGGATCGACAGGAAGAGATCGGCCCGGGCGTCATTCGCGGTGCTGACGCGTTTGAGCAGGCTCGGTCGCGCCTTGCCGGCCGTGACGAGCAGGCGGGCCGCGGCAAAGCCTTCGGCTTTGAGCTTCGCCGTGATCAGACTTGCAAGCCGGAAGTTGAAGCCGAACTCCGTGTCGTTGCGTGCGCTCAACGCGCCGTAGGAGTCCGGGGTGTGCCCGACATCCACGACGATCCGGAATTTCGACATCTCACATTTGACCGGCGCGTGCGGCGGCTTGGGCTTCACGATTTTTCGCGCGATAGCAGCATGACCGGTGCTTGCAGGCGCCAGCGACCATAGCAGGATCGACGCGACCAGCGTCGAGACGAGACTTGCGATGATGCTGCGCGGCTGCCCCAAGCGCTACTCCGCTGCCGCTGTCCGCGGCCGGCCGACAAAACCCGTGACGTCACCGAAACGCTCCAGCATCACCGCGGAAAGGTCCTTGGCCTTGCTGGTGACGCAGGCGCCCGAGCGCACGGCGTAGCGATCCTGATGCACGGCGTGCGGCGGCGGCTCGCCCTGCTGAAGCGCCCGCGCCAGCTCCATCACGACTTTCCGGAAATGCATGATACCGAAATCGGTCGGACCGAGATGCTCGCGGCTGCGGTCGGCGATCGGGCCCTGGCTGTCCTGCACGGCCGCGTCCTGTTCGGAGACGCCCTTGATGCCAGTGTAGCTCCTGGTCTTCTGCAGCTTGCGGTCGATCAGATAGTCGTTGCCCTTGTGGCGCAGCGGCACGTAATTGTCGCCGACCTCCGCGATCACGCCATTGCCGCGGTCAAAGGCGTCACGCTCGGCTTGCGTCAGCGGCCGCTCCGGATTCCAGGCATAGGTGTAGATCCAGCAATTGGTGTCGGTGACGGGCACGAAGGTCTGGCCAAAGATGTTCTCGCCCGGCATCGCGCTCGGGGCATAGGCGTGGAACGGCATCAGGATCTGCGCGATTCGCCAGTAGATGTCATCACGGCCCGTGAGCCGCCCGCCAGCGATCGTAAGGCCCGCATCGTGCGCGGCGATCTTGATTACGGGACGCGGGTCTTCGGCGATCCAGCGCATGTGATCGCTCGACATCCGCGCGATCGGATTCACAAAATGCTTCTTGATGTCCAGGATCTCGTTCTCCTCCTTGTCGAAGGAGAGATGGGCGAAGGTGAAATGCGCGGTGTCGATCGAGCCTTCCAGCGCCTGCACCCAGTTGCAGTCCTGCCATTTCTTGCTGACGTAGCGGTGCGAAGCCGGCAGCAGCGCCATTTCGAGGTCCGGCAGCTCGGGCATCGCGTCAGCCGGGCCCATATAAGCCCAGATCATCTCGCCCCATTCGCGCACCGGATAGGATTTGATGCGGATGAGGTCTTTGGCGTTGAGGTCGGGATAGGACGTCGGCATGTCGACGCACCGGCCGTCGGTATTGAACTTCCAACCGTGATAGACACAGCGGATACCGCATTCCTCAACGCGCCCAAGCCAGAGATTGGCGCCGCGATGCGGGCAGTATTGGTCGATGACTCCGACAACGCCGCGCGTGTCGCGGAAGGCGAGCAGCTCCTCGCCGAGCACAGTGATCTTCTTCGGCTCGCCGTCGGGCTCAGGGAGTTCTTCGGACAGGAGCACCGGAATCCAGAAGCGGCGCAGCAGCTCGCCCATGCCGGTGCCTGCATCAGCCTCGGTCAGGAATTTGTTGTCCTCGGCGCGGAGCATGGCAGGCTCTCCCGACTATTTTCGCAGAGATTGGCGCGGGCGCGGGAGGACGTCAACGTTGAGCTATTGACCGTGAACCATCCGAAGAACTTTGCCGTCACGGCGGGCGACTTCAACTTCAACTACTCCGCCAACTGCGCCGTGCGGCAACATGCCTGTCACAATCCAATTGTTACGTTGGTTGAGCTCAGCGGTTAGAGGCTCCTCGCTTCGAATAACGACCTCACCGTAGCGGTTAACGGCCGCCGCACGTGCGATCTCGACGGCCGCATCAGCAGTCGCCACCGTGCCTTCAGCGCCGGTCGCCACCTTGTCCCCGGCAATCGCGCAGCTCGTGACAAAGACGAGTGCGACCACAAAAATGCCTCTCACACCGGCCTCTCTCCCTTCACCGTCACGCGCGTCCCCGAGCGTGTGTGCGGCCAGTAGTCCCACATGGCGCGGTGCTGGGTGCAGCGGTTGTCCCAGAAGGCGATGGCATTCTCGGTCCAGCGAAAGCGGCACTGGAACAGCGGATTCTCGGCGTGCTGGTAAAGATAGGCAAGCATCGCATCGCTCTCGTCGCGCGGGATTCCGTTGATGTGGCGGGTGAAGCCGCGGTTGACGTAGAGCGCCTTCCTGCCCGTGACCGGATGCGTGCGCACCACGGGATGCTCGGCACTCGGATAGGACGGGCGGTCGGCGACGCCGTAATTGGCGTAGAGCCCGCGATAGATCGGCTCGCCGTCATGCAGCGCGGTCAGCCCGTCGACATAGGCCTTCATCCGGTCCGACAGCGCCTCGTAGGCTGCGTACATGTTGGCAAACAACGTGTCGCCGCCGCGCGGCGGGCACCGCTTGATGTAGAGGATCGAGCCCATCGGCGGCTCGAGATCGCAGGACACGTCGGAATGCCAACCCTCACCGTTGGCGCGCGGCGAGTTCGCATCCGCATAGATCTTCATCAGCGCCGGGTCTTCATCCTCATGCGGCGCGGCAGGATGGAAATGCAGCTCACCGAACTTGCGGCCGAAGGCGAGATGCTGTTGTGGCGTGATGGTCTGGTCGCGGAAGAAGATGACGAGGTTTTCGGCGAGCGCGCGATGGACCTCGTCCATCTGGCGGTTGGAGCGGGCATCGTCGGAAACGAGCTTACCGATGTCGACGCCGGAGATTTCCGCGCCGATGATCGGGGTGAGCTTTTCGACCGCGATGGTCTCGTACGGCACGCCGTCGTCCGTCGCGTGGCGATAGCGCGGACCCTGCTTGCCGGCGAGTGAGCTCATGGCGTGTCTCCCGATCGTTTGATTGGGAGCATGGTAGCGCGCAGTTAAGGATGTGCAATCTGCATTGCAAACACCGCCCGTCGTCCCGGACAAGCGAAGCGCAGATCCGGGACCCATAACCACAGGATTTGGTTTGGCGAAAACTCGGAGCGACAGCTCGTTCTAACCACCAATCCTGTGGTTATGGGTCCCGGCCTCCGCCGGGACGACAGCTCAGTATGAGGCGCGAGCGGAGCAATACTACTCCGCCGCGGTCACCGGCACCTTGGCGCCCTGGCCGTAGCGCTGCTCGATGTAGTCGATCACGAGCGCCTTGAAGTCGGCGGAGATGGTCGGGCCGCGCAGGGTGCGGAACTTCTTGCCGTCGACGAACACCGGGGCAGCCGGCGCTTCGCCCGTGCCCGGCAGCGAGATGCCGATATTGGCGTGCTTGGATTCGCCGGGGCCGTTGACGATGCAGCCCATCACCGCGACGTTGAGCTCTTCCACGCCGGGATATTTCGTCTTCCAGGTCGGCATCTCGTCGCGGATGAAACCCTGGATCGATTGGGCCAGCTCCTGGAAAGTGGTCGAGGTGGTGCGGCCGCAGCCGGGGCACGCCGCAACGAGGGGCACGAAGGTGCGGAAGCCCATGGTCTGCAAGAGTTCCTGACCGACCTGCACCTCGCGGGTGCGGTCGCCGCCGGGCTCCGGCGTCAGCGATATCCGGATGGTGTCGCCGATGCCCTGCTGCAACAGGATGCCGAGCGCCGCCGAGGACGCCACGATGCCCTTGGTGCCCATGCCGGCTTCGGTGAGGCCGAGATGGATGGCGTAATCGGAACGGCTGGCGAGAACCTCGTAGACCGCGATCAGATCCTGCACCGCCGAGACCTTGGCCGACAGGATGATGCGGTCCTTGGGCATGCCGAGCTCTTCGGCGCGTGCCGCCGAGAGCAGCGCCGACTGCACCATGGCTTCGCGCATCACCGCGCGCGCATCGCGCGGATTGGCCGAGGCGGTGTTCTCATCCATCAGCCTGGTCAGCAGCTCCTGGTCGAGCGAGCCCCAATTGGCGCCGATGCGGACCGGCTTGCTGTTCTTGTTGGCGATCTCGATGATGTCGGCGAACTGGGTGTCGCGCTTGTCCTTGAAGCCGACATTACCGGGATTGATGCGATATTTGGCGAGCGCCTCGGCGCAGGCCGGATAGGCCGCGAGCAGCTTGTGGCCGATATAGTGGAAGTCGCCGATCAGGGGCGTGGTGAGACCGAGCTTGAGCAGGCCGTCGCGGATATGCGGAACGGCAGCTGCCGCCTCCTCGCGGTCGACGGTGATGCGGACCAGCTCGGAACCGGCGCGGGCGAGCGCTGCGACCTGGGCAATGGTGCCGTCGATATCGGCTGTGTCGGTGTTGGTCATCGACTGCACGACGATCGGCGCACCGCCGCCGACGGTAACGTCGCCGACCTTGACCTTGGTGGTGTGATGACGCGGCGCAGGCCCCGCGATGTCGGAATCGATGGTGTTTTCGAGCTTGTTCATGGCGTCCAAATATCAGGTTTTGGTGACGTTCAGCAATGCATCGCGCGGCGCCGCAGCGGATTGACTGGGACGGTTAACCAGAAAAAGCCCAGCAATGACAAGGACGGCGGCAGCCCCGAATGTCAGGTTCAGCGTGTCGTGCATGATGAAATAGCTACCCACCACGCCAAACAAAGGGGTGATGAAGGTAAAAGCCGACAATTTGCTGGCCGAATAGGTCTTCACCAGCGCGAACCAAAGCGTGAACGTGGTTCCCACCACCCAGATCGCCTGGAAGGCCATCAGGCCCAGCGACAGCGGCGACGGGGTGTGGGGGATGGTCTCCCCGAACAGCCAGGCCGCCAGCCCCAGGATCGGGATCGAGGTCGCGACCTGGTAGCCCAGCGCCTTCTCGGGCGCGGCGAAGCGCAGCCGGGTGCCCTTGGCAACCAGCGTGGTCGCCGCCCACAGCGCGGCGCCGCCGACGATCATGAGGTCGCCGAGCAGAACATGCGAATCGACGTTGGGCTGCGGCACGCCGATCGCGAGTGCGACGCCGGCAAAGCTGATGGCGAGCCCCAGCCATTGCGTCCCGCCAAGTCGCTCGCCGAGCACCTGGTAGGAGCCGAGCGCAACGAAGAACGGCGCGGTGTAGAGGAACACGACCGCCCGCGATGCCGGTGTGAAACGCAGGCCCTGAAAGATCAGCACGAACTCGATGCCGAACATCAGTCCGGCGATGACGCCCGGCTTCCAGGTGCCGTCGCGTTCGAAGAATTTAACGCCGCGCAAGCTGCCGATGATGAACAGCACCGGCAGCGCGCCCATCGAGCGGAACGTGGCCTGAAGCATCGGCGGGATGTCCGGCAGCACCAGTTTCACCGCGATCTGGTTGAATCCCCAGGTCAGGCACAGCATGAGCATCAGGGCGATGGCGCCGGCACTGAGGGGACGACCGGCGGACGGTATGATTTGAGGTGAGGACATTTCTTCCTGAAAAACCGGCTTTGCGCCGTTGTTGCTCTATGCAGCTTTCTGACAATGCGCACAAACGCCCGTGATTTCCACCACGGACAATTTGGGAGCGAAGCCTGAGCTGCGCGCGGCGGCGTTGAGATCCCTGGCGAAGGAAGCCGACGGAATCTCACCGACCAGGCCACAGCGCTCGCAGATCAGGAACGTCACCGCCGAGGTCGCGTCGTGGTCGTGAGCGGCGCAGGCGAGATAGGCGTTGCGGCTTTCGATGCGGTGCACGAGGCCGTTGGCCATCAAGAAATCGAGAGCACGATAGACCGTGATCGGCGCGGGCCGCGGCATCGACTTTGCCAGCTCGTCGATCACCTCATAGGCGCCGAGCGGCCGGTGGCTCGAGAGCAGCGCCCCCAGCACATGGCGGCGTATCGGCGTGAATTTCTGCGCGCGCTCTCCGCAGACGGCCTCGGCATGCGCCAGCGCATCCGCGGTGCAGCGGCCGTGATCGTGGTCGGGCGCGGGAAATGCCGGTTTTGCGAGGGTCATGCGACCGGCGTTCTAGCATTTCGAAAGGGGAACCCAAAGCGGCACCGGCGATGCGGCCATCAGCCATGCTCGGCCTGCGGGACAGTGTCCCGCAAACCCGCCATGAAATAATCATAAGCTTGCTTATTATATTCCAAGCTTATTGGAGACCAAGCTCATGAGCCCAGGGCCCGTGGACCAGAACTTCCTGTTTACGCTCGCCGAGCTCTATCGCCTGCTCCGGGTCTATGCCGACAAGGAAGCCTCGCGCTTCGGCATCACCCGCGCGCAATGGGCGGTGCTGGCCAAGGTCGAGCGCAGCGAAGGCATGAAGCAGTCGGAACTCGCCGAGCTTCTCGAGGTGCAGCCGATCACGCTAACGCGCCTGATCGACAAGCTCTGCGACAGCGACTGGATCGAGCGACGCAACGATCCTTCGGATCGCCGCGTCAAGCGGCTGTACCTGAAGAAGGCCGGGCGGCAATTGCTCGGGCGGATGAGCGGGCTGAAATCCGAGCTCACGGCCAACGCACTCGACGGCATCACTCCGGCGGACGCCCACCGCCTCCTCACCCAACTCGAGACAATCAAGGAAAACGTGCGGTCCGCGATCCAGACCAGCGGAGCGGAACAAGCGCGTAAGGAGCAGCGCTATGGCTGATCAGGTTCTCAAGTTCCAGCCCGAGCAGAAAATCGACGGCGGCAAGCCCACCAAGAAAGCCGGCACCAATCCGCGCCGCCGCCTGCTGGCGGGCCTGCGCCGCTACCGCCGCGTGCTGCTTCTGGTCGTGCTGCCGATCGTCGTCGCGGTGGCCGGCTTCACCTTCTATCTCAATGGCGGCCGCTATGTCGGCACCGACGATGCCTATGTCGGCGCGCAGAAAGTGCTGGTGACCCCCGATATCTCCGGCAAAATCCAGAAGGTCGTCGTCAAGGAGGGCCAGATCGTCAAGCACGGCGACGAGCTGTTCGAGATCGACCCCGCTCCGTTCCGTCACGCATTGGAAGAAGCCAAAGCGCAACTCGCCCAAGCCCGCATCACCTATGACAATCTCGTTGCCAACATCAAGATCTACGGCGACATGCTCAATCTCGCCCAGCAGGGCATGGACCTGAAGCAGCGCGACGTCGAACGCAAGCAGTCGCTGGTGAAGAACAATTACGGCTCGCAGCTCGATTTGGACAACGCGTCGAATGCATTGGTGACCGCCGGCGCGCAGGCGCAATACATCAAGCAGCAACTCTCCAATGCCAAGACCCAGTTGCTGGGCAATCCCGAGTTGCCGCTTGAGCAATTCCCCGCCTACGCGCAAGCGAAAGCCAAGCTGGACGATGCCCAGCGCAACCTCGACCACACCGTGCTGCGCGCGCCGATGGATGGCGTGGCAACACAAGTCGAGCAGATTCAGCTCGGCCGCTACGTCGCCGCCGGCACGCCGGTGTTCTCCATCATCGACGTCGCCCATCCCTGGGTCGACGCCAATCCGAAGGAGAGCGACCTCACCTACGTCACCGAAGGACAGCCGGTCACGCTCGAGGTTGATGCCTTTCCGAGCCATCTCTTCAAGGGCAAGATCGGCTCGCTCTCGCCCGGCACCGGCGCGCAATTCGCGATTCTGCCGCCGCAGAACGCCAGCGGCAATTTCGTCAAGGTGGTGCAGCGCGTGCCGATTCGCATCTATTTCGACGAGACCGACAAATACGTGCGCAAGCTGAAGGCCGGCATGAGCGTCTACGCCACCATCGACACCGGCCACCGGCGCTCGCTCGCCGGCCTGCTCGGCCTGTCGGCGACCGCGAGCCAAGACAAAGATTCGGACAAAGACTGAGACAGGGACTGATCCGATGTCCGGCCCCAATGCCCATTTGATGGTTCCCGGCCTGCGCCGGAACATGGTGACGATCTGCGCCATGACGGCAACCATCATGCAGGCGCTGGATACCACCATCGCCAACGTCGCCCTGCCCTATATGCAGGGCACGCTGTCGGCTTCGCAGGACCAGATCAACTGGGTGCTGACCTCCTACATCGTCGCCGCCGCGATCATGACGGCACCGGTGGGCTGGATCGCCAACCGCTTCGGCCGCAAGCGCATCTTCATCATCTGCTCGGCCGGCTTCACCATGGCATCGGTGCTGTGCGGGCTTGCGCAGGACATCAACCAGATGGTGCTGTTCCGCCTGCTGCAGGGCGTGTTCGGCGCGGCCCTGGTACCATTGTCGCAATCGGTGATGCTCGACTATTACACGCTCCAGGAACGCGCCAAGGCGATGTCGATCTGGGGCATGGGCGTGATGATGGGGCCGATCATGGGTCCCTCGCTCGGCGCCTGGCTGACCGAGACTTATTCCTGGCACTGGGTGTTCTTCGTCAATTTGCCGTTCGGCGCCATCACCGTGATCGGGCTGATTATCTTCATGGACGAGACCCGGAAGGATCTCAGTCTCAGGTTCGACTGGTTCGGCTTCGCGGCGCTGGCGGTCGCGATCGGCTCGCTTCAGCTCGCGCTCGACCGCGGCGAGCAATTGGGCTGGCTCGAATCGGGTGAGATCCTTGCCGAGTTCATCGTCTCGGCCGTCGCTTTCTACTTCTTCATCGCGCACTCCTTCACGACCTCGACGCCGTTCATCCGCTTCGCGCTCTTCAGGGATCGCAACTTCGTCACCGGCTGCATGTTCATGGTCGTGATGGGTCTCGTGCTGTTCTCGACCATGGCGCTGGCCTCGCCCTACATGCAGAACGTGATCGGCTATCCCATCATCACCGCGGGCCTGCTGCTGGCGAGCCGCGGCTTTGGCACCTTCTTCGCCATGATGCTGGTCGGCCGCATGATGCGTTACATCGAGGCCCGCACGCTGATCATCACCGGCCTGACGCTGACCGCGGGATCGCTGTTCCAGATGACCGGCTGGACCGATTTGACCCAGGTGCCGGAGATCGTGACCGTCAGCGTCATCCAGGGCTTCGGCTTCGGCCTCGTCTTCGTGCCGCTATCGACGGTGGCGTTCCTGACCTTGTCGAACGAACTGCGCACCGACGGCACCGCGATGCTGACCCTGATGCGCAACGTCGCGAGCTCGGTGGGCATTTCCGTCGTCATCGCCCAGCTGACGCAGGGCACGCGCAAGACCTACGCGATCCTGTCCGAAAACATCAACCCGTTCAACCACGCGCTCCAGATGCCCAACGTCAGCGGCATGATCAATCTGTCCACCGATGCCGGCCGCGCCATGGCCGACCGCATGGTCAGCGTGCAGTCGCAGATCATCGCGTTTGCGCACGACTACCAGTTGGTGATGTTCTTCATCCTCTGCACCATCCCGCTCGCTTTGTTCATCGGCTCGACCAAGGCCACCCTGCGCAAACAGGCGGCGGGGCCGGAACATGCGGTGATGGAGTAACACTGTGACGCGAGCAGTTACAAAAGCTCCTCGCAGCCTAAATCCTCGACCGCCATCATCACCCGCTCCAGATTATTCCACCAGATCACCGGCGGGATGTTGATGCTCCACTGCCAGACTGGCTTGGTGATGTGCCACAACACCGACCGCCGATAGTCCTGGTCGAGCGCGCCGCGCGTGTAGCCGCTGACACCGTGCGCCATCAGCATCTCGTGATAGCGATTGAGCAGCGGGCGTTCGAGCGCCTGCCGGCGCTCTGGATACCATTGCGTCGCAATCATATAGGCAAGGTCGTGGGTAGGAACGTTGATGCGCCAATGATCGAAATCGAAAATGCGCACAGCGTCAGCGATGCCCGCGCGTGGCAGCAGGAAATTCCAGGTATGGGCATCGCCGTGAGCGATGGTCACATGGCGATGTGAATGGTAGCGTTGCAACAGTTGCTCGGCCTTGTCGATGAAGCGCCGATACAGGGTCCGCCGCTCCTCACTGAGGCGATCACCAAGCAAATCGGCGAAGCGGTCGTAATGGCCGGCGAATGTCTCTATCAGACTCGCCGTATCATCAAGGCTCATCCAGGTGCCGATGGTGTCGCCGAGACCCGGATGGTCCCACCAAGATGCATGCCAGCGGGCGAGCGCCGTTACGATCGCCATCGCCTGATCGCGTGAGGGCGGCAATGGCCAGTCAGCTGCAACGTCATGGCTGTCGGTGAGATCTTCGAGCAGCAGATGCCAGTCCTGGCTCTCCTCGTCGAAATGACCATCGTAGCAGCGCGGCACGATCTGCGACGGCATATTCGGCGCAAGATGAGTGTAGAAGGCCACTTCCTGCCGACCGGAATTGGCCAACGCCTTGGCGTAGGTCGGATGCGGCATCTTGAGGATGACGGAGGGCGGTGCCCCGGCGGATTCCCCGACATAGCGCAGCCCAAGGCGGATGACCTGCGACACCATGGCCGGGTGCTGATGCAGCACCTTCACTTCGCGCACCGCGCCAGCGTCCAGTACGCCACTCCTGCGCAGCGCAGCCGTCAGCTGGGCGGGCTCAACGACCGCTGGCAATTGTGGAGGTGTCATAACCACGATGCCCCTGTCCCGCGTCACACTGCACGATCACGGCCGTAGGCGCCAGCGAACGACCCCGCGCCCGACTCAAGCCGCCGCTGTCGAGTCGCGCACCGTCCGGACCACGACCGACCGGAGCTGTTCGAGATTGGCCGCCATGCCGGCGATCGCCTGTCTGACCTCCGCGGCGCGCTCGTTCACGGAGGCGGCGTCGCGGCTGACATCACCGATCTTGGCCGAGACCTCCTTGGCCGCGGAAGCTGATTCGGAGATCGACCGCGTGATCTCTCGCGTCGCCGCGTCCTGCTCTTCCATCGCGGCGGCAACCGAGGTGGCAACGCCGTCGATCTCGACGATGTGACCTCCCATGGTTTCGACGGCATCGACTGCGGCCTGCGTCGAGGCCTGGATCTCGGCAATCAGCCGCGCGATCTCCTCGGTGGATTTGGCGGTCTGGTCGGAGAGGGATTTCACTTCGGCGGCGACCACCGCGAAGCCACGGCCGGCCTCCCCGGCGCGCGCCGCCTCGATGGTGGCGTTGAGTGCCAGCAGATTGGTCTGGCCGGCGATGCCGCCGATGAGGTCGGAGACCTCTGCGATCTTCTTCACCGATCCGGCCAGCGTCTGGATGGTCGAGCGCGCCTGTTCCCGACCGGCGACCGCCGATTTCGTCACCGTGCTGGTCCGCGCGACCTGGGTTGCGATCTCGCGGATCGAAGCACTGAGTTCTTCAGCCGCGGCCGAGACGGTCTGCGAGCTGCCGAGAGCCTGGTTGGAGGCGGCTGCGACCGCCTGCGATTGTGTCGAGAGCGACCTTGCGATCTCGGACAAACTGGAGGCGGCACGCTCCACGCCTTGCGTCGCGGCGCTCGCGGTGTCGACCGAGCGGCCGGTCTCGCGCTCGACGGTTTCGGCCATCTGGTGCAGGGCGCCGCGCTTGGCGAGCGCCGCCTCCTGCGCCTTCTGCAACTGCTCCTCGCGCAGGCGGGAATTCTCGACCGCCGCCTGCTTGAACACCAGGAGTGCGCCCGCCATCGAGCCGACTTCGTCCTGCCGGTGCGCGAAAGGGATGTCGGCGGCGAGATCGCCGGTCGCGAGCTTTTGCATCGTGCTGGTCATGCGCACGATCGGGCGCATCACGCCGAGGGCGACGCCGAGCAGGCCCGCCGCAATGAAGGCGAGGACGGCGGCGGAGACGCCGAGGAGGATATAAAGCATGGAGCTGTCGCGGTCCGCGGCCAGCTTCTCCATGTCGGCATTCTGCTTGTTGGCGCTCTCGACGATGCTGTCGATGACGGCACGGTGCGCGGTGTAGGCGTCCTTGAGCTGCGCGTAGGCGCGCTCGGAAGCGGCCGTGTCCTTGGCCTTGAGTGCGGGGAGGAGCTGGTCGGACAACAGCTTCCAGAACTTCTGCACCTCGGCGTCGGAT
Organism: Bradyrhizobium sp. 4; assembly: GCF_023100905.1. Lineage (NCBI taxonomy): Bacteria > Pseudomonadati > Pseudomonadota > Alphaproteobacteria > Hyphomicrobiales > Nitrobacteraceae > Bradyrhizobium > Bradyrhizobium sp. 4. The sequence continues at coordinate 7,503,380 of NZ_CP064686.1, forward strand.
TTCGACACCAGGGCCGTTTTCAGGTCGGCCGAGAGGCTGGAGGTGACCCAGAATGCCTTGCGCTCGTCGTAGTCCTTGCGGAGCTGGACCAGGCGTTCGCCGTGGGCCGCCAGCTGGTCGGGCTCGCGCATGGCCAGCGTGGCCTCGAGATAGGCCTCGATCACATATTCCGGCGGCGGCAGGATGTCCGCGATGAGATCATTGCCGAGCTTGATGTCGGAATAGAGCGGGCCGCCGACCTTGAGCTCTTTCAAGGCGTAAAGGCTGGTGGAGACCACGGCGGTGAAACCGATCGCCAGAACGATGCCGAAAGCAATGATTGCGGAAGAAAGCGAAAGGCGAATTTTCATGGAACAATCCAATGGGCCGCGCTGAATCCCACGGACCCTAAAGGATTACGGTAAACACGGGATTGCATCGCGCGGAAATTGCATCGCACGAACTCCGGAAAAATACGGGAAACGGCGTCAGGTGAACGGTTTCGGGCAGCGAAATCAGGCCGTCCTCCGCTGTCGTCCCGGATCGGCGCTCCGCCTGTCCGGGACGAGGCTGGGATCACACGTCGAAAAACACCGTCTCGTTGTCGCCCTGAAGCCGCAGGTCGAGCCGGTACACCGGCTTGCTGGCCTCGCGCACGGCCGTCAGCGTGGCGCGACGGTCGGCGGGCACCACCGCCAGCACGGGATCGGCGGCATTGCCGGCCTCGTCGCTGAAATAGATGCGGGTGTAGAGATGCCGCAGCATGCCGCGGCCAAACACCGCAAGCAGGATATGCGGTGCCTGCGGCTTGCCGTCGGGATCGGGCACCGCACCCGGCTTGATGGTTTCAAAGGAATAATTGCCGTCCTTGTCCGTGCCGCAGCGGGCAAAGCCGCGGAAGCTCGCATTCGGCAGCGCGCGTTTGTCCTGCGGATCGGCAAAGCGCCCCTGCCCGTCGGCCTGCCAGATCTCCAGCATGACATCGGGCACAACGACGCCATCGCCGTCGAACACGCGGCCCTCGATCCGGATCCGATCGCCGGTGACGTCGGGCGTCAGCGTCGAGTTGGTGAACGCGTCGTTCCAGGCATACTCGCCGGTCGGCGTCAGGCCGTATTTGAAGAACGGGCCGACGGTCTGCGACGGCGTGATCCCATTGTCCTGCACTTAATGGTTCTCCATAGGGGTGGCGTTCTTGCCGCGCAGCACAATGTCAAAGCGGTAGCACAGCGCCCATTCGGGCTTAGTGTTCTCGAGATCGAACGACGACACCATCCGCGCCCGCGCCTTTTCGTCCGCCACCGAATTGAAGATCGGATCGAACGGGAACAGCGGATCGGCCGGGAAGTACATCTGCGTCACGAGACGCGTGACGAAGGAATGGCCGAACACCGAGAGATGGATGTGTGCGGGACGCCAGGCGTTGTGATGATTGCCCCAGGGATAGGCGCCAGGCTTGATCGTGACAAAGCGGTAGTAACCGGCGGCGTCGCTCACGGTGCGGCCGGCGCCCGTAAAGTTCGGATCGAGCGGCGCCGGATGCTGGTCGCGGACGTGAACGTAACGGCCGCAGGAATTGGCCTGCCAGATCTCGACCAGCGAGTTCGGCACGCCCCGGCCGTCCTCGTCGCGCACATGGCCGTGCACGATGATGCGTTCGCCGAGCGGCTCGCCGGTGTGTTGGGTGGTGAGGTCGTTGTCGCCCTCGCGCACGGTCTCGTGGCCGTAGACCGGGCCGGTCAGCTCCGACAGCGTATGGCGCATCGGGATCAATGGCTTGTTCGGCGCGCGCTTGATCGAGCTCTTGTACTCGGGCGACAGCGGCAACGGATGCGCCGTGTTGCTGCCGACGGGATAGATGAATGTCATTGGCGAACTCCTCCCCCGGCCCTTTTCCGACCGGTCTACGCTTCCGCCAATCATTATAGGATATAACTAATTGGGGGAAGCGGCTTTGCGCCCTATTTGATCGGCGGACGCGGCAGGACGGCCTCGCCGGCTTCGAGCCGGTAGACATGGTCGAGCGAATACCAGGGCGTCGCGACGTCGCGCTCGGTCGGATGTGGCGTGTCATGGCGCAGGAACTTGCCGATCAGCGCCTTGGTCACGCCGAACTGCACGTCGCTATCGATATGCGGATCGGCGGGGTCGTAGACCTGCGAGATCAGCACCTTGAATCCGGGCTTGAAGACCAACGCGTGCAGGTGCGCGGGACGATAGGGATGCCTGCTCTGCGCCTCCAGGAGGCGGCCGACCACGCCCTCGGTCGGAATGGGATAGCCGACCATCATCACGGAGCGGAAAGAGAAGGCTCCGTCCTGGTCGGTCGTAAACTTGCCGCGCAGGTTCATGTCGGCCTGCTCGGGGTCCTGATTTTCATACAGACCAACCGGCGACGCGTGCCAGACGTCGACCTCGGCGCCGGCGACGGGGCGACCGCCCTTGTCCACGACGCGGCCGTTGACGAACAGCGGCGCGCCCGGTGTCTCGGAGCGGACGATCGATCCGCCATTTTCCACCCGCGGCGAGTTCAGCCGCCAGAACGGCCCGAGCAGCGACTGGTCGGTTTCCGTGTTGCCTTCATCGCCATTGTTCAGCAGGCACACCAGCGGCGAGATGCCGAGCGAGCCTGCCATCAGCACGACCTCATTATGCGTGTCGGTCGAGAGCTTGCCGAGTTCGGCGATCACAGCCGTGGCGTCGCGGAATTCCTTCTCGGTCAGGCGAACGTCGCGAACAAAACCGTGCAGATGCTTGACCAGGGAGACCATGATCTGGCGCAGCCGGGGATCGGACGTCTGCTCCATCACCGCCAATGCCGCGGCCGTGACGTCCTGCTCGCGCGCGATGATCATGGGATGCTCCCCTCACCTTGCGTCATGGCCGGCTTGTCCCGGCCATGACGAGTCTGGGGCACCCGGCTCCGGGATGACGGAACGCTACCCGTCCCGTCAGTTCAGCTTCTCGATCGCGACGGCAACGCCCTGGCCGACGCCGACGCACATGGTGGCGAGCGCCAGCTTGCCGCCGCGCTTCTCCATGCCGTGCACGGCGGTGAGCGCAAGGCGCGCGCCGCTCATGCCGAGGGGATGACCGAGTGCGATCGCGCCGCCATGCGGATTTACGAAGTCGGCATCGTCGGCCACACCGAGCTGGCGCATGCAGGCGATACCCTGCGAGGCAAAGGCTTCGTTGAGCTCGATCAGGTCGAAATCGCTGATCTTCTTGCCGAGACGCTCCATCAGCTTGCGGGTGGCCGGCACCGGGCCGATGCCCATGATGCGCGGCGGCACGCCGGCCGAGGCGAGGCCGAGGATGCGCGCGCGCGGCGTCAGGCCGTGCTTCTTCACGGCAGCCTCGGACGCCAGGATCATCGCGGCAGCGCCGTCATTGACGCCGGAGGCGTTGCCGGCGGTCACCGTGCCGGGATTGCGCACGATCGGCCTGAGCTTCGTCAGGGCTTCGAGCGTGGTCTCGGGGCGGGGGTGCTCGTCCTTGTCGACGGTCACAGGGCCGGCCTTGCCGCCGGGAATGGTGATCGGGGTGATTTCCTCCGCAAAATAGCCGGCCGCGATCGCGGCGCCCGCGCGCTGCTGCGAGCGGATCGCGAAGGCGTCCTGATCGGCGCGCGAGACCTGGAATTCCTCGGCGACGTTCTCGCCGGTCTCGGGCATCGCGTCGACGCCATACTGCGCCTTCAGCAGCGGATTGATAAAGCGCCAGCCGATCGTGGTGTCGAAGATCTCAGCCGAGCGCGAGAACGCTTCCTGCGCCTTGCCCATCACGAAGGGCGCGCGCGTCATGGATTCGACGCCGCCGGCAATCGCAAGCTCGATCTCGCCGGAACGGATGGCGCGGCCGGCGGCACCGACCGCATCGAGGCCGGAGGCACAGAGCCGGTTCAGGGTCTGGCCCGGAACCGAATCCGGCAGACCCGCAAGCAGCAGCGCCATGCGTGCCACATTGCGGTTGTCCTCGCCGGCCTGGTTGGCGCAGCCGAAGAAGACCTCGTCAACCTGTGCCCAATCGAGATTGGGGTGCTTGGCCATCAGAGCCTTGATCGGGGCCGCCGCAAGGTCGTCGGCACGCACCTTGGCGAGCGAGCCGCCAAAACGACCGATGGGGGTCCGCACGGCATCGCAGATAAAGACGTCACGCATCGTTGTTCTCCCTGAATGCCGCGATCCGGCCTAAATTCTTCAATGTCGACGGAGTTTTAGGAGGGCGCCCGCAGCAGGTCAATTGACCGATACGCCCGTGTTCCGAGGGGTGCGCACGCGAGTTGCGCATGCCGCGGTGCGGACAACGTGGAAAACCTCCCCTCCCCGGCCAAAGCGATAGGAGCGCGGGGTGAAATTTTGTAGGTTGCGCCGCCCATGACGATGCAACAGCCGATCCCAGTGCCGCCCCCCGACGAAGCGGCCGCCCCGCAGGCGGAAGCCGCCGCGCGCGTCACGCCGATGATGGAACAGTACCTTGAAATCAAGGCGGCGCATCAGGGCCTCTTGCTGTTTTACCGGATGGGCGACTTTTACGAGCTGTTCTTCGAGGACGCAGAGATCGCCTCCAGGACACTCGGCATCGTGCTGACCAAGCGCGGCAAACATCAAGGCGCCGATATCCCGATGTGCGGCGTGCCGGTCGAGCGCTCCGAGGATTATCTGCACCGGCTGATCGCCGGCGGCCACCGGGTCGCAGTGTGCGAGCAGACCGAGGATCCCGCCGCCGCCAGGGCGCGCGGCAACAAGAGCGTCGTGCGCCGCGGCGTGGTGCGCCTGGTCACGCCGGGCACGCTGACCGAGGACACGCTGCTCGACGCGCGCGCCAACAATTACCTGCTGGCGCTCGCGCGCGCGCGCTCATCGGCGGGCGGTGACCGCTTTGGCCTCGCCTGGATCGACATCTCGACCGCCGAATTCATGGTGACGGAATGTTCGGGCGGCGAACTCGCCGCCACGCTCGCGCGCATCAATCCGAACGAGGTGATCGTCACCGACGCACTCTATAACGATAGCGAGCTCGGACAGACCCTGCGCGAGCTGCCGGCGGTGACGCCGCTGACCCGCGACGTCTTCGACGGCGCCACCGCCGAGAAGCGGCTGTGCGACTATTTTGCCGTCGCGACCATGGACGGACTGTCGCAGCTCACGCGGTTGGAAGCCACTGCTGCCGCCGCTGCCGTCACCTATGTTGACCGCACCCAGGTCGGCAAGCATCCGCCGCTTTCGCCGCCAGCGCGTGAAGCCTCGGGTGCGACCATGGCGATCGATCCCGCCACTCGCGCCAATCTCGAACTGACGCGGACGCTGGCCGGAGAACGCCGCGGCTCACTGCTCGATGCGATCGACTGCACGGTGACCTCGGCCGGTTCGCGCCTGCTGGCGCAGCGGCTTGCCGCGCCGCTGACCGATGCGGCGGCGATTGCGCGGCGGCTCGATGCCGTCGGCAGCTTCGTTGCCGACTCGGCCGCGCGCGAGGACATCCGCAGCATCCTGCGCGGCGCTCCGGACATGTCGCGGGCGCTGGCCCGTATATCGGTCGGCCGCGGCGGGCCGCGCGACCTCGCCGGCCTGCGCGACGGCATCATCGCCGCCGACCAGGTGCTGACGCGGCTTGGCGAACTCGGCCAGCCGCCGCAGGAGATCGCCGCGGTGATGGCGGCGCTGCAAAGACCGTCGCGCGAGCTCGCGGCGGAATTCGCCCGGGCGCTCGACGATCAACTGCCGCTGATCAAGCGCGACGGCGGGTTCGTTCGCCAGGGCTATGAGCCTGCGCTGGACGAAACGCGAAACCTGCGCGACGCCTCGCGCTTGGTGGTGGCCTCGATGCAGGCGCGCTACGCCGACAACACGGGTGTGAAGGGTCTCAAGATTCGGCACAACAACGTGCTCGGCTATTTCGTCGAAGTTACCGCGCAGCACGGCGACAAGCTGATGTCGGCGCCGCTGAACGCGACTTTCATCCACCGCCAGACGCTGGCCGGCCAGGTCCGCTTCACCACCTCGGAGCTCGGGGAGATCGAAGCCAAGATCGCCAATGCCGGCGACCGCGCACTCGGGCTCGAGCTCGAAATTTTCGAGCGGCTCTGCACCAAGGCGTTGGCAATCAGCGAGGAGCTGCGCGCCGCCGCCCACGCCTTTGCGCTGCTCGACGTCGCGACGTCGCTTGCCAAGCTGGCGATCGACGAGACCTATGTGCGGCCCGAGGTGGACTCGTCTCTCGGCTTTGCCATCGAGGCCGGCCGTCATCCGGTGGTCGAGCAGGCCTTGAAGCGCAATGGCGAGCCGTTCATCGCCAATGCCTGCGACCTCTCGCCGGGCCCTGCGCAAAAATCCGGCCAGCTCTGGCTGCTGACCGGTCCGAACATGGCCGGTAAGTCGACCTTCCTGCGCCAGAACGCGCTGATTGCGTTGCTTGCCCAGATCGGCAGCTTCGTGCCGGCGACACGCGCGCGGATCGGCATCATCGACCGCCTGTTCTCGCGTGTCGGCGCCGCCGACGATCTCGCCCGCGGCCGTTCCACCTTCATGGTCGAGATGGTCGAGACCGCCGCGATCCTCAACCAGGCCGGCGAGCGTGCGCTCGTGATCCTCGATGAAATCGGCCGCGGCACCGCGACTTTCGACGGCCTCTCGATCGCCTGGGCCGCGATCGAGCATCTGCACGAGAGCAATCGTTGCCGCACGCTGTTCGCGACGCATTATCACGAGCTGACCGCGCTCTCCGCAAAACTGCCGCGGATGTTCAACGCGACCGTGCGGGTGAAGGAATGGCAGGGCAATGTCGTGTTCCTGCACGAGGTGTTGCCGGGCTCGGCCGATCGCTCCTACGGCATCCAGGTCGCCAAGCTCGCGGGCCTGCCGCCGGCCGTGATCACGCGCGCGAAATCGGTGCTGGCGAAGCTGGAAGCCCAGGATCGCGGTCAGACCGCGCGCGCGCTCGCCGACGATCTGCCGCTGTTCGCAGTGCCCTCGCGCGCCGCCGCAGAAGCCGCCCCACTGAGCGAGGCCGAACTGCTGATGGACGCGGTGAAGGCACTGCATCCGGACGAGATGTCGCCGCGCGAAGCGCTCGATGCGCTCTATGCGTTGAAGGCCAAGCTGCCGAAGCAGTGAGCGGTCCTTCCGCAATCGTGATTGCGAGCGGAGCGGAGCAATCCAGAATCTCTTCGCGGCGGCAGTCTGGATTGCTTCGTCGCTTCGCTCCTCGCAATGACGAGCCTAATGCGCCAATCGCTTCCTTCGCCCGTTCCACCACAGCGTCAGATTCCAAACGACGCAGGTCGCAAGCCCCATGCAGAGCCCGATCGCGGAGCCGAAATTGGCGGCGCCGACGTGCAACACCGCAATTGCCATGCCGAATCCGAGCAGACCCCAGGCGGAGTTGGCCAGCACCGCAGCAGTCGGAGGGCCGCCGATGCGCGGATGCAGGATCACCATGATGCTGGTGAACACGACCGGGTAGAGCGCGATGATGCCGCTGATGCGGGGGCCGACCGAACTCGATGTCGAGACGACGATGGCGACGAGCGTCGCCACCAGCAATGCCCGCATCGGCACGTCATACCAACGCCGCGTCACCAGCGGCATCTTCACGTGGCGATAGCCCGCGAGCAGCGGAATGCAGATGCCGAACGCGATCAGATTGGCGGCGAGCCCGGCGGTGAGCGACCAGTCGAACTGCTTGATGATCGATGCGAACACGATCCAGACCGCGACCGCGCTTCCGCAACTCACCAGAAGGCTGCGCCGCTGTGCCAGCACCACATAGGTAACGCACATGAAGATCGTCGCTGCATTGACCGGCAAGCTCGACAGTGCGCCCTGCGCGATGAAGGCGGCATCGTGGTCGAGCGCGAGGAAGACGTAGGATGGCCCGGCCGAAACCGGCAAGGTCGCGACCAGCGCGCCGATCACCGGCCCTGAGCGCTCGGTGATGATCGACGCCGTCACGACGAACGCCGCCGCGACCATCATGCGCAGAACGAGGATGAGGATGAAGTAGAGCTCGGGGGACATTTTTTTCTTTTGTCGTCCCGGGCTTCGCCGAGACGACACGATTTGTTGGGCGAGCGAGCGGCCTTCGCTCGCTACATCCGCTGCATCGACACCGAGACCTTCGGGCCGTTCTTGATGGTCTGATAGACCACGCAATAGCGCTCGGTGAGCTTGAGCAGCAGGTCGAGCTTGTCTTGCGGCGCATCAGTGTCGACGTCGAAGCGCAGGCGTATCTCGGCGAAGCCGACCGGCGTCTCCTTGTCGACGCCGAGCGTGCCGCGGAAATCGAGATCGCCCTCGGCGTAGACGTTGCCGGTCTTCAAGGGCACCTCGATGGCGGTCGCGACCGATTTCAGCGTGACGCCGGCGCAGGCGACCAGCGCCTCCAGCAGCATGTCGCCGGAGCAAAGCTCCAGGCCGGTGCCGCCGGTCGCGGGATGCAGGCCGGCCATTGCGATGGCGCGGCCGGTCTCGACCTTGCAGGCGATGCCCTCGCTGTCGGTCGAGCCCTTGGCCTTCAACGTGATCATCGCGGTCTTGGGGTCGGTCTTGTAGCGCTCCTTGATCGGGGCCTGCATCTGGCGCAGTGCTGCGGCGTCCATTTTGTCTCTCCCGGGAAAATCGTCTCTACGAAGTACCGGCTTGCGATGTACCGGCTCGGAGCGAAATTGTCACCACCACATGGCCTGACCGGGACCCTGGGTTGCGTCACGGTCGGGCACGCTGCGGTCGAGCGAGCGGTCGAGTGACGTCAGCACACTCCGCTTGAAATTCTCGAACAGCGGCGAATTGCGGTCGCGCGGCCGGCCGAGATTGATCTCGATCTGGTCGAACAGCCGGCCCGGCCGCGGCCGCATCACCAGCACGCGGTCGGCCAGCACCACGGCCTCGTCGACGTCATGCGTGACGAGGATGAGCGTCGGCCGCGTGTCGGCCCAGAGATCGAGCAGATGATCCTGGAGGTCGCGGCGGGTGAAAGCGTCGAGCGCCGAGAACGGCTCGTCGAGCAAGAGCACCTCGGGCTGTGGCACCAGCGCGCGGGCGATCGCGACGCGCTGTGCCTGCCCGCCCGAGAGCTCGCGCGGCCACGCCTGCGCCTTTTCGGCCAGCCCGACACGCTCGAGCGCACGCGCCACCTTTTCACGCCGCTCGGTCGCGGGCCCATCGGCAAGACCGAAGCCGATATTATCGGCGACGCTGAGCCAGGGCAGCAGCCGCGGCTCCTGGAAGATGATGCCGATCTTGGCATGCGGCGCGGCGATCGCCTCGTTGTCGAGCGTCACCGCGCCCGAGCTTGCGCGGTCGAGGCCGGCGATGGCGCGCAGCAGCGTGGACTTGCCGCAGCCCGAGCCGCCGATGATGGCGACGATCTCGCCTTGCCTGATCTCGGCGGAGAAGCGCGCCAGCGCCTGCACGCCGTTGGGATAGGTCTTGCTGACCCGGTCGAGCGCCAGCATCGCCTTATGCTCCCACCGTACGCCCGAAGGCGTCCTGCCAGCGCAGGAAGGGCGCAGCCGCGATCTCGATCAGCCAATCCGTGAACTTGCCGAGGATCGCGAAGATCACGATGGCGGCGAGGATCTGCGCGGGCTTGCCGAGCTGCTGGCCGTCGAGCAGGAGATAGCCGAGGCCTTCGGACGCGCCGATCAGCTCGGCCGCCACCACGAACATCCAGCCCAGACCAAGACCAACGCGCAAGGACACGACATAGGCCGGCAGCACCGCAGGCAGCAGGATCCGCCGGATCATGGCAGGTCCAGAGAGACGGAAGGTGCGACCGACCTCGACGATCTTGCGATCGACGATGAGGATCGCGCCCATCACGCCGAGATAGACCGGGAAGAACACGCCGACCGCGATCAGCGCGATCTTCGAGGTCTCGAAGATGCCGAGCCAGAGAATGAACAGCGGCACCCAGGCCAGCGAGGGGATAGCGCGCAGCGCCTGCACGGTCGGATCGAGCAGCCGCCGCGCCAGCGACCAATAGCCGGATATGGCGCCGAGCAAGGTGCCCGCGACCACGCCGAACGCAAAGCCAAGACCAACGCGCCACAGTGTCGCGGCGATGTGACGGACCAACTCGCCGGAGCGGGCAAGATCAACGATGGTGGCGAACACGCGCGAGGGCGGCGGCACCAGCCGGCCATTGGACCAGCCGCGCCAGACCAGGAACTCCCAACCGAGCGCGAGGGTCAGCGGCAGCAACACACCCAGCAATGGACGCGCATAACGCGACAACCACGAAGGCGCGGCGGCGCTTTCGGCCGGTTCCGTAGTTTGTTGCAGGACTGGCGCGTCAGAGATCATGGCCGGTAGGAAGCGCGTCTCGTCAGGGAATGCAACACTACTCTTGCCGCGCTCTCCGCTGCTTTTCCCTTCTCCCCTTGTGGGAGAACGTGGCATAGGCGACCTTCAGCCGCCGTCCTTAAAAGAACGCCGACGCTTTGCGTCGGCTATGGCGCCGGATGAGGGGTTCTCTCGGCTCGCATACCGATCGTGAGGAAAGATACCCCTCACCCGCCTCGCTTCGCGAGGCACTCTCCCCCACAAGGGGGGAGGGAAAGAGCACCTTAATTCGTCGGCAGCGGGACCTGGTCGTCGATCAACGCATCCAGCGTTGCCTTCACATCGACCTTCGCGTCCACGACGCCGGCCTGTTGCAAAGCGAGGCCCGCGGCGAGGATCGACTCGCGCTGGGGCGCGCCGATGCGGCTGTGGGTCAGCTCGGTGCGCTCCTTGAGCTGCTTGTCGACGACAGGCTCCGGCAGCTTGGTCACGGCGATGAAGGTCTTCTTGAGCTCGTCGTAATTCGCCAGCGAATATTTGCGCGCCTCTTCGTACACCGCGAGCACGCGGCGGGCGGCGTCCGGATAGTCCTTCAAAAACTGCTCGCGCACATTGAGGATGCCCCAAGTATTGGCGTTGGCCTTGCGGTAGAACAGTTTCGCGCCGTCCTCGACCTCGGCCTGCGCCATCATAGGATCGAGCCCGGCCCACGCATCGACGTCGCCGCGGATCAGCGCGGTCTTGCCGTCGGCGTGCTGGAGCAGCACCGGCGTGATGTCCTTTTCGGTGAGACCTGCGCCAAGCAGCGCGCGCACCAGGAAGATGTGCGGATCGGTGCCGCGCGTTACCGCGACGCGCTTGCCCTTGAGGTCGACGACATTAGCGATCTTGGAATCCTTTGATGTCACCAACGCCGTCCATTCGGGCCGCGAATAGACGTAGATCGACTTGATCGGGTTGCCGTTGATACGGGCGACCAGCGCCGCCGAGCCCGCGGTCGAGCCGAAGTCGATCGAACCGGCGTTGAGGAATTCGAGCGCCTTGTTGGAGCCGGCCGACTGCACCCAGGTGACGGTGATGCCGTCCTTGGCGAACTCCTTTTCCAGGAGCCCCTTCTGCTTCAGGACCATCGACACCGGATTATAGGTCGCCCAGTCGATACGGATTTCCTTGAGCGGATCAGCCGCCCGCGCCACGGGGGACATGGCGAGAGCGACCGCTCCCGCCAACAGTATGCGTCGTGTAATCCTGATCATGCCCGGCCTCCTCAAAACTTCATTGTTTTTCAATGAGTTATATCTAGAAATCAACGAGAAAATCCATCCCTCGAAAGCGCGCCGGCTGAGAACAGCTTTGCCCAAAGCCGCACCTTTCCAGCATGGAACGACTATTGCGAGAGAATGGCGGGTGACAGGGCCGGCCGCCTCTTATATCCGGTGAGACATGGACAGCGTTGCGACTGAGCAGAAGGCCGAGGTGGACGATCGCTTCGACACCGCGCGGATCACCGCCGCGGTCGATGCGCTTGCCGAGAAGCACCAGGGACGCGAGGACGCGTTCCGCACGGCCATGGCGCAACTGCTCAAGGCCGAGCTGATTGCGTCGCGCGCTGCGGCACAGACGATCCTGCTGAAGGACCGTCACGGCCGGCGCTGCGCCGAGCGGCTGTGCCACGTGCAGGACGAGATCATCCGCATTCTGTATTCGGCGGCAACTCGTCATCTCTACCGCTCGCCGATCCCGAGCGGTGCCGAGCGCATGGCAGTGGTGGCGACCGGCGGCTATGGCCGCGGCCTGATGGCTCCCGAGTCCGACATCGATCTGCTCTTCATCCTGCCCTACAAGCAGACCGCCTGGGGCGAGCAGGTCGCCGAGGCCATCCTCTATTGTCTTTGGGACATGGGGCTGAAGGTCGGTCACGCCACGCGCTCGGTCGACGAGTCGATCCGGCAGGCGCGGGGCGACATGACCATCCGCACCGCGATCCTGGAGACGCGCTTCCTTACCGGCGACCGGCCGCTTTATGACGAGCTGGTCGCCCGCTTCGACAAGGAGGTCGCGCAAGGCACCGCGTCCGAATTCGTCACCGCAAAGCTCGCCGAGCGTGAGGAGCGGCATCGCCGCGGCGGTCAATCGCGATATCTGGTCGAACCCAACGTCAAGGACGGCAAGGGTGCCCTGCGCGACCTGCACACGCTGTTCTGGATCGCGAAATACGTCTACCGCGTGAGCGACACCGACGAGTTGGTCGACCGCGGCGTGTTCGACGCGCAGGAATACCGCACCTTCCGCCGCTGCGCCGACTTCCTCTGGTCGGTGCGCTGCAATCTTCACTTTTACTCCGGTCGCCCTGAAGAGCGCCTCTCCTTCGACCTCCAGCGCGAGATCGCGGTCCGGCTCGGCTACACCTCGCATCCCGGCATGCAGGACGTCGAACGCTTCATGAAGCACTACTTCCTGGTCGCCAAGGAAGTCGGCAATCTCACCGCCATCCTCTGCGCCAAGCTCGAGGACCAGCAGGCCAAGCCCGCGCCGGTGCTGAGCCGGATGATGGCGCGGCTTCGCCCCACCGCGGTGAAGCGGCGGGTGCCCGACAGCGACGACTTCATCGTCGACAACAACCGCATCAACGTCGCCGCGCCCGACGTGTTCAAGCACGATCCGGTCAATTTGATCCGCATCTTCCGCCTGGCGCAGAAGAACAATCTCGCCTTCCACCCGGACGCGATGCGCGACGTGACGCGCTCGCTCGGCCTGATCAACGCGCAGATGCGCGAGAATCCCGAAGCCAACCGGCTGTTCATGGAGATCCTGACATCCGACAACGCGGAAATCGTGCTGCGGCGGATGAACGAGACCGGCGTGCTCGGCCATTTCATCCGCGCCTTCGGCAAGATCGTCTCGATGATGCAGTTCAACATGTATCATCACTACACCGTCGACGAGCATTTGATCCGCTGCGTCGGCTTCCTCCAGGACATCGAACGCGGCGGCATCGAGGAATTCGCGGTGGCGAGCGACCTGATGCGCAAGATCCGGCCGGAGCATCGCTCCGTGATCTACATCGCGACGCTGCTGCACGACGTCGCCAAGGGCCGGCCCGAAGACCACTCGATCGCCGGCGCCAAGGTGGCGCGACGGCTTTGCCCACGGCTCGGCTTCAGTCCGGCCGACACCGAGCTCGTGGCCTGGCTGATCGAGGAGCATCTGACGATGTCCACGGTCGCGCAGTCGCGCGATCTCTCCGACCGCAAGACCATCGAGAATTTCGCCGCCGTGGTGCAGTCGGTCGAGCAGATGAAGCTCTTGACGATCCTGACCACCGCCGACATCCGCGGCGTCGGTCCAGGCGTATGGAATGGCTGGAAAGCGCAGCTGTTGCGCTCGCTGTACTACGAGACCGAGCCGGTTCTGACGGGCGGCTTCTCGGAGGTTGACCGCGGCAAGCGCCTCACGGCCGCATACGCCGAATTCCGTAACGCCTTCGCGGAATGGCCGGCGGAGGAGCTCGACGCCTATATCGCCCGGCACTATCCGGCCTATTGGCTCAAGGTCGAACTGCCGCGCAAGATCCGCCACGCGCGCTTCGTCCGTGCCAGCGAGCAGGCCGGCCACAAGCTCGCGATCAATGTCGGCTTCGACGAGGTGCGGGGCGTCACCGAGCTGACCATCTTCGCCGCCGACCATCCCTGGCTGCTGTCGATCATCGCGGGCGCCTGTGCCTCGGCCGGCGCCAACATCGTCGATGCCCAGATCTACACCACGACCGACGGCCGCGCGCTCGACACGATCTCGATCTCCAGGGAATACGACCGCGACGAGGACGAGGGACGGCGCGCGACGCGGATCGGCGAGATGATCGAGGACGTGCTGGAAGGCAAGCTGCGTCTGCCCGAGGTGGTGGCGCGGCGCACCGTGCGCGGCAAGGCGCGGCCGTTCGTGATCGAGCCGGAAGTGACCATCAACAACCAATGGTCCGACCGCTACACAGTGATCGAAATGTCCGGCCTCGACCGGCCCGGCCTGCTTTACGAGCTGACCACCGCGATCTCGAAGCTCAACCTCAACATCGCCTCAGCCCATGTCGCGACCTTCGGCGAGCGCGCCCGCGACGTGTTCTACGTCACCGATCTCCTGGGCGCACAGATCAGCGCGCCGACACGCCAGGCCGCGATCAAGAGCGCGCTGACGCACGTGATGGCCGGCGACAAGGCGGTTCAGCCGGCGGCGTGACTTTCTCTCGTCATTTCGGGCTGAAGCATCACGCCGATTTTTGTTCAGGGAATCGCAGCGCGGTCACCAGTGCCGACAGCGCGGCTGGTTGATGCTGACGACTGGGATAGTACATGAAGAAGCCGGGAATGGGCGGAGTCCAATCCTCTAGCACCCGAACAAGGCGGCGCTTCGCAATATATTCGGCGACCTGCTCTTCATAGGCTAATCCGATACCAACCCCGGCGAGCGCGGCCTGAATCACCAGGTGAGTGTCGTCAATGATGAGCGGGCCGTTCACGTTGATCGTGACCGACTTTCGTCCCTGCTCAAACTCCCACCGATATGGACCACCCGCAAGACGCAGGGTAATGCACCGGTGATCGTTGAGATCCTTTGGCTTTTTGGGGATGCTTCGTGAAGCGAAATAGCGTGGCGACCCCACGACCGCCAACCGCAGCTCGGGCGTGACGCGAACCGCGATCATGTCCTTTTGAATGTACTCGCCAAGCTGGATACCGGCATCGAACTCGCCTGCAACAAGGTCCACGGGGCCAGTGACGGTGACAACGTCCAGAACGATGTCCGGGTAGGCTTCGGCGAAAGCCCTCAACCGCGGCAACAATACCATCACGGCAGCTGATCGTGACATTACAATTCGAAGGCGACCTTCAGGCCGACGCCGAACGCTTCGGGCCCTGTCGAGGGCGTGACGAATTTGCTCGAGCGCCGGAGACAAGTCTTCCAAGAGAGCTGCCCCCGCAGCGGTTGGCGCAACGCTCTTGGTTGTTCGAGCGAGCAGCTGCAGCTCAAGCCGTTGCTCAAGCCTCCGGATCGTGTAGCTCAAGGCAGACTGAGACACACCCAGCTTTATCGCAGCGCGCGTAAAGCTTCGTTCACTGGCCACGACGGCAAACGTCGCGAGTTCGTTCATTTCGTTGGTCATCAATGATGAATATCGGTCATAAGACCGTGCCGTGCAAGACGTCTAGTCTCATAAGCCACGACGCCGTAGGCTTGCGCGAGCAAGAAAGCGCCGTGCAGTGCTTTCCTGCATGTGGTGGCAGGTTGACGCTCGGCACAGCTCGCCCGGCCGCATGAACGATTTCGGTGTACCAACTTTGAGGATGACAATGGATACGGACATTTCCGCCTTGCGCTCCCTTGCGCAGACCTATTTCGATGCTGCCTATGAAATGGATGCCGAGAAATTTGCATCCATATTTCATCCCTTGAGTTCCGTGACGAAGGTCGCGGAGGACGGCAACGTGGGCGTGACGCCGATTGCGACCTGGCTGGCAGCGGTCCGCAACATGGAAGCTCCAAAGCAACAGGGCTTCGAGCGCGATGATCAGATCCTGTCAACGGATGTTGAAGGAGAGCTCGCGCTTTTGAAGGTGAAATTGCACATTCCGCCGCGTCGCTTCACGGACCTGTTGTCTTGCCTGAAGGTGAACGGGACCTGGAAGATCGTGCAGAAAGTGATGACGTCGAACGCCTGACGGATGCGGTCACAGTAGAGGAGAGCGGCCGAAGGTTCGCTTGACGACCCGCCGCCGGTCGCCGCCAATCGTTCAACGCGTTGTCGAACCGGCTTAGACCGCCACGCCTTCGTGCCGCAGCAGCCAGCGCTTGCGCTCGAGGCCGCCGCCGTACTTCACCAGAGAACCATCGGCGCCGATCAGACGGTGGCACGGCAGCACCACACTGATCGGATTGGAGCCGTTGGCATGGCCGACGGCGCGAATGGCCTTGGGCATGTCGATCCTGGCGGCGAGCGCGCCGTAACTCATCGTGGTGCCGGCAGGAATTTGCGCCAACGCATTCCAGACCTTCTGCTGGAACGGCGTGCCGGCGATGCGCCAGGCGATGCCTGAGAGCTGGCCGAGATCGCCGTCGAAATAATCCGACAGCGCAGTCCGCATGGCTGCGGGCGCGGGCTGGTCACGCAACTCCACCACACCGTAATGCAGGCGCAAGAGCTCGCGCATGCGGTGCTCGTAATCGGCCCAGTCGAGCGCGCGCAAGGTGCCCGCAGCGTCGGTGACCAGCAGCGCAATCCCAATCGGGGTCGCCAGCCGATCGAGGCCGAAGCTTACAGGTGATTTGGTCGGTCGCGCGGGCATTGCGGCACCATGGCATCGAAACACGCCATCGCAATTGCCACGCCGGCCGTGCTAGCGTCCACCCGAAAGCTGACGCCGGGGGAGCTCAACTTGTTCTGGATCGCGAATATCCTGGTGGCGCTGGTCGCCGCACTGCACGCTTACTTCCTGCTCCTGGAGATGTTTCTCTGGGACAAGCCGCAGGGCTTGAAGGTTTTCCGCAACACGCCGGAGAAGGCAGCGACCACAAAGGTGCTGGCGGCCAACCAGGGGCTCTATAACGGCTTTCTGTCCGCCGGCCTGGTCTGGGGGCTGGTGCACGGCAATCCGGCCTTCGCGTTCCAGATCAAGGCATTCTTCCTGCTCTGCGTGATCGTGGCCGGCGCTTATGGCGCAGCGACCGTCAGCACGCGCATCCTGATGGTGCAGGCGCTGCCGGCGGCGCTCGCGCTGTTAGCGCTGTTCCTGGCCTGAGACGCCATAGCGCGGCGCCGCGATCCTTGCGCGTCGCCTGCCGTTCCTCCACAATCTCCGACAGCGATGGCGACCGTTGGCAATCAACGGGACAAGACCGTCGGTCGGAAATTCCGTCAGGAGGAACAACCCCACATGAGCAATCGCAGAGCCTTCATCACTGCCACGGCGGCGCTCGCCTTCGCGTTCTCCGCCAACCAAGCTCTCGCCCAGAAGAAATACGACACCGGCGCGAGCGACACCGAGATCAAGATCGGCCAGACCGTGCCGTTCTCCGGGCCCTATTCCGTCTACGCCAATATCGGCAAGACCCAGGCCGCCTATTTCAAGATGATCAACGATCAGGGCGGCATCAACGGCCGCAAGATCAATCTGATCCAGTATGACGATGCCTATTCGCCGCCGAAGACGGTCGAGCAGGTGCGCAAGCTCGTCGAAGGCGACGAGGTGCTGTTCACCTTCCAGATCATCGGCACGGCCGCGAACGCCGCCGTGCAAAAGTATCTCAATGGCAAGAAGATCCCGCAACTGCTGGCCTCGACCGGCGCCGCGCGCTTCAACGATCCGCAGAACTATCCATGGACCATCGCCTACAATCCCAACTACGTGTCCGAGGGGCGCATCTACGCCAAGTACATCCTCAAAGAGCATCCGAACGCCAAGATCGGCGTGCTCTATCAGAACGACGACATGGGCCGAGACTATCTCGCCGGCCTCAAGAGCGGTCTCGGTGACAAGGCCGCCGGCATGATTGTCGGCGAAGTCTCCTACGAGGTCACCGATCCCACGGTGGACTCTCAGGTGGTCAAGCTGAAGTCGTTGGGCGCCGATCTTTTCTATGATGCCTCGACACCCAAGTTCGCGGCGCAGGCGATCAAGAAAGTCGCCGAGCTCGGCTGGACGCCGGTGCACATTCTCGACATCAACGCGAGCCCGATCTCGGCGACGCTGAAGCCGGCCGGCCTCGATATCTCCAAGGGCATCATATCGACCCAATACGGCAAGGAGCCCGGCGATCCGCAGTGGAAGGACGATCCGGGCGTGAAAGCGTTCTTCGCCTTCATGGACAAGTATTTCCCCGAAGGCGACAAGCTCAACACCGTCAACACCTATGCTTATTCCGTCGCCGAATTGCTGACGCAAGTTCTGAAACAGTGCGGCGACGACCTGTCGCGTGAGAACGTGATGAAGCAGGTCGCCAATATCAAGGACTTCACTCCGAGCTTCGCGCTGCCCGGCATCAAGATCAACACCGGGCCGAACGACTACCGCGTCAACAAGCAGATGCAGATGATGAAGTTCAACGGCGAACGCTGGGAGCTGTTCGGCCCGATCATGGAGGATGCGGGTCCAGCGGGTTAGTCTCTCGGAGATTTCATAGGGTGGGCTACGCCCGGCGGACTGCACTTCGCGCATCCGCCGGGGCCGTGCCCACCTTAACGAACTTGCTGAGACGTTGCGTATCCTACGAACTGCGGGTGCACGCCCACCTTGCGTTGCAGCAATGCCTCATTCACACTCGACCTCAGCGGTGACGCCCCGTGCGCATGAGCGCACCCGATTGATCACCGGCAATAAACAATGAGGAAATGCGAATGAGGAATGGAATTCTGCATCTGGCCACGGCAACGGCGCTGACCCTGGCGCTGTCGGTCTCGGCGGCCAATGCCCAGAAGAAATATGATCCGGGCGCCAGCGATACCGAGATCAAAGTCGGCCAGACGATGCCGTTTTCTGGACCGGCGTCGGCCTATTCGTCGATCGGCAAGACCCAGGCCGCCTATTTCAAGATGATCAACGACCAGGGCGGCGTCAACGGCCGCAAGATCAATCTGATCCAGTATGACGACGCCTACTCGCCGCCGAAAGCCGTGGAGCAGATTCGCAAGCTGGTCGAAAGCGACGAGGTTCTGCTGACGTTCCAGATCATCGGCACGCCGGTGAACGCAGCCGTGCAGAAATATCTCAATTCGAAGAAGGTGCCGCAACTGTTCGCGGCGACCGGAGCCTCGAGGTTCACGGATCCGAAGAACTTTCCGTGGACGATGGGCTTCAACCCCAACTACTTCGTCGAAGGCCGCATCTACGGACAGTACATACTGAAGGAGCATCCGAACGCCAAGATCGGCGTGCTCTATCAGAACGACGACCTCGGCAAGGACTATCTGAACGGCATCAAGGCCGGCCTCGGCGACAAGGCTGCCAAGATGATCGTGACTGAAGCTTCCTACGAAGTCTCCGATCCGACTGTCGATTCGCAGATCCTCAAGATCAAGGACGCCGGCGCCGATTTGTTCTTCAGCGCCACCACGCCGAAGCAGGCGGCGCAGGCGATCAAGAAGATCGCCGAGATGGGCTGGCATCCGGTGCAGATCGTCGACATCAACGCCACCTCGGTCGGCGCGGTGCTGAAGCCGGCTGGCCTCGACGCCGCCAAGGGCCTGATTAGCGTCAATTACGGCAAGGAACCGCTCGATCCGACCTGGAAGGACGATGCCGGCCTTAAGAGGTATTTCGACTTCATGGCCAAGTATTATCCAGATGGCGACAAGGATTCGAACTTCAACACCTACGGCTACAGCACGGCGCAGCTGCTGGTCCATGTGCTGAAGCAGTGCGGCGACGACCTGACGCGCGAGAACGTGATGAAGCAGGCCGCGTCGCTGAAGGACGTGACCAGCGACACCGCGCTGCCCGGCATCAAGGCCAACACCTCACCGACCGACTACCGGGTCAACAAGCAGCTTCAGATGATGAAGTTCAACGGCGAACGCTGGGAGCTGTTCGGCCCGATCATTGAGGATGCGAGTCCGGCGGGTTAGTTCTCGTAAGCAACTGCCTCAACGTCGTCATGCCCGGGCTTGTCCCGGGCATCCACGCTCTTGCGGCAGCAAAGGAAGGCGTGGATGGCCGGGTCAAGCCCGGCCATGACGGCAAATCAATCCGGCACCTCGCCAAAGTTCTTTCCGACCGGCAGCACCGCGTGCCGAATGAGCCGTGAATCCTCCACCGCGGCCTGCCTGTGCTTCACCGCTTCGCGATAGACGGGATCGCGGATCATCTCGACGAAGGCGGCGACGCTTGGGTATTCGGCGATGAAACAGTGGTCCCAGCGCTCGGTCTCCGGGCCGATCAGCGTCAGCTCGAATTTGCCCTGCCACACGATGCCGCCGCCGAGGCGTTCGAACACCGGGCCGCTCTCGTGGCCATAGGCCGCATAGGCTTCCGCGCCGCTCGCCTTGCGGCCATCCGGATAGGCCGCTTCCTTGCGCAAGCGCACCAGGTTGAGCATGTGGATCGGGCCGGGACGGTCGTTGTCCCGGAACTGCGCGAAAATCTCCTTGGTCGGATCGATGTGGCCCATCTGAGTTTCCTCTTGTTTTATGCCGGCGATCCTAGCTCTGCCGACCTCCCAGCGGAACTGCGGCCATCGAATGCCGCACCTCCTAATCACACGTTAAGCTCTGGGTAACCGGGCCTTAAACAGCGACCGCTAGCGTGCGGCGGGGCGGGCTGACCGGGCGTTTGCGTATGGGGTTGGGAAAGAAAAAGGGTGGGCGCAAGGAGCCGCTGTTCGGCTTGCCTGCAGCACTCGCCGATCTGCGCCTGACCGCCGCCGACCGGATTCCTGGCGGCGATGACAAGCCGAAGAAATCAACGAAATCATCCGCCAAGCGCAAGAGCGAGGATGCCGGCGACGAGCCGCCGCGCGAGCGGAAGGCGCCGGCCGGCCGCGGCAGTGCCAAGCGCCGATCCAAGTCACGCATCGGCGCAAGCCTTGGCCGCCTAGTCTATTGGGGCGCGGTGCTGGGCCTGTGGGGCGCGATCGCCGTGATCGGCGTCGTGATCTATGTCGGCGCTCATCTGCCGCCGATCCAGTCGCTGGAAATCCCCAAGCGGCCACCGACGATCCAGATCGTCGGCATCGACGGCAGCATGCTGGCACAGCGCGGCGAGATGGCCGGCGCCAACGTCTCGCTGAAGGATCTGCCGCAATATCTGCCCAAGGCGTTCATCGCCATCGAAGACCGCCGCTTCTATTCGCATTTCGGCATTGATCCCGTCGGCATCCTGCGCGCGCTCGTCACCAACGTGCTCCATCGCGGCGTGTCGCAGGGCGGCTCGACGCTGACGCAGCAACTGGCGAAAAACCTGTTCCTGACCCAGGAGCGCACCATGGCGCGCAAGCTGCAGGAAGCGGAGCTCGCGATCTGGTTGGAGCGCAAACATTCCAAGAACGAGATCTTGGAGCTCTATCTCAACCGCGTCTATTTCGGCTCCGGCGCCTATGGCGTCGAGGCCGCCGCGCAACGCTATTTCGGCAAGTCGGCCAAGAACGTCACCGTCGCGGAAGCAGCGATGCTGGCCGGCCTCGTCAAGTCGCCTTCGCGGCTGGCGCCGAACCGCAACCCCGAGGGCGCGGAAGCACGCGCGAAAATCGTGCTCACGGCGATGGCCGATGCCAAATTCATCACTGAGGCGCAGGCGCAGGCCTCGATCGGCCAACCCTCCTACAATGTGAAGCCGGTCGGCGCCGGCACGATCAACTACGTCGCCGACTGGATCGGCGAGGTGCTGGACGATCTGGTCGGCCAGATCGACGAGAGCATCAAGGTCGAGACCACGATCGATCCGAAGCTCCAGAGCGTGGCGGAAGCCGCCATCATCGACGAGCTCGCAGCCAAGAGCGTGAAGTTCAACGTCAGCCAGGGCGCGCTGGTGGCGATGACGCCTGACGGCGCAGTGCGCGCCATGGTCGGCGGGCGGAACTATTCCGAGAGCCAGTACAACCGCGCGGTCACCGCCAGGCGCCAGCCCGGCTCCTCGTTCAAGCCGTTCGTGTACCTGACCGCGCTGGAGCAGGGGCTCACGCCCGACACCCTCCGGCAGGACGCGCCGATCGAGGTCAAGGGCTGGAGACCCGAGAACTACACCCACGAATATTTCGGCGCGGTAACGCTGACCCAGGCGCTCGCGATGTCGCTCAACACGGTCGCCATCCGGCTCGGCCTCGAGGTCGGCCCGAAGAACGTGGTGCGCACCGCGCACCGGCTCGGCATCTCCTCGAAGCTCGAGCCCAACGCCTCGATCGCGCTCGGCACCTCCGAAGTCTCGATGGTCGAGCTGGTCGGCGCCTATGCATCCTTTGCTAATGGCGGCTTCACGGCGACGCCGCATGTCGTCACGCGGATCAGGACGCTCGGTGGCAAGCTGCTCTACATGCGCCAGGCGGACGAGCACAATCAGGTGGTCGACCCGCGCTATGTCGGCATGATGAACGCGATGATGCGGGAAACGCTGATCAGCGGCACCGCCAAGAAAGCGGAGATCCCGGGCTGGCCGGCGGCCGGCAAGACCGGCACCAGCCAAGACTACCGCGACGCCTGGTTCATCGGCTACACCGCCAACCTCGTCACCGGCGTGTGGCTCGGCAATGACGACAACTCGCCGACCAAGAAAGCAACCGGCGGCGGCCTGCCGGTCGAAGTCTGGTCGCGCTTCATGAAGACGGCGCACGAGGGCGTGCCGGTGGCAGCGCTGCCGAGCTCGCAAGGTGGCTGGGGCCTGTCGAACCTGGCGCAGGCGACGTCGCAAGTGTCGCCGCCAACAGCGACCGCGCCCGGACCCGCACCGGCCAGCAACGGCGGCTATCGCCCGCCCCCCACGCGCGCCAATGCGCGGCCCGAGGCAGCCGCAGGGCTCGACGGCTGGTTGATGGACCGGCTGTTCGGCGGAAATCGCTAGCGCCGACCTGAGGTCTTGGTGACCTCAAAACAAAAAAACGCGAAAACAACCCCATGCACAGTAGCCGAGGATAACGAAATCAATGGCTTGTGCGGGCAGCACAGACGCTTGAATCGCGCGCGCGGCTGTCATTCCCCGCGGAGGCGGGGAATCCAGTACGCCGCGGCTTCTCGGTTCAATCACAGCCGCCTCTGGAATACTGGATCGCCCGCTTTCGCGGGCGATGACAGCGTCACATGAGGCATCAACGAGCCTTAATCCTCGACCCCGTACCGGTGCAAATCGTTGCCGTATGTATCGAGCCACTTCTTGGCGCGCTCCATCGACGGGCAGACCTTGCCGCAGACGCGCCAGAATCGCGCCGAGTGGTTCATCTCGACGAGATGGGCGACCTCGTGCGCGGCGAGATAGTCGAGCACATAGGGCGGCGCGAGGATCAGGCGCCAGGAGAACGACAACGAGCCGGCCGAGGTGCAGGAGCCCCAGCGGCTGGATTGATCGCGGATCGAGAGCCGCTTCACCTTGACGCCGAGCTCGGCGGCATAGGATTCCGCGGCACGCTGAAGATCGCGGCGCGCCTCGCGCTTGAGGAAGTCGCTGACGCGACGGTCCGCATGTTCGACGCCGCCGGCGACGCAGAGAATGCGTTCCCCGCTATCGCGCACTTCCGTCCACACCGTACCGCGGGTGCCGGCGCGATGAACGATGCGATGAGAAACACCGCGAAGCGGTATTACTGTGCCAGGCTGGAACGGTGCGGCCTTCGGCAAACGGCCGAGACGTGCCGCGATCCACGCGCCGTGGCGCTGCGCGAAGTCTTTTGCTTCGGCGAGCGTGCCGCGCGGCGGCATGGTGAGGATGGCTTCGCGATCGCTCGGATGAATTCTGAGCGTGTAACGGCGCGCGCGGCGATGCCGGCGCAGTCGAATCGCAAAATATTGCGATCCATGGGTGATCAGGAGGGTCTTCGGCTCGTGGGGCCGGCGATAGAGGAGTGCGCGAGTGGCCATGTCTGTCAGTCCGGGGGGCAGGAGAGCGCCCGGATTCTGCCATAACCGCCGCCAGGGAAAGCGCTCGGCGCAAAAACAAATCATTTGCCCAATATACAGGGGTCTGGCGTCCGGGAGACCCTACAGACTGGGGTTGGAACCGGCTTTTTTCGCCCCCGTTCGGCGCATGCGGCACCCCCAAAGGGTGAGGTTGGACTCACTCCTACAAAGCTACCTGAATACCGCGAATCTGGCGGGAGCTTGCCCCTGTCGGAGCCTCCGACAGGGCGTCGATTCTCAGCGGGAAAGCCGAAAAACGCGATTATTCGGCTGCGAGCGCCTGCAATGAGCTCGGATTCGCCGCCGAGACCATGAAGTCGTGGATGCGTGGCACGATTTCCGATTTGAAGCGCGAGCCATTGAACACGCCGTAATGTCCGACGCCCTTCTGGACGTAATGAACGCGGCGGTGATCGGGAATCGAGCTGCACAATGTGTGCGTTGCTTCGGTCTGACCGATGCCGGAGATGTCGTCGTTCTCGCCTTCGACCGTCATCAACGCGACGCGCGTGACCTTGGAGGGATCGACGCGTGTTCCGCGATGGGTCATCTCGCCCTTCGGCAGCGAATGCTTCACGAACACGGTGTCGACCGTCTGCAGGTAATACTCGGCCGAGAGATCCATCACCGCGAGATATTCGTCGTAGAAGTCGCGATGCTTGTCGACGAGGTCGCCGTCGCCCTTCACCAGATTGGCGAACAGCTGCTTGTGGGCATCCATATGCCGATCGAGATTCATGCTGATGAAGCCGTTGAGCTGCAGGAAGCCCGGATAGACGTCGCGCATCATGCCCGGATGCGGGAACGGCACCTTGGTGATGACGTGGTTGCGGAACCAGTCGATGCCGCGCTCCTGGGCGAGGTTGTTCACCGCGGTCGGATTACGCCGGGTGTCGATCGGGCCACCCATCAGCGTCATCGAGGTCGGCACGAAGGGATCACGCAGCGCTTCCATGATCGAAACGGCCGCGACGACGGGAACCGAGGGCTGGCACACCGCCAGCACATGGGTGTTGCCGCCGAGGACATGCAGCATCTCGATGACGTAGTCGATGTAGTCGTCGAGATCGAAGCGGCCGTCGCTGAGCGGCACCATGCGGGCATCGGCCCAATCGGTGATGTAGACCTCATGCGCAGGCAGGAAAGCCTCGACCGTACCGCGCAGCAGCGTCGCGTAATGGCCGGACATCGGCGCGACGATCAGCACGCGCGGCTGCGGACTGCGCAGCGGACGGGTGAATTTGCGATCGAAGTAGAGCAGGCGGCAGAACGGCTTTTCCCAGACCGAGCGGACCTCGACGGGGACGCGGATGCCGTTGACTTCGGTGTCGTTGAGGCCCCATTCCGGTTTGCCGTAACGCCGCGTGGTGCGTTCGAATAACTCGCAGGCCGCGGCAACCGACTTGCCGACCTCGGTGCGTGCCCATGGATTGAGGGGATTTTGAAACAGCAGCTTGGTTGCGTCCGTGATCGCACGCGCCGGATTGAGAGAGGCTTGCCCCATCTCGTACATCCAGTACATCGGCGTCGTCAGGACCGGACTGCCTTCGGCCACCAGGGGCGGCGCGCCGCCAAACTCACCAATCGGCATCGCTATATTCCTCTTCGCATCGCAGCATACTGCCGAATGC
Source organism: Bradyrhizobium sp. 4 (assembly GCF_023100905.1). Classification (NCBI taxonomy): domain Bacteria; kingdom Pseudomonadati; phylum Pseudomonadota; class Alphaproteobacteria; order Hyphomicrobiales; family Nitrobacteraceae; genus Bradyrhizobium; species Bradyrhizobium sp. 4. The sequence continues at coordinate 7,528,858 of NZ_CP064686.1, forward strand.
GTAATATTGCGTCAATGCATGGTTCCGTACATCTACGTGGCCCAGGTGCCCAAACCGGGCTGAATCCACGAGAAAGTGACGTTATTCGCCGCCTGATAGCAGCGAGCCCTGCATCCGGGCGCTGCGCAAAAGGGCAAGGAATGCCCCAAAAGATGCAACCAACAGCACCGCGTTGATGGCCAACGCGCTCAGCATCAGATCGGTCCTGAAGGTGTTTTCGATCAACAGCGCCCGCATCCCTTCGAACACATAGGTCGGCGGCAGCGTCCAGGCGATATATTGCAACCAGACTGGCAGCACGCTGACGGGATAGTAGACGCAGGCGAGCGGCATGATTCCGAACATCAAGGTCCAGACGATGCTCTCGGCGCCGAGGCCGTTTCGCAGCACCAGGCCGGAGACGAAGATGCCGACCGACCAGCTCGTGAAGATCAGATTGCAGAAGAACGCGATCAGCGGCACGCCGAGCGCATAAACATTGAAGTGGAACAGGAACAGCGCGAGCAGCGTCATCGGAATGACGCCGATCGCGAGCCTGATCAGGCTCATGATCATCAGCGACAGCAGGAATTCGATCGGCTTCAACGGGCTCATCATGAGATTGCCGAGGTTGCGCGCCCACATCTCTTCCAGAAACGAGATCGAAAAGCCGAGCTGCCCGCGAAACAGGATGTCCCAGAGGATGACGGCGCCGATCAGGGTGCCGCCGGCGCGCGCGAAGAAATTTGCATTCTGCGCGATATAGAGCTGAAGAAAGCCCCAGGTGATGACCTGCAGCGCCGGCCAGTAGAGCAGCTCGAGCAGCCGCGGCCAGGACGACAGCAAGAGGTACCAATAGCGCAGGATCATCGCGCCGATGCGATGGAGCGAGATGCCGCGATGGAGGGAGACCTCACTCATCGCACCGCCTCCTGCGCACCGTTCACCCGGCCGCGCGCGACGTCCAGAAACACCTCTTCCAGCGTGGTGCGGTTGTAGCGTGCCATGATGGCTTCGGGCGTATCGTCGTCCTCGATCCGGCCGCGCTTCATGATGATGACGCGGTCGCAGAGCCGCTCGACCTCGAGCATGTTGTGCGAGGCCAGCAGGATGGTGGCGTTGTTCGCCTTGCGATAACGCTCCAGATGACCCCGGACCCAGTCGGCGGTGTCGGGATCGAGCGAGGCGGTCGGTTCGTCCAGCAACAGAAGCTCGGGCTGGTTGATCAGCGCCTTGGCAAGCGCAACGCGCGTCTTTTGTCCTGCGGAGAGCTTGCCGTTGGCGCGGTCGATGAACTCGGTGAGATCGAGGTCGCAGGCCAGCTCAGCAATGCGGTCGGAGAGGTTCTTCACCGCATAGAGCTTGCCGAACACGGTGAGGTTCTGACGCACCGTGAGCCGCATGGGCATGTCGACATAGGGGCTCTCGAAATTCATCCGCCCCAGCACGGAGGCGCTGTCCTCCGGCATTCGATGCCCGAGCACCTGCACGCGGCCCGAGGTCGGTAGCACCAGGCCCATGATCGTCGCGATTGTCGTGGTCTTGCCGGCGCCGTTGCCGCCAAGCAGCCCGGTGATGCTGCCACGCGGAAGCGAAAAGGAGATGTCGTCGACAGCGCGGGTCTGCTTGTACACCTTGACGAGGTGATCGACCGCGATTGCCGCGGAGAGGCTGCGATCCGCGACAGTCGGCCAGCTTGAAGCCTTGTCATTCTCAGTCATGCTGGGCGTTCTTCTGCTATTGCAGCGGAGAGCGCAAGGCTTGTAATCCGGTGGTTCCGTGAGCCGCGCGCTTGTGATCGAGAAGGCACCGCCCCATTGGCCGAAATGACCGAACTTGCCGCTTCCGACTTTCGCCCCGTGCAGCGGCATATCCGCCTGGATACCATCCTGCGCCTGCGCTGGCTCGCGGTGCTGGGCCAGCTCGCCGCGATCTTCATCGTGGCGCAGGGGCTGGAATTCAACGTCGAGATCGTCCCCTGCGTCAGCATCATCGCGCTGTCGGCAGCGCTCAATCTGGGGCTCCAGACCGTGTCCAATCCGCTGCAGCGGCTGGAGCCGATGCAGGCGGCCGGACTGCTCGCGCTCAATATCGTGGAGCTGGCGGGTCTCCTGTTCTTCACCGGTGGACTCCAGAACCCGTTCTCGTTCCTGTTCCTCGCGCCCGTGCTGATCTCGGCGACCGCGCTGCCGGCCCGCTTCACCTTCGGCCTCGGCGTGCTGGCTGTCGCCTGCGCCTCGGTGCTGTTCTTTTTCCATCTGCCGCTGCCCTGGGATTCCGACGATCCGCTGGTGCTGCCGCCGATCTATCTCGTCGGCGTCTGGCTCTCGATCGCGCTCGCGATCGGGGTCACCAGCCTCTACTCGTTCCAGGTCACCGAAGAGGCGCGCAAGCTCGCCGACGCGCTGGCCGCGACCGAGCTGGTGCTGACGCGCGAGCAGCATCTGACCCAGCTCGACGGCCTGGCCGCGGCCGCAGCGCACGAACTCGGCACGCCGCTCGCGACGATCTTCCTGATCTCGCGCGAGCTGGAGAAGACGGTGAAGGAGCCGAACTTTGCCGCTGACCTGAAGACCCTGCGCGAGCAGACGCAGCGTTGCCGCGACATATTGAGCAAGATCACCCAGCTCTCCTCCACCGGGGCGCCGTTCGACCGCATGAAGCTCTCGGAGCTGATCGAGGAGGTGGTGGCGCCGCACCGCGATTTCGGCGTGGATATCAAGGTGCGCATCGCCGTCGCCATCGTGGCCGAGCCGGTCGGCTCGCGCAATCCGGCGATCCTCTACGGGGTCGGCAACATCGTCGAGAACGCGGTCGATTTCGCCCGCACCACCGTCGAGGTGAATGCGTGGTGGAACAAGGACACGATCGAGCTCGTGATTTCCGACGATGGTCCCGGTATTCCGCCTGACATCCTGAACCGGATCGGCGAGCCCTATTTGTCGCGGCGGCGCAGCCAGGACGAAGGCGGCGGCCTCGGGCTCGGCGTGTTCATCGCGCGCACCTTGCTGGAGCGCACCGGCGCCAAGGTCTCGTTCACCAACCGGACCTTTCCTGACCATGGCGCAGTGGTCCAGATCACGTGGCCGAGAGAGCGTTTTGAGGCTATCGAGACCTTCGAAGAAACAATAGGATAGGCCGCGACCTTGCGTCGCACAACGGGGCCGATCGACTATTGGCGCCCTTGGCACCGCCCGATTGCGCCGCCATATGTAGAAGCGCTGGAGAGAGGACGAAACCTTGAACGCCATCGCCGAACTGAACGAACAGACCGACCGCTCGCTCCTGATCGTGGAGGACGACAAGCCGTTTCTGGAGCGGCTGTCGCGCGCCATGGAAACGCGCGGTTTTGCGGTGACGTCATGCGACACCGTCTCGGACGGTCTGGCGCAGATCGGCAAGGCGGCGCCGGCATTCGCCGTGGTCGATCTCCGGCTCGGTGACGGCAACGGTCTCGACGTGGTCTCGGCGCTAAAGAAGAAGCGCCCCGACGCCCGCGCGATCGTGCTGACCGGCTATGGCAACATCGCCACCGCCGTCACCGCGGTGAAGATGGGTGCGGTCGATTATCTCTCGAAGCCCGCGGACGCCGACGACGTCGTCGCGGCGCTGCTGTCGACCGGCTCGGACAAGTCCGAATTGCCGGCGAACCCGATGTCGGCCGACCGCGTGCGCTGGGAACACATCCAGCGCATCTACGAGATGTGCAACCGCAACGTCTCGGAGACGGCGCGCAGGCTCAACATGCACCGGCGTACGTTGCAGCGGATTCTGGCCAAGCGCGCGCCGCGGTAATCCTTGGCGTTTTACTCATGGCGCGCAGATGTCGGCCCCGAGGCTAAGACGGTGACGCGGGACAGCCATTTGCCGGAGCAGCCCGCAACGTCGCTTTTGCACGTTGTGACTGGACCGAGACTACGAGCTGAATCTGGCAGCATCGCAGTTCGGCGGAAGCGCGGGCGGTCTATTCATGACCATAGTAGCGCTGGTTGCATTGGTGGCGGCCCCGCTCGTAACTCGCCTCTCGGTCCGCGGGCCCTTTCAGAATGCTACCAACGTCGGCGAGCATTCGGACGTTCTTAAGACACTCTACGTAGGGCTTGTTGGAAAGCCAATCGAGGCCGAGTCCGCCAGCATAGGAAGACTGCGTCGAGGTCACGAACGACGTCAGTCCGGCTAGTGCGGCAAAGGTTAAGAGAGCGGTGCGGAAGGTTTTCATGGCACGTTTCCTTGTGGCTGGTTAGTTGCGGAACAAGCGATACCGTGCCGTACGTCTGAAGTATGTGCGGCCCGTCACGTCCGCTGCCGCTCATGAAAGAACGAAGCATCCACGTCGCTGCTTGATCTTCATGTTGCCGAACAAGAGTTCGGCGCCAACGACCGCTAATGTTTCCAGTCTGAGCGAAATCGTCCCGAAATTTCTCAAATTTTACCGGGTACCTCTTCCAGACATGTGGCCTGGGGAAGACATCCGGACGAAGGCCTACTCCCAAAACTCCGCATGCCCCTGCGGATCGACCAGCCGGTTGATCCGCAATGCCGCCGCCATCGCGAACCGCACCGTCATCTGCTTGCGCGTGGCCGCAGCGAGCTTGTGTTCGGGCGCTTCACACTGCAGGTGCGCGCCATAGGCGTCCGCGATGATCAGGCCGGTATCTTGCGGAAAGATCTCGCAAGGCAGGTCCTGCGTGAAGGCGAAGAACAGCCGGTCGCAATGCGCCCGGTATTCGTGCCATTTCTGATCGGCGCGCAAATCCTCCACCGAGGATTTGATCTCGACGATCCAGATCTCGCCACGCTCGTTCAGCGCGACGAGATCGGCGCGCCGCCCCGAGGGCAGCGGCAATTCGCTGATGCAGGTGAAGCCGAGCGAGCGCAACAACCGCGCCGTGCCGCGCGCGATCGCCAGCGCCGTCTCTGATTGACGGCGGTCCGGTGGCGGCACGATGGCAATGCGGGCGGTGTTGTCCATGGGGGGAGGATAGCCGATTCCGTCATCACTGTCGTCCCGGCGTAGGCCGGGACCCATAGCCACAGGGCGGCGTTAGGCTAAGATTCGTCGTTCGTACTTCTGCCAACCCAATCGATAGATCACGCGGTATGGGTCCCGCCCCCCGTGCGCAATTGCGCACTAGGCCGGGACGACCCTGTGTAGCGCGGAACCTCCCCTCCCCTACGCACTTATCACGCAGCCGCCGCACCTCGGCGGAACCACCGAGGCTGCGCGCGCATGATCGACGATCTCTGGTACAAGAACGCCATCATCTATTGCCTGTCCGTCGGCACCTATATGGACGCCAACGGCGACGGCATCGGCGATTTCAAGGGCCTGTTGCGCCGGCTCGATTATCTGCACGGCCTCGGCATCACCACGATCTGGCTGATGCCGTTCCAGACCTCGCCCGGCCGCGACGACGGCTACGATGTCGCGGATTATTACAGTGTCGATGCCCGCTACGGCACGCTCGGCGATTTCGTCGAGTTCACCCATGGCTGCAAGCAGCGCGGCATTCGCGTCATCATCGATCTCGTCGTGAACCACACCTCCGACCAGCATCCCTGGTTCAAGGCGGCGCGGAGCGACAGGAATTCGCCCTACCGCGACTGGTATGTCTGGTCCGACAAGAAGCCGGCCAACGCCAATCAGGGCATGGTGTTTCCCGGCGTTCAGAAATCGACCTGGACGCGCGACAAGGAAGCCGGCGCCTGGTACTTCCACCGCTTCTACGATTTCCAGCCCGATCTCAACACCTCGAACCCGCACGTGCAGGCCGAGATTTTGAAGATCATGGGCTTCTGGATCCAACTCGGCGTCTCAGGCTTCCGCATGGATGCCGTGCCTTTCGTCATCTCGACCAAAGGCGCCAAGGTGAAAAAGCCGGCCGAGCAGTACGACATGCTGCGGACGTTTCGTGAATTCCTGCAATGGCGGCAGGGCGATGCGATCATCCTCGCCGAGGCCAACGTGCTGCCAAAGACGGACATGGAATATTTCGGCCGCGATGCCGACCGCATGCATATGATGTTCAATTTCCAGGTCAACCAGCATTTGTTCTATGCGCTGGCTTCGTCCGATTCCCGGCCGCTGGGGAAAGCGCTGAAGGCGACCAAGCCGCGGCCGGCCTCGGCGCAATGGGGCCTGTTTCTGCGCAATCACGACGAGCTCGATCTCGGGCGATTGACCAAGGCGCAGCGCGACACCGTGTTCAAAAGCTTCGGTCCTGACAAGGACATGCAGCTCTACGACCGCGGCATTCGCCGTCGGCTGGCACCGATGCTGGGCGGCGACCGCCGGCGGCTCGAGCTCGCCTACAGCCTGATGTGCACACTGCCGGGAACGCCGGTCATCCGCTATGGCGACGAGATCGCGATGGGCGATGATCTTTCGCTGCTGGAACGCAATTGCGCGCGCACGCCGATGCAATGGTCGACGGAGCCGCATGGCGGCTTCACCACCAGCGACAAGCCGGCCTTGCCCGTCATCGACGAAGGACCGTACGGCTATCCGCACGTCAACGTCGCCAAGCAGCGCCGCGATCCCAACTCGATGCTGAACTGGACCGAGCGCATCGTCCGCATGCGCAAGGAGGTGCCGGAGATCGGCTGGGGCGATTTTTCGATCATCGCGACGCGCGATCCCGCCGTGTTCATCATGCGCTACGACTGGCGCAACAATTCCGTGCTGTTCGTGCACAATCTCGACGAGAAGCCGCGCGAGATCGCGTTCTCGGCGGGGCTGCCGGGCGAGGCCGGCGAGCACCTGATCAATCTGCTCGCGGAGGACCACAGCCACGCCGACAAGCGCGGCCAGCACCGCGTCGTGCTGGAGCCTTACGGTTATCGCTGGTACCGCGTCGGCGGATTGGACTATCTGTTGAAGCGGAGCGATATCGACAAGACGGTGCGGGGCAACAAGCATCCGGGGTAGGTGCCACAGCGTCGTCCCGGCGAAGGCTAAGATGGCGGAGTAACCACCACCCCCTCGTTGCCACGCAAATCCAGCACGCCTTCGATCCGCTCCCCCTCGCGATCCAGAAATGTCGACAGCAGAATCTCGCTGCCAAATCTGATCGCGCTGGTAGTGACCACGATCGGCTCAGGGCCGAGATTGAGCACCACGATCACCGCCCTGCCCTCGGCCTCGCGGCGATAGACCAGGAGATCGCCTTGCGCCGCGATCGGATGATAGTCGCCCGCGACCAGCGGCGGACAGCCCTTGCGCAACGCGATCAGGCGCTTGTAGAGCGTCAGGATCGAACGTGAATCGGCTTCGACATCGACGACGTTGTTGAGGATGCGATCCTCCGGCAGCGGCAGCCATGGCCTGACGTCCGAGAAACCGGCGAAGTTGGACGAATCCCACTGCATCGGCGTGCGACAGCCGTCGCGGCCGACACCGATGCCGGGCACGTTCTTCTCGAAGGGGTCCCGCACATCCTCAGGCGCGATCGCGAGCTGATGCATGCCGATCTCGTCGCCGTAATAGAGCGTCGGCGTGCCGCGCAGCGTCAGCAGCAGCATGGCGGCGACGCGGGCCTGCTCCGGCCCGACGCGGCTTGCGACGCGCGGGCGATCGTGATTGCCGAGCACCCAATTCGGCCAGGCGCCCTTCGGCAGCGCCTTCTCGTAATCCTCGACGATCTTCTCGATCGAGCGCGCGCTCCAGAAGGTCTGGAGCAGCGCGAAATTGAACGGCATCTGCGCGCCGGTGAGATCGTTGCCGTAATAGGCCATCAGGCGATGCAGCGGCAGATAGATCTCGCCGATCAGGACGCGGGCATCATAAGCATCCGTGACGCGGCGCATCTCGGCGATAACGTCGTGCACCTCCGGCTGGTCGGTGGAATATTGCGTGAGGATCGTTTCGTTGGGCGGCCGGCCCTCGACATAATGCGGATTTTGCGGGTTGTCGCGGAACTCGGCGTCCTTGATCAGGTGCCAGATCACGTCGACGCGAAAGCCATCGACGCCCTTCTCCAGCCAGAACCGCATCACGTCATAGATCGCCGCGCGGACATCGGGATTGCGCCAGTTGAGGTCCGGCTGCTGGGCGAGGAAGGCGTGATAGTAGTATTGACCGGTCGTCTCGTCGAACTCCCACGCGCTGCCGCCGAACTCGGACAGCCAATTGTTCGGCACGCCGCCACCATCGCCCGGATCGCGCCAGATGTACCAATCGCGTTTCGGATTGTCGCGCGAGGAGCGGCTCTCGACGAACCAGGGGTGCTGGTCCGAGGTGTGGTTCGGCACGAGGTCGAGGATCAGCTTGAGGCCGTTGTCATGCGCGGCGGCAAGAAGCGCATCGAAATCCGCCATCGTGCCGAACAGCGGCTCGATGCCGGTGTAGTCGGAGATGTCGTAGCCGAAATCGGCCATTGGCGAGGGGAAGATTGGCGACAGCCAGATCGCGTCGACGCCGAGCGATTTCACATAAGGCAGCCGCTGCAAAATGCCGGCGAGATCGCCGACCCCGTCGCCGTTTGAATCCTGAAAGGAGCGCGGGTAGACCTGATAGAAGATGCCGTCGCGCCACCAATTGCTGCCGCCCTGAGCCATGCGGGAAATCCATCCAAAACTGCTTCTCGCGCGGGAGAACGCGGAAGGAGCGCCCCGGTTCAAAACAGCAGGCGAATTGGGACGGCCGTGTGACGATGTCCGCCGCTGTTCCCGAGCCCGGGGGCAAATCTTTTGCTTGGCGGCATGGCAAAAATCGGCATTGTGGCGCCATGACAGAGCAAAACGAGACACAAGCCCAGGCAGGCGCGAAGGCGGGCGCGATCATCGTCCCCGTGACGCTGTTCGAGCAGAATTGCACCATCATCTGGGACGAGCCTTCCAAGAAGGCCGTGGTGATCGATCCCGGCGGCGACGTGCCGAAGATCCTGGACGCCATCAAGCAGACCGGCGTCACCGTGGAGAAGATCTGGCTCACTCACGGCCATATCGACCATGTCGGCGGCGCGGCTGAACTGCGCGACGCGCTGAAGGTGCCGATTGAGGGCCCGCACGTCGCGGACAAATTCCTGCTCGACAACGTGGTCGAGAGCGGCGCGCGCTTCGGCATGAGCGGGGTGCGCAATTTCGAGCCGGACCGCTGGCTCGACGAAGGCGACAGCGTGGCGATCGGCGATCTCCAGTTCGAGATCTATCATTGCCCCGGCCACTCGCCCGGCAGCGTGGTGTTCTTCAACAAGGACTTGCGCTTCGCCCATGTCGGCGACGTCCTGTTCGCTGGCTCGGTCGGACGCACCGATCTGCCCGGCGGCAGTCATGCGACCCTGATCGAGTCGATCAAGACCAAGCTGCTTCCGCTCGGCGACGATGTCGGCTTCATCTGCGGCCACGGCGCCGGCTCGAGCATCGGCCAGGAGCGGATGACCAACCCGTTCATCACCGGCGAGATGTGAACGCCTATTCCGCGGCGTCTGCAAACGCTGCGGGCTGGCTCAAGTTGCGGTCGCCCCAGTCGCGGATGGCGGCCACGACGGGCACAAAGCTCTTGCCCTTGCGGGTGAGGCGATACTCGACCTTCGGCGGCACCTCGCCGAAATCCTTGCGATCGATCAGGCCGCTCGCCGTCAGCGCCTTCAACTCGCGGCTCAGCACGCGCGGGGTGATCTCGGCGCTGCCTTCCGTGCCGCGCAACAGGCCGCTGCGGATTTCACCATAGCGGCGCGGGCCGTCCTTGAGGTCCCAGACGATGCGCAGCTTGTACTTGCCGCTGATCATCTTCTGAAAGGCCGCGACCGGACAGTTGCGCGCGGGGACAGTCTTTGTCCTTTCCCTGGCCATGTCGTTTCCTCCATGTGCGAGCTTTTTTGTTTTGACGCGTTTTCTTCACGCGAACCGGTATCCACTTCGCTCGAAAACGCTTTGGCCGAGCATAGGAGCGACGCCGAAAAAGTCCATACTATCAATTTTGTCCATACTTGCAGGATCGCATCCAGCACGCAGATGATGACGCACAACGCCAACAGGGAGCGTCACATGAAGCACTTCATGATCCGATACGAATTCAAGAACGGCACGACGGAGGCCTGGCACCAGGAGGTCGGCCGCTTCATCAAGGCGATCGACGGCGATCCGGAGCTGAAAGGACGGATCGGCTATCGCGTCCTGAAGAACCGCGACAATGGCAGCTATTTCCATCTCGCCAGCGTCAGCGACGAAGCCGCGCAAAAGGCGCTGCAATCGCGCGACTTCTTCAAGGCCTATCAGGAGATGACGCGCAAGGTCGCCGGCGGCGAGGTGACGGCGACTCCGATCGAATGGATCGGCGCGACGGCCTGACTTATTTCATCAATCCCGCGGCGGTGAGCGCGCGCGTGATGATCTGGCCGAGATCGAAGCCGCGGGCCTCCTCGCGCTTCGGCTCGGCCGGCTCTTCGGCGACAGCGGCGCGAATCGAGCGGGCCAGATGCGGCGCGGACGAGCGGGCCGGCGTCGGCTCGGCCTTCTTCGCTGCGTCGGGGATCCAGCCGGTGAGGCCGAAGAATTTGGCGATGTGATAGGACGAGGAGATGCCGGCCTCGATCAGGAACGCGCCTTCCACGCCATAGCGCTGGTCGTTGTCGGCAAGGCCGAGCGGCGTGCCGTGGGCCATATCGGTGATGGCGTAGGACTCGACGAGAGTCTCGCCGTCCTTGTTCCACCAGGCCTGGCGCGGATAGCCGTCGATGTCAGTTTCCGCCATCGGCGCCTCAGGCAGATCGTGCAGGTCGAGCCATTGCTTGACTATCTCGTTGGCATTGCCGGGGTTGACGGTGCGATCGGCGCTGCCGTGCCACACCGAGATCCTGGGCCAGGGCCCGCGATGATCCGAGGCCCGCCGCACCAGATCGCCAAGTTCGCGCGCCGGCCGCTCCGGGGAATGAAACATGCCGTCGAGCGCCTCGCGCAGATTGGTCGCGATGCCGTAGGGAAGTCCCGCGATGACCGCACCGGCCGCGAAGACTTCGGGATAGGTCGCGAGCATCACCGACGTCATGCCGCCGCCGGCCGACAGGCCCGTGATGAAGATGCGGCGGGGATCGATGCGATGCGTCTCGGTCATATGCGCGATCATCTCGCGAATCGAGCACGCCTCGCCGCTGTCCCGCGCCGTGTCTTCCGGATTGAACCAGTTGAAGCAGGTGTTGCTGTTGTTGACGCGCTGCTGCTCGGGCATCAACAGCGCGAAGCCGTAGTGCTCGGCGAGCGTCGACCATCCGGCACCGAGGTCGTAGCTTGCCGCCGTCTGGCCGCAGCCGTGCAGCACGACGACGAGCGCGCGCGGCTTCTGCAGTTGCGGCGGCACGAACGCGAACAGGCGCAGATTGCCGGGATTGTCGCCGAAGCCCGTAACCTCTTGCAATGGACTGGACGCATCGGCGCTCCTGCCAAACTCGGCGAAGCGCAATCCGTCCAGCTTTGGCAGACGTCTCAAGAGATCGACATTTCTGGTTAACGACACGGCAACTCCTGGCAGGCGACGTTCAACGTCCACCCAAACCAAATAGTTGCTGCAGCGCAAAATAAAAAGACCGTGTGCTGTCGATGACGCGCTAAATCGCAGGAAAACCTGCAGAAATCCGCACGTATTAACCGCGATGCCTCAACTTCGTGCAGATGCGCGGCGCATCCACGCCAGGAATGCGGCGCAGATCATGATTAATGTCACGAACAGCGCGAGCGAGACGAGAAATCCTGCGCGCGCTGATTGCACGGCTTCGGCGGCAAAAAACACGGCGCCGATTGCGGCCACTCCGGCCGCATTTCCGATCTGCGCCGTGGTGCCGTAAATGCCGGAGGCAGAACCTGCGGCCACAGGCTTCACCGTCGAGAGCACCGCGCCGGACAGCGGCGCCATCACCAGCCCCTGACCGTAGCCGAAGACGATCATGGTGAGCGCGAGCAGGAGCGCGGACGGCGCATCGACAGAGAACGCGACAAGCGCAAGCGCCGCGAGGCCCGCAATCTGAAGCGCGCAACCTTCGATCAAGACCCTGGTGCCGCGATGGCGCGCCCGTGCACCACTATGGCGCGAGGCCACGACGAAAGCGAGCGCGAGCGGAATGAAGGCCATGCCGGCCGCGAGCGGCGGGATGTTCAGCCCTCGCTGCATGAACAACGTCATGACCAGATAGAACGAGAGATTGGCACAGAAGAAAAAGAATGCCGCGCCAAGGCCGCGCAGGAAAGCGGCGTTTGCCAGCAGCGAGAGATCGATCAGCGGCATGCCGCCGGCGCGTGCGACCGCATGCTCCAGTTTCGGGAATGCCAGGAGAATCACGGCGCCGATCGCCATCACCAGACACAGCCACGGCGCCCAGCCGACATCGTGACCGAGCAGCAGCGGACCGGTCATGCAGAGCAATCCGGCGAACAGGACGACGCTGCCCGCGATATCGAGCCGCGTGCCGGCGCGATGCGGCACCGAGGGCATGATGCGCCAGGCCGCAGCCGCGATGACGAGACCGCACGGCACATTGACGAAGAATACCGAGCGCCAGCCGGTGCCGGCGAGATCGATCGTGACCAGGAGACCGCCGAGCACAAAGCCCGCGGCACCCGCGAGTCCCAGCACGATGCCGTAGATGGCGAAGGCGCGGTTGCGCTGTCCGTCGGTGAACAGGAGATGCAGCGTCGCCAGCACCTGCGGCACCATCAGCGCGGCGGAAGCACCCTGTGTCAGCCGCGCGACGATCAATTCCGCACCGGATTGCGCCAGTCCGCACCACAGCGACGTCAGGGTGAAACCGAGCAGGCCAGCCAGGAACACGTTCCTGGTGCCGTGAATGTCGCCAAGCCGGCCGCCGGTGACGACCAGCGTAGCATAGGCGATCAGGTAGATCGCGATGACGGATTCGATCTGCGCAGGCGATGCCTTCAACTCGACCGCGATGGTCGGAATGGCGACGTTGACCACGAAAGCATCGACGCCGAACATGAACTGGGCGGCCACGACGATCGCCAGCACCCACCAGCGACGCGACGTATCGATCTGCTTTGTGACGGTTTGATGCATCGGCGCGCGACCTTTCGGATGTCGTTGCCGATCATCGCAGGCCTAATGCGGTGCCGCGATTACCTCGAAGGTAGGATGCCCGCGCGTTCCGCCACTGTCTGCGTGCCACGGAGAGGGAGACGACACACGCATGGCTGCATTCCGCCGCGCGGGACATCGCGCGATTGCGTTCGCTGTCTCCAGCACGTAGCTTCGCGCCACAAACAAGCAAAAAATCAAGCCGGAGAGAACGCCATGGCGCGCCTGAAGTTCGGAGCCTTCCTTGCCCCGCATCATCCGATCGGGGAGCATCCGATGCTCCAGTTCCGGCGCGATCTCGACCTGGTCGAGCAGTTGGATAGCCTCGGCTATGACGAGTTCTGGTGCGGCGAGCATCATTCCTCCGGCTGGGAAATGATCGCCTCGCCGGAGATGTTCCTGGCGGCGGCCGGCGAGCGCACCAAGCGGATCAAGCTCGGCACCGGCGTGGTGTCGCTGCCCTATCACCATCCCTACAACGTCGCGCAGCGCATGGTGCAGCTCGACCACATGACCGGCGGCCGCGCCATCTTCGGCTCCGGTCCCGGCGCGCTCGCCTCCGACGCGCATACGCTCGGCATCGATCCGATGACGCAGCGCGACCGCCAGGACGAGGCGATCGGGGTGATCCGCCGCCTCTTCAATGGCGAGCGCGTCACCGCGAAGAGTGACTGGTTCACCATGAACGACGCCGCGCTGCAGCTGCTGCCGTTGCAGGAGGAAATGCCGTTCGTGGTGGCCTCGCAGATCTCGCCCTCCGGCATGACGCTCGCCGGCAAATACGGCATCGGTATCATCTCGCTGGGTTCGATGACGACGCAGGGGCTGATGTCGCTGCAGCAGCAATGGCAGTTCGCCGAGGACGCGGCGAAAAAGCACGGCACCAAAGTCGATCGCGCGAACTGGCGCGTGCTGCTGACCTGGCACATCGCCGAGACCCGCGAGCAGGCGCGCCGCGAGGCCGGCACCGGGCTGATGCGCTGGCACAACGAATATAATGTCGGCACGCTACAGCGGCCGGGCCTGACTGCGTTCGCCTCACCCGACGAGGCCGTGGACAAGACCGCTTTCGTCGACGGCGCGGCCTCCGTCATCGGCACGCCCGACGACCTCGTCAAGATGATCAAGAACGTGATGCAGGTCTCCGGCGGAGTCGGTGCCGTCATCGGCTTCGTGCACGACTGGGCCAACCCGGAGAACACGCGCCGGAGCTGGGACCTTGTCGCGCGCTACGTCGTGCCCGAGATCAACGGCTACATCGACGGCCTGCGCAAGTCGCAAAAATTCGTGATCGAGAACCGCGCGATCTTCGAGCGCGCGGGACAGGCCGTGATGGCCAAGATCATGGAAAACGAGAAGGCCGCCGAGGCGCTGAAGGTGACCGGCGCCGGCCGCGTCGCGATTCCGGCCGTCAATGCGCCGGATTTGCAGAAGGAAGCGGCGAAGCGGTAGCGCAGAGTCCTCGTCACGGATTGTGCTATGTTGGCCGGGTCTCGCCAACCGGAGCAATCGTCATGTCGATGCAGAATGTGGCCGCGCCTGCGCTCGGCTTCACTCCGCCCAAGCGCAACGAGCTGACCCACATCCCCGGCGACGAAGGCTGGCCGATCATCGGCAAGACCTTCCAGGTGCTCGCCGACCCCAAGGGGCATATCGAGGCGAATGGTGCCAAATACGGCCTGGTCTATCGCACGCATTTCTTCGGCGAGACCAATGTCGTGCTGCTTGGCCCCGAGGCCAACGAACTCGTGCTGTTCGACCAGCAAAAGCTGTTCTCCTCGACCCATGGCTGGAACAAGGTGCTCGGCCTGTTGTTTCCGCGCGGATTGATGCTGCTGGATTTCGAGGAGCACCGGCTGCACCGCAAGGCGCTGTCGGTCGCATTCAAGTCCGGACCGATGAAATCGTATCTGAGCGATCTCGACCGCGGCATCGCCGCCCGCGTCGCGCAGTGGAAGGCAAAGCCCGGCGAGATGCAGCTTTATCCGGCGATGAAGCAGCTCACGCTCGATCTCGCCGCCGCGTCTTTTCTCGGCGCCGATATCGGGCCGGAGGTCGACGAGATCAACCGCGCTTTCGTCGACATGGTCGCCGCCGCCGTCGCCCCGATCCGCCGACCGCTGCCCGGCACGCAGATGGCGGCCGGCGTCAGGGGACGCAAGCGCATCGTCGCTTATTTCCGCGAGCAGATTCCGCTGCGACGCGGCAATCACGGCGGTGATGACCTGTTCTCGCAGCTCTGCCGCGCAACCCACGAGGACGGCGCGCTGCTCTCGGAACAGGACATCATCGACCACATGAGCTTTCTGATGATGGCGGCGCACGACACGCTGACCTCGTCACTGACCTCGTTCATCGGCGAGCTCGCGGCAAATCCCGACTGGCAGGACAAGCTTCGCGCGGAGGTCATGGCGCTGGGGCTCGCCCCCGATGCGCCGAGCAGCTTCGACGATCTCGAAAAGATGCCGCTGTCGGAGATGGCGTTCAAGGAAGCGCTGCGGATCAAGCCGCCGGTGCCCTCAATGCCGCGCCGCGCCATGCGCGATTTCACTTTCAAGGGCTTTTCGATTCCGGCCGGCACCGCGATCGGCGTCAATCCGCTCTACACCCACCACATGAAGGACATCTGGCCGGAGCCGGATCGCTTCGATCCGCTGCGCTTCACCGAGGAGGCCCAGCGCAACCGCCACCGCTTCGCCTGGGTCCCGTTCGGCGGCGGCGCGCATATGTGCCTCGGCCTGCACTTCGCCTACATGCAGGCCAAATGCTTCGCGCGGCACTTCTTGCAGAACATCGAGGTATCGCTCGAGCCCGGCTACAAGCCGGACTGGCAGATGTGGCCGATCCCGAAACCGCGCGACGGATTGCGGGTGCGGGTGAAGGCGGTGTGAGCATCGCAGTCGTCATTGCTTCGTCGCTTCGCTCCTCGCAATGACGAAATTATCCGGCCCCCTGATCGAACGCCTTGCGCAGGGCCACGTAGCCCTGCTGCTGCTGGCTCCAGTTGCGGCCGCCGGTCATCGCGCCGTCGATGACGAGGTCATGGCCGTTGATGAAGCTGGATTCGTCGCTGGCCAGGAACACCGCTGCGTGGGCGATGTCATCGGGAAGGCCGGCACGCGGGATCGGCTGCGCGGTCTTGTAGACCTCGCGCATCACCGCCGGCGTCTTCTCCGCCGCGTCGGTCGAAAGCCCGAGCGCCTTGCCGAAAATGCCGGTCGCGATGGCGCCGGGCGAGATCGAGTTGACGCGGACGTTGGATTCGCCGAGCTCCATCGCCACACATTTGGTGAGGTGGATCACCGCCGCCTTGGCCGCACCATAGACCATCGACGACGAGAAGCCGGCGAGACGGCCGGCGATGCTGCCATTGTTGATGATGCTGCCAAAGCCCTGCTTCTTCATGTGGGGCGCGGCGTGCTTCATGCCGAGCATGACGCTGCGCACCAAGGTCGCCATCGCCGCGTCGAAGCGCTCGACCTCGAGGCCTTCGATGCCGCCGGTCTGCGCCGGGCCGCCGGCATTGTTGAACAGGCAGTCGATGCGGCCGAATTTGCCCACCGCGAGCGCGATCAGCGCCTGCATCTGCGCTTCGACCGTCACATCCGTCTGGCGGAAGACGCAATTCGGCCCGAGCTGCTTCGCCAGCGCCTCGCCTTCCGGTATGCGCCGGCCCGCGATCACAATTTTGGCACCTTCGGCAACGAAGACTTCAGCAGTGCGCAACCCGATCCCGCTCGTCGCGCCCGTGATCACCGCGACCTTGCCATCCAACCTGCCCATGGAATGTCCCTGTTTTCTAACCCCTTGACGCCAAATGGCGGACACCGATCTACGACGGCGCCGCGACAGTTGGCGCCGCAGCAGGCACTATTCCTGCCGGCTTCCGACAAGGCAAGCTTTGCTTGGGGCCGGCGACATGCGTAACATTCCTGGCGACCGCTCGATTGTCGAACGCATATCGCCACCGGATCGCGCATGGGGAAGCTGATCGACGAATTCCGCAAGGGCTGGCAGGGCGTGGCACCGCCATCGCTCGGCCTGAGCCTCGCGTTTGCGGTCGCCTGCCTGCTGGTTGCGACGCTGGCGCGCTGGGCTCTCGCCCATGTGCGGCCCGACGTCTATTTCACGCCGTATTTCCCGGCCGTATTCTTTGCGGCCGCGTTCGGCGGCTTCCGCATCGGCATCATCGCGGCGCTGGTCGGCGGCGTGCTCGGCGTCGTCGTGAATTTTGGCGATGCCCTTGCCGATAACGCGCGATTCGCCCTGCTGGCGCTCTATTGGGCGGTCAGCGCCCTCACCATCTGGGGCGTCGAGCATTATCGCTCGCTCCTTGTCGAGCAGCGCCGGATATCCAGACGCCTGATCGAGGAGGAAGACTATCGCAAGCTGCTGGTCGACGAGCTCCAGCACCGGCTGAAGAACAAGCTGTCGACGGTGCATGCGGTGCTGCATCAAGTGTTGCACGATCAGCCGCAAATCTGGGCCCGGATCGATCCGCGACTGCGGTCGCTTGCCGCGACCGACGATTTGATCTCGCGGATCGACAAGGCCGGCTGCGACATTCGCGACCTCCTGATCTCCGAGCTCGGCCCTTATGGCCATGTCCGCTTCACGCTGAACGGCGACCGGCTGTTCCTGCCGCCGAAGCTTGCGGTCACACTGTCCCTGATGTTTCACGAACTCGCCACCAACGCGGGCAAATATGGCGCGTTCTCCGCGCCACGCGGGTTGTTGCAGGTGTCATGGACCGTCAGCGACGACCGTCTGACCGTGACCTGGGATGAAACCGAGGGCCCGAGCGTCGACAAGGTCTCCGAGCCGGGTTTCGGCACCAAGCTGTTGAAGTCCGCGCTGTCGGCCTTCGACGGCAAGACGGAGGTCTCCTATCTCAGGACCGGACTTCATTGCACCATGCAATGCCGCATCCCCAAGGACGGTTAGACACGGCGCAACCGAAAGCCGTTCGCGCGCTTCGTTCGCGGTTTCGCCGGACGCGTTGACGCCCTGTTAATGACGATGGGCTGCGCGCGTCGCATCGCCGCAAAACACCACCGTAATTCTCCGGACCCCTTAACCAAACTTAAGAGAGAACCGCGCAAGATCGCGGCCATTGCAAAGGCGTGCTGAAACAACAAGATTCATGACTTCTATGAACGACAACAAATATTCCGGCGCGGGCGAAGCCGAACTCGGATTTCTCAAGGAAATCGTTAGAATGCTGCCTGCCGGCCTGACCGTGCAGGACGCGCAAGGCGAACTTCTCCTGGTCAACGATGTCGCGGCCGCCCAGCTCGGCATGGACGGCAGCCGCCCCTCGCGCGATCTCGCGCCCCGCCAGGAAGCCTGCCGGCAGGCTCTGAGCTCCGGCCGTGCGGTCGTCGCCGAGGAAGCGCTCCACGACGGAGCCGCACGCCAGGTGCTGCTGACCACCCACCGTCCGGTCCGCTTCGACGGACGCGAGCTGCTGATCTCGGCCTCCTCCGACATCACCGAGCAGAAGAATTTCGAGGACCAGCTGTTCCGCTCGGCCTATTTCGACGAGCTGACCGGCCTGCCCTCGCGGCGCGTGATCGAACATCGCGCCACCAGCCTGCTCGCGCAGGGTCGCGCCGGCGAGCGCTTTGCGCTCGCCTTTCTTGACGTCGACAATTTCAAGCACATCAACGACTATTACGGCCACGCGGTGGGCGATGCCCTGCTGGTCGAGCTGTCGAAGCGCCTTGGACGCGGCTTGCGCGACTCGGACATGCTGTCGCGCATCTCCGGCGACGAGTTCCTGCTGCTGCTGTCACCGATCCAGAGCCAGGAGGAAGTCGCCGAGTTCATGCAGTCGACGCTGGAGCGGCTGACCGCGCCGTTCTTCATCGACAATTCGGAAGTGTTCGCCTCAACCTCCGTCGGCATCAGCCTCTACCCCGATCACGGAAGCAGCTTCGAGACACTGCGTCAGAACGCCGACATCGCGATGTACCGCATCAAGAATGACGGCAAGGGATCGGCGGCCTTCTTCGACTCCAGCATGGAGCGCGAGGCGCTGGCGCGCATGAAGATCGAGCAGTCGCTGCGGCAGGCCATCCTCGAGAAGCGCTTCTGCTGCGCCTTCCAGTCCAAGGTCGACATCCGTACGCAGGAGGTAAAGGGCATCGAGGCCCTGGTGCGGCTGCGTGATGACGAGGGCGTGATCCAGGCGCCGGGCTCGTTCATCAATCTTGCCACCGAACTCGGGCTGATCGACGAGCTGACCCATCTCGTGCTCGCCGAAATCGTCAAGTCGATCGACCTGATCAACGAGACGTTCGGTGCGGAAGCGACCATCAGCATCAACGTCGCGGCCAAGCAGGCCGGCAACCCCGAATTCATGCGCAGCTTTGCCCAGGCGCTCGACGACACCGGCTTTCCGCAGCGCTTCATGATCGAGGTGACGGAAGACGCCTTCGTCGCCAAGAATCATTTCCAGGCCGAGATCCTGCCGATGTTCCGCAAGCTCGGCGTCGCCATCTCGATCGACGATTTCGGCACCGGCTATTCCTCGCTCTCGGCGCTGGCCGACATCACCGCGGACGAGATCAAGATCGACCGCTCCTTCATCACCGATATCCATAAGCGTCCGCGCAACCAAGGCATCCTGCGCGCGATCGAATCCCTGAGCGAAGCGCTCGGCATGACCGTGATCGCCGAAGGCATCGAATCCTACGAGGAGCTCGCCTACCTCCAGGCTGCGACCAAGATCCGTTACGCGCAGGGCTATTATTTTTCCCGGCCGATCTTCCTGGAGGAGCTGAAGCTCGCAACGCCCATCTCCAGCGAAGCACGCGCCAGCGTCACAAACCGCTCGACGCAACAGAACCGGCAGGGCTATTCCCGCGCGAACGGATATCGGCGGTAACCCCGGGCCTGATCGTTACTTTGCAAAGCCTGAGCAACCCGTTCCACGGGTGAGGTCATAATTGCATCTGCCGATTTCCTCGGCAGAAGCGATCCGGCGCGGCCGGGCCGGGACAATGTCACACATGCCCGTCGCGTGGTCTGCCGGAAGGTGGAATTGCAATGTCCGCACGGTTGTGCAAATCGCTATGGCCAAAGAATTCATCAGGAGGGACCACCGTGCGTCGATCGCTCATCTTAGCAACAACCATCCTCGCCCTCGCCGCGGGCACCTCCGCACAGGCCGACGATCTCAAGGTCGCGCTGATCTACGGCAAGACCGGCCCGCTCGAGGCCTATGCCAAGCAGACCGAGACCGGCCTGCAGATGGGTTTTGAATACGCCACGAAGGGCACCATGACGCTCGACGGGCGCAAGATCGTCGTCATCACCAAGGACGACCAGGGCAAGCCGGATCTCTCCAAGGCCGCTCTCGCGGAAGCCTATCAGGACGACAAGGCCGACATCGCGATCGGCACGACCTCGTCGGCCGCGGCACTCGCGATCCTGCCCGTCGCCGAGGAGAACAAGAAGATCCTGATCGTCGAGCCCGCGGTCGCGGACCAGATTACCGGCGAGAAGTGGAATCGCTACATCTTCCGCACCGCGCGCAACTCGTCGCAGGACGCGATTTCGAACGCGGTCGCGATCGGCAAGCAGGGCGTCACCGTCGCGACGCTGGCGCAGGACTACGCCTTCGGCCGCGACGGCGTCGCCGCCTTCAAGGAGGCGCTCGGCAAGACCGGCGCGACGCTCGCCGCCGAAGAATATGCCCCGACCTCCACCACCGACTTCACCGCGGTTGGCCAGCGCCTATTCGACGCGCTGAAGGACAAGCCGGGCCGCAAGGTGATCTGGGTGATCTGGGCCGGCGCCGGCAATCCGTTGGCAAAACTCCAGGACATGGATCCGAAGCGCTACGGCATCGAACTGTCCACCGGCGGCAACATCCTGCCGGCGCTCGCCGCCTACAAGGGCCTGCCCGGCATGGAAGGCGCGACCTATTATTTCTACGCGATCCCGAAGAACCCTGTGAATGATTGGTTCGTCGCCGAGCACCAGAAGCGCTTCAACGCGCCGCCAGACTTCTTCACCGCGGGCGGGTTCGCCGCCGCGATGTCCGTCGTCGCCGCCGTCACCAAGGCGAAGTCGACCGACACCGAGAAGCTGATCACGGCCATGGAAGGCCTGGAGTTCGACACGCCGAAGGGCAAGATGATGTTCCGCAAGGAAGACCATCAGGCGCTCCAGAGCATGTATCACTTCAAGGTCAAGGTCGATCCGAACGTCGCCTGGGCCGTGCTCGAGCCGGTGCGCGAGCTGAAGATCGAGGACATGAACGTTCCGATCAAGAACAAGCGCTAGGTGCTTCTCCACCTCTCCCGCTTGCGGGAGAGGCCGGGAGAGGGCTCTGTCCTTCTGGGGGTTCTCGATTGCGGAGACACCCTCGCAGTAGCCGATGCTCCGCATCGGCGTTCTTTCAAGAACGGCGGCCGTAGGCCGCCTGTGCCTCTCCCGCAAGCGGGGGAGGCAGCGCAGCGTGATCGCGGACAAGTTCTCCTCTCATCATTGCCAGACCCATGACGCTGACTCTCGAAACCCGCGACCTCACCATCCGCTTCGGCGGCCATGTCGCGGTCAACAGCGTCACCTGCAGCTTCCGCCCGGGCGAGCTCACCGCGATCGTCGGCCCGAACGGCGCCGGCAAGACGACTTATTTCAACCTGATCTCCGGCCAGCTCCGCGCATCGAGCGGCAGCATTCTGTTCGATGGCACCGACATCACCCAACATTCCGCGCCGATGCGGACGCGCGCGGGCCTCGGGCGCGCGTTCCAGCTCACAAGCCTCTTTCCGAACCTCTCGGTGGAGGAGAACGTGCGCCTTGCCGTGCAGGCCGCCAACGGCACTCACTACGACATGCTGCGGCCCTGGACGGTCCGCCGCGATCTGATCGCCCGCGCCGATGCTATCCTGGATCAGGTCGCGCTCGGCGGCCGCCGTGGCGTCGCCGCGACCGCACTGTCGCATGGCGATCAGCGCAAGCTCGAGGTCGCGCTGATGATGGCGCTCGAACCGAAGATTTTCATGTTCGACGAGCCGACCGCAGGCATGAGCATCGACGAGGTCCCGGTCGTGCTGAACCTGATCGCGCAGCTCAAGCAGGACAAGAGCAGGATCATTCTCCTGGTCGAGCACAAGATGGACGTCGTCCGATCGCTCGCCGACCGCATCATCGTGCTGCATAACGGGCAGCTCGTGGCCGACGGTCCGCCGGCCGAAGTGATCGCGTCACCGATCGTGCAGGAAGCCTATCTCGGTGTCGCGCCCAAGACATCTGAAGGGAATAAAGTTGCAGGGGGCGCAGCATGACCGATCTGTTGAGGCTCTCCGGCGTGCACACCCATATCGGCCGCTATCACATCCTCCAGGGCATCGACATCGCTGTCGCGCGGGGGCAGACCACGATGCTGCTCGGCCGCAATGGCGCCGGCAAGACCACGACGTTGCGCACCATCATGGGCCTCTGGCAGGCTTCCTCCGGCGAGATCAGCCTCGCCGGCGAGCGCATCGAGAGCCGTGCGACGCCCGACATCGCGCGGCTCGGCGTCGGCTACGTGCCGGAGAGCATGGCAGTGTTTTCCGACCTCACGGTGAAGGAGAACCTGGTGTTGGCGGTGCGCGCCGGGCCGCTCGATGACGCCCAGCTCGACTGGATTTTTGGCTTCTTCCCGGCGCTGCGCCGGTTCTGGCTGTCGCGCGCGGGAAGTCTCTCGGGCGGACAGAAGCAGATGTTGTCGATTGCCCGCGCCATCGTCGAACCGCGCAAGCTCCTGCTGATCGACGAGCCCACCAAGGGACTGGCTCCAGCGATCGTGATGGCGCTGATCGAGTGCCTGAAGGAGATCAAGCGCAAGGGCGCCACGATCCTGATGGTCGAGCAGAATTTCTTTGCCGCCCGCGAGCTCGGCGACAACGTGCTGGTGATGGACAACGGCACCATCGTTCATCGCGGCGAGATGGCGGCCTTGGCCTCCGACGTGCCGCTGCAGGAGCGGCTGCTCGGCCTGAGCCTGGAGACGCATCAATGACCGAGCTCGCCGCAACCGATCCGCTGCCGAAGCCGAAGCGCGACATCGCGCCGATCCTGCTGCCGATCGCCGTCGCCCTCGTGATGATCCCGCTGATCGGCTCCCCCAGCACCTGGCTGACGCTGACGGCCGCGAGCCTCGCGATGGGCATGATGATCTTCATCATGGCCTCCGGGCTCACGCTCGTGTTCGGCTTGATGGACGTGCTCAATTTCGGCCATGGCGCCTTCATCGCGGTCGGGGCCTACGTCGCGACCCTGGTGCTGGCGCCGTTCGCCGCTTCCCTCCAGGCGGATTCGCTGTGGATCAACCTCGCGGTGCTGGCGCCGGCGGCATTGCTGTCGATGGCGGTCTCCGGCGCGCTCGGCCTGATTGTCGAGCGGGTGCTGATCCTGCCCGTCTACGGCCAGCATCTAAAGCAGATCCTGATGACGACGGGCGGCCTGATCGTCGCCGAACAGACGCTGTATGCGGTGTGGGGGCCGCAGATCATCCCGACGCCACTGCCGACGTCGTTGCGCGGCTCCTTCATCCTCGGCGACGTCGCGATCGCGAAATACCGCGTGCTGGCGACGCTGATCGGCCTTGCCGTCTTCATCGCGATCCAGCTCGTGCTCAACCGCACCAAGCTCGGGCTTCTGATCCGCGCCGGCGTCGAGAACCGCGAGATGGTCGAGGCGCTCGGCTATCGCATCCGCCGTCTGTTCCTCGGCGTGTTCATGACGGGGTCGGCGCTGGCCGGCCTCGGCGGCGTGATGTGGGCGCTATATCGCGAGCAGGTCCACGCCTCCATGAGCGACGACCTCACGGTCTTGATCTTCATCGTCGTCATCATCGGCGGCCTCGGCTCGATCGGCGGCTGCTTCATCGGCGCGATCCTGGTCGCGATGATTGCCAATTACGGCGGCTTCCTGGTGCCGAAGCTCGCCCTCGTCTCCAACATCCTGCTGATGGTCGCCATTCTGATGTGGCGGCCGCGCGGCCTCTATGCGGTGACCAGCCGATGATGATCCTGTCAGGCGATCCGCCGAAGAGCCGCGTACTCACGCTCGTTCTCGTCCTCATCATCCTGGCGCTAGTGGCGACGCCGTTCCTGTTCCCCGGGGCGAAAGCGCTGAACGTCGCGGCCAAGATCTGCGTCTTCGCCGCGCTGGTCGCCTCCTACGATTTGCTGCTCGGCTATACCGGCTCGGTGTCGTTCGCACACACCATGTTCTACGGGATCGGCAGCTACGCGATCGCGATCGCGCTGTACGGGATGGGCCCGAACTGGGGTGCGGTTGCAACCGGCATCGTGATCGGCCTGCCGCTTGCCGCACTGCTTGCACTTGCGATCGGACTGTTCTCGCTGCGGGTCGCCGCGATCTTTTTCGCCATGATCACGCTCGCGGTTGCATCCGCCTTCCAGGTGCTGGCCTCGCAGCTGTCCTGGCTGACCGGCGGCGAAGATGGCCGCAGCTTTCAGCTGCCCGAGCTGCTCAGGCCCGGCACGGTGCTGATCTCCAGGAACGTGCTGGGATTCGAAGTCAACGGCCGCATCCTGACCTACTATCTGGTGTTCGCCGTCTCGGCCCTGATGATCCTCGCATTGCTGCGGGTGGTGAATTCGCCGTTCGGGCGCGTGCTGCAGGCTATCCGCGAGAACCGCTTCCGCGCCGAGGCGCTCGGCTTCCGCACCGTCTTCCACCTGAGCTACGCCAACTGCATCGCCGCACTGGTCGCCGCCGGCGCCGGCATTCTCAATGCATTGTGGCTGCGTTATGCCGGCCCCGATACCTCGCTCAGCTTCTCGATCATGCTGGACATTCTCCTGATGGTCGTGATCGGCGGCATGGGCACGATCTACGGCGCGATCATCGGCGCCACCATCTTCATTCTCGCCCAGAACTATCTGCAGGCGCTGATGGGCGTCGCCTCTAAGGCGGCGTCGGAAGCCGGTCTGCCGCTGCTGCCGGGGCTGTTGCATCCGGACCGCTGGCTGCTGTGGCTCGGGCTGCTCTTCATCGCCAGCGTCTACTTCTTTCCGACCGGCGTGGTCGGACGGCTGCGCAATCTCGGCGGCGACAAGAGCGCGGGCAGCTCGCATTAACGCACGATTCATGATGCAGCGCGGCAACTCGCTGGACGCGACTGCGATCACGCAACGAGATTAACGCTCAGGTAACTGGCTTTCCTAAGCTTTACGCCATTTGTGTGGTGTATCCCTGTCCCTTCAGGGAGGGGGAATGCGCCAGGTCTTTGCAAGGATTGCAGCCGGAATGTTCCTAGCCGCGAAGCACGGCTGGGAGGCAGCGATTCGGCGCGGACCGGTGCTGTGGCTCACTTTGTGCGGCGTGTTGCTGGTCGCGGGGATCTTCGCGGTGACCGCCATGGCCGTCGGCGAATTTCGCGAACGTACCCTTGCCAACCGCGAGCGCGAGCTGGAAAATACGGTGCAGCTGATCGCGCGGCACTTCGATCAGCAATTTGAAGATTCCGACGTCGTCGCCGCCGACGTGATCGGGCAGATGAATCTGCCGGAGATCAGTTCGGCCGCGATGTTCCGCGAGCGCATGTCCGGACCTGCGACGAACCAGATGCTGCGGAGCAAGATCAGCTCCGTGTCTTACCTCGGCGACATCGCGATCTACGATGCCGACGGCGAACTGATCAACTGGTCGCGGGCCCAGCCGCTGCCCAAGATCAACGTCTCCTCGCGCGCCTATTTTCAGACCTTCAAATCGAATCCGATGGCCGAACCAGTGATTCTGGAGTCGGTTCGCAGCTTCATCATCGGCAAATGGACCACGGTCGTCGCGCGCCGGCTGAACGGCGTGGACGGCAGCTTCTTCGGCACGATGGTCCGCCGGATCGATCCGGACAGCTATCAGAACTATTTCGCATCCGTTGCGCTTGCGGAGGGCACGGCGATTTCGCTGTTCGACCGCAATGGCAAGATGCTGTCGCGCTATCCGCATGTCGAAGAGCTGATCGGCAGGGACTTCAAGGAGGCGCCGCTGATGCGCAAGATGCTGGCCGAAGGTGGCCGGCACACCCTGCGCGTCAAGGGTCCGATCGACGGCGACGAGCGCCTCGGCTCCGGGGCCTCGCTTTCGCATTTCCCGCTGGTCATCGTCGCGACCAACACCACGAAAGCCGCGCTGGCGGACTGGCGGCAGCAGACCGGTTTCATGGTCACCACCGCCGCGCTTTCGGCCACCGTGATTGCGCTGATCCTGTTCCTGATCGTTCGCCAGATCAACCGGCAGAACCGCGAGGCGCAGCAGCGGCTGGAAGCGGAGCGGGGCCGGCTCGACACCGCCCTGAACAACATGTCGCAGGGGCTGATCCTGTACGACGCCGCCGGCTACATCGTCACCTGCAACCGCCGCTACGCCGACATGTTCGGCCTCTCTCACGATGTCATCAAGCCCGGCTGTCACATCCGCGAGGCGATGTATCATCGCAAGGAGCGCGGCGCGTTCGACGGCGATGTCGAGGCATTTTGCGCCGAAGTCATGAGGATCGTCGCGGAAGGCACGGTCTCCACCAGAAGCCATCACTTGCCGAGTGGCCGCGCCTTTCAGGTCATCAACACTCCGCTCGCGCAGGGCGGATGGGTGGCCACGATCGAAGACATCACCGAGCGCCGCAAGCTGGAGCAGGAACGCGACCGCAACTACATGTTCCTGCGCGAGATCATCGATCACATCCCGTCGCAGATCACGGTGAAGGATGCTCAAACGCGGCGATATCTGCTGGTCAACCGGACCGCCGAAGAGCAATTCGGCCAATCAGGTGATCACATCGTCGGCAAGACTCCGTTCGACATGTACCCGGAAGCTACCGCCAGGGTCGTCACCGACGACGACAGCAAGGCGCTGAAGGCGGCCGAGGGATTGTTCAAGGACGAACATGCCTGGCAGAGCCAGGCCAAGGGGCTACGCTACATCACCTCGACCCGGATCCGAATCCGCGACGAATCCGGCGAGCCGCGTTACCTCATCAACGTCGTCGAGGATGTCACCGAACGGCGGCGCGCCGACGAGAAGATCGCGCATATGGCGCATTACGATGCGCTCACCGACCTGCCGAACCGGACGCTATTCCGCGAGCAGATCGAGCGCGAACTTGAGAAGGTCGGCGGCGGCAGCCAGTTCGCGCTACTCTATATCGACGTCGACGAATTCAAAGGCATCAACGATTCGCTCGGTCATCACGTCGGCGACGAACTGTTGAAGGGAATCGCGGCCCGCATCCGCGGCTGCCTCGGACAGGGCGACCTGATCGCGCGGCTCGGCGGCGACGAATTCGCGGTGATCCAGACCGGGATCGAGTCGTCTGCCGACGTGGTGTCATTCGTGACGCGAATCTTCGAGGCGATCCGCCGACCCTATCATTGCTTCGGTCATCAGCTCTCGACCGACGCCAGCATCGGCATCGCGATGGCGCCGCAGGACGGCACCGATCTCGACCAGCTCATCAAGAATGCCGACCTCGCGATGTACGGCGCCAAGGCCGAGGGACGCCGCACCCACCGCTTCTTCGAGCCGGAGATGGATGCGAGCGCCAAGGCGCGCCTGAGCCTGGAGCAGGATCTGCGCCAGGCCCTGGTGAACGGCGGCTTCGAGATCCACTATCAGCCGTTGGTCGACCTGCGCACCAACGAGGTCACGGGCTGCGAGGCGCTGCTGCGCTGGCGGCATCCGCAGCGCGGCATGGTGTCGCCGGCCGAATTCATCCCGATCGCCGAGGACACCGGCCTGATCAACGAGCTCGGCGACTGGGTGCTGCGCATGGCCTGCAACGAAGCCGCGACCTGGCCGGCGCATGTGCGCGTCGCGGTCAACGTCTCGCCGGTGCAGCTCAAATGCGAGACGCTGGCGCTGCGGATCGCCGGCGCGCTCGCGGATTCCGGACTTGCCCCGTGCCGGCTCGAGCTCGAGATCACCGAGGCCGTGCTGATCCGCGACGACGAGGCGGCGCTCTCGATCCTCCACCAGCTCCGCGCCATCGGCGTGCGCATCGCGCTCGACGATTTCGGCACCGGCTACTCCTCGCTCAGCTATCTGAAGCGCTTTCCGTTCGACAAGATCAAGATCGACCGCTGCTTCGTCGCCGATATCGCCGAGACGAGCGGCGCGCCCGTGATCGTGCAGGCGGTGGTGAACATCGCCGCCGCCAGCAACATGACCACGGTCGCGGAGGGCGTCGAGACCGAGGCGCAGCGCGAGATGCTGCGCGCGCTCGGCTGCACGGAGATGCAGGGTTATCTTTTCAGCAGACCGAAGCCGGCCAGCGAAGTGCGGAAGCTGTTCGGCCCGAGCCATACCTTGCCGGTGGCGGCGGTGGCCTGACATGGCGAAGCCGGGGAAAACGTCAGCCAAGACAGTCGACGTTGCGGATTCCTATGCCGTGCGGCTGATGCAGCATCTGGTGGTGCCGACCTTCGTGATCGACCCCAGGCGCCGCGTCGTGATCTGGAACAGAGCCTGCGAGCGGCTGACCGGCGTCGCCGCCTCCGAGGTGATCGGCACCAATAAGCACTGGCAGGCTTTCTACGAGACCAGGCGCCCTTGCCTCGCCGACCTTGTCGCGCTCGACCGCCCTGAACAGCTTCCGGAGTTCTATTCGGAGTATGGCGCGCGCGGCCATAACGGGCTCGGCTTCAGCGCCGAAAACTGGTGCGTGATGCCGAAGCTCGGCAGCCAGCTCTATCTCGCCATCGACGCCGGCCCGATCCACGACGAAGCCGGCCATCTGATTGCGGTGGTGGAGACGCTGCGCGACCTCACCGACCAGAAGCGCGCCGAGATGGCCCTGAAGGAGCTTGCCACCAAGGACGGGCTGACCGGCCTGTCGAACCGTCGCGCGTTCGACCAGATGCTGATGAGCGAATGGGCCCGCGCCCAGCGGACGCAGAAGCCGATGGCGCTGCTGTTCGTCGACGTCGATCATTTCAAGCTGTTCAACGACCGCCACGGCCATCAGAGCGGCGACGAATGCCTGCGCGCGGTCGCGTCCGTCGTCAGCCGGCATGCCGTGCGCCCGCTCGATCTCGCCAGCCGCTATGGCGGCGAGGAATTCGCGTTGATCCTGCCGGACATGGATTGCGATGCCGCCTGCGTCATCGCCGACGAGATCCGCTGCGCCGTGATGGCTTTGCGGGTCACCCATGGCGCCGTCGGGGCCGGCGACCATGTCACCCTGAGTGTCGGCGTCGCCAGCCACATTCCGGACGAAACCGACGACAGCCCCGACCGGCTGCTGGGTGCGGCGGACGAGGCGCTCTATGCGGCCAAACGGCTCGGCCGCAACCGCGTCATGTGCTCCGAACGGCTGCTCGCCGAGTTCGCCAAGCTCGGGCGGGACGGCGTCCCGGTTCCTGGCAGCGCGGGCCGTAAATCAGCCTAGCCCAAATCAGCCTGGCAGGAGACGGCGGAAGCGGTTGCCCGCCCCCCGCCAATCGGCTAAATGAACCTCGACTAGCACCCGTAGCTCAGCTGGATAGAGCGTTGCCCTCCGAAGGCAAAGGTCACACGTTCGAATCGTGTCGGGTGCGCCAGTCTCTTCTAGTCCACGCTGGAAGCACCCTCACCCGAGTTGCCTTGTTACCGCCCGCGCTGGAGTCAAGGCCTGCTCAGCGCAAGCCCATGCTTATGTCAGCATCGAGATGATGGCCTGAACCTGGTCTGACGCCGACGTCACCAGTCCGTCGTAGGACGTCTGACCGTGTGCGGCCGCCTTCAGGATGCATTCGGCGACGGCCGCCTTCAGGCCGAAGACCGACTGATCGGGCGGCAGGCTGGCCATCACGGCCTCCAGCGCCTGACGCATCGTTCGAATGAGTTCGGAGCTGTATTGCATGGGCTGTCCTCCGCGACCTCATATTAGATCGCATGCCCATGCTTGCCACTCACAAGCCTGAGATTGCTCGGTGAATCACACATCACCTCGCGCTTCTAATCCCTCAATTGTATCATCTTTCCATGAGCGAATCCGACACGGTGGCCGGCGAGGCCTCGCCCGTCCGCAAGATCATCCATATCGACATGGATGCCTTCTACGCGTCCGTGGAACAGCGCGACAATCCGGACCTGCGCGGCAAGCCCGTCGCGGTCGGAGGCTCCGCGGAACGTGGCGTCGTCGCGGCCGCCAGCTATGAGGCCCGCGAGTTCGGCGTTCGCTCCGCCATGCCATCGGTGACGGCGAAGCGGCAATGTCCCGATCTGGTCTTCGTCGAACCGCGCTTCGAGGTCTACAAGGCAATCTCTAGGCAGATCCGCGACATCTTCGCGGAGCATACGCCCACCATCGAGCCGTTGTCGCTCGACGAGGCCTATCTCGACGTGACCGAAAACCTGCAAGGCATCCCGCTGGCGCGCGACATTGCACTCAAGATCCGCGAGAAGATCAAGGCCGAGACGGGCCTCAACGCTTCGGCCGGCATCTCCTACAACAAGTTTCTGGCCAAGCTCGCCTCCGATCATCGCAAGCCCAACGGTCAGTTCGTGATCTCACCGGAGACGGGACCGGCCTTCGTCGAGACGCTGCCCGTTGGAAAATTCCATGGGATAGGCCCGGCCACGGGCGCGAAGATGAACGCGCTCGGCATGTTCACCGGTCTCGATATTCGTCGTCAGACGCTGGAGTTCATGAATGCCAATTTCGGCAAGTCGGGCGCCTATTACTACTGGATCTCGCGCGGTGTCGACGAACGGCCGGTCCGGGCCAACCGGGTCCGCAAGTCCATCGGCGCGGAGACGACGTTCTCAAGCGACCTCACCGAATTCGACGCGCTGGTCCTCGAGCTCAAGCCGCTGGTCGACAAGGTGTGGCGCCATTGCGAGGCGACGGGCAGCCGTGGCCGCACCGTCACCTTGAAGATCAAGTTTGCCGACTTCGAGATCATCACGCGCAGCAGGTCCGCTCTTTCGCCGATTGCAGGCCGGGACGATCTTGAGCGGCTGGCTTGCGGCCTGCTCGAAGTCGAGATGCCGCTGCCTAAGAGCGTCAGGCTGCTGGGGGTCTCGCTGTCGTCCCTCCAGGCCGGGAACGATGCGGAGCCGCCGCAGCTGACTCTCGGCATCTGAACCAAACTGACGGGCTTTCGGCGGACGCAGACAGCCACGTAGAGCGCGCTCGCCACGCGAATCTACGGTGGCGGGTTTTCAGACTCGCCGCCGAAGGTCGATCCGCTGGGCCCGATCAATGCCTCACGTGTTCGAACACCACGATCACGCCGGTCGGCTCGGGCTCGTGCGCCATCAGGCGTGTCAGCTCCGAATCGCCCCAATCGGCGAGGCTGACGACTTCGCCGCTCTGGCGCTCGGTGCCGGGGGGCGCCGTAGGCTCGACGACCTTCAGCCCGGTCTCATCGACGAAGAAAGTGTGCTCGCCGAACATGCTGTTGAGCTGCGGCATGGCGGGATGCTCGTCGGGCAGCACCTGAGCGCCGAGCTGGTTGACGGTCTGCTTCACCTGTTCGGATGTGAGCTTCATGAGCTGCTCCGTTTTTTGTCACGTCGGTTTCATTGAGCTGAGCCAAAGCGAACGTTCCCTGCGCCGATGTTCGCCTGGCCCAATCTCCCGAACAGGTGCTGCGCACAAATGTTCCGGAGAAATGCATTTCGTGATCGCGCGTCGCGTCTGCCGCGCTTGCGGCACCAGATCGCCACAGGATGCACATGATTCGACATCCCGAGAGCCGAATTCCAAGCTGAATTCCAAGAGCTGAATTCCAAGAGCCGAATTCGCTACTCGCTCCTGTTCTCGCCAACCGACAGCGCGCAGATGCGTGACAGATATGTGTAGGACAGTCCGGTCTCCTCGGCCCAGGCGTTGAACTGCGCCTGCACTTTTGCCAGATCTCCCTTCGACTTGACCTCTTCGGCGATGTCGAGACCGGCATCGCGCAGGCACGCCACGACGTCCCTGGACGTCACAAAGCCGTCCCAGCCGACGAACCGCAGCAGCATCTGGCCGGTATTGCCACCCAACCGGCTGCCGCGCTTGCTCAGGAGATCGAGCAGGCCGATCTGGTCCGACGGCGGCCACTTCGTCAGAAACCGGCCGAAGCTGCCGTGCTCTTTTGCGATCTCCTGGACGAAGGCCGCGTTGTCGCGCACCGACATGATCTTGGCACCGTTGCGCACGATGCGCGCGTCGCGCATCAGGCCCTCCCAATAATCCTCGGGCTGGAAGGTGAGCTTGGCCGGCTGGAAACGCAGGAAGGCGTCTTCGAACCCTTCCCATTTCGTCTCGATCACGCTCCAGGCAAAGCCGGCACAAAACACACGCTTCGTCATCTCCGCGAGGATACGGTCGTCGCCGCGTTTGGCGAGGCCCTTCAGGTCGGGCTTTCCGGGCATCAGCTTTTCGAGCGCCTTGGGCCCGCCTTTGCGTTTTTCGGCGCGCGCACGAATGGTCTTGAAGGAGGTCATGGGAAGACGAGCTGTTGGGGACAGGAGTTGTTGAGGATACGCCACGACATCAGAATTCGATGATCCGGTCCAGCCCGGCGACGCTTCGATACTTGCACCCGCGGATGCGCCGCAGCATACTGCCCGCATTGAATTGGCGAGAGATGCGGCTGGTCTGCTTCTTGCGTTCAGATATTTTGCAATCCCTGAGCATTTTGACGTCTCACCCCTGGATTTCCGATGCGCTGCCTGGTCGTGGCCGACCTGCACTATTCGCTGCCTCAGCTCGACTGGCTCGTCAGCGCCGCTCCGCAATTCGACCTCGTGATCTTCGCCGGCGATGCGCTCGACATCGGCTCGATGGTGGATTTTCGCGCGCAGATCGTGGTGGTGAAGAAGTACCTCGCCCTGCTCGCCGCGAAGACCCGCGTGATCCTCTGCTCCGGCAATCACGACCTCGACGAGCGCAATGCGGAAGGCGAAAAGATCTCGCGCTGGATCTCGGAGGTGCGCGAGTTGGGGATTGCCTGCGACGGTGACAGCCTCGTCGTCGGCGAGGCGCTGTTCACGGTGTGCCCATGGTGGGATGGGCCGCTGGTCAAGCAACGCCTCGTCGCGCAGCTCGCCGCCGCCGCGGCCGGCCGGCGGCAGCGCTGGATCTGGATCCATCACGCGCCGCCGGCGAATTCACCGACGAGCTGGGGCGGCAAGCGTTTCTTCGGCGACGTCGAGCTGGTGCAATGGATCATGCAGTACCAGCCCTCGATGGTGATCTCGGGCCATGTGCATCAATCGCCGTTCATTACCGATGGCTCGTGGTTCGACCGGCTCGGCCAGACCTGGGTCTTCAACACCGGTTTGCAACCCGGCCGCCCGCCGACATACATCGTGCTGGACCTCGATGCCGACAGGGCGTTCTGGCTTGCGGCCGGCGAGGCGCAATGGATCGATCTTGGCGCGCCGCTTCAGCGGCCCGCCGCTCCGATCGAGGCGCCGCCCGACTGGCTCACATTCTTGGATCGGATTGCCGATCCGAACCTGGCGAGACCTCGAGCGGCGGCAGGTTGATCATGCTCTGGAGCACCTCGCCGACCATGGCCAGATGCGTGCCATGGCCGGCATATTGCTGCTTGAGATCGGCGAGATAGGTGTTGGCAACATTGAGCCGCTGCGCCAGCATCTTGGCGATCAGAATTGCCACGCCCGCCTCCTGCCTGAGGAACGAGGCGGCGTCCTCGAATTCGTAGACGACGGAATCGGAGCAGGCCCGTACGGTCGCAGTGTGCGGCTGCCCCAGCAGCACAGACATTTCACCCAGCACCGCACCGGGCTCGGTTACCGTGGCGACCACCATCTCGCCCTTGAGCACTTCGAGCTTGCCCTGCATCAGCACATAGAGATGACCGGTGGTGCCGCCTTCGGCGACGATCAGCGTGCCGGCCGCAACCTGCCGCTCCGTCCCACCGGTGCAATAATCCAGAACTGCGCGCATCCGACCAAAGCTCCGTCGCAGGGAGATACTAGGGCACGATCGGCGTCGCGCGCTTGCTCAAATTTGTGGCAAGCCGCGCACCCGCGATAGACGCTTGGCGAGATGGACCGACTGCCAGTCTCCGAGACCGGTGTCCTCGAACCCCGCTTTCTTCGCAAGGCCGCGCATCTCGGCGTTCGCGCGCGCGGTTTCGGCTGCAATCATCTCGTGACCGAGATCGCTCGCGCGCCTCTCCATCGCCGTCATCATCTGGAGGCCGACGCCCTGGCGCTGAAAGCCATCGGCAACAGAGATGGCGAAATCACCATGCCGCGCAGCCGCATCGTAGGCGTATCTGGTTTCGCCGATGATCGTGCCTTGCCCCTCCTGCCTGATCTCGGCGAGCAGGGTGAAATGACCGGGATGGCTGGTCCTGGCGACGCACTCGGCCGCGACCACGGCAATGTCCGCCCGCGCGCCCATGAAGCGCTTGTTGCGCGATGTCGCGGAGAGGCTCGTGAAATAGATCGAGAGGCTCTCGACATCGGACGCGCTGGCGGGCCTGATACGGACCGTGGCGTGGGCTTCGGCTGACTCGACAACGGCATCCAGCAATGACTGTGACATCCGCGAGGCTTTCGGCAGGTTGCATCGAATGCAGACCTAGCCGAGACCGCGCGCTTAACGCTTGGACGGTGCTGCCAATCTTGCGGCCGAAAACGAACAGTTTCGTTGCTCGGTGCCGTGCGTCACACGCGAGAGAGTGAAGGCACCTCCTCGGGCACGATCGCCTGGAGGCCGCCAAAGCGGCGCTCGCGGCCGTGGAAGGAGACCAGAGCCGCGGCGAGATCGCCCGCGTCGAATTCGGGCCACATCCGCTCGGTGAAGTGCAGCTCGGCATAGGCGCCTTCCCAGAGCAGGAAGTCCGACAGCCGCTTCTCACCCGAGGTGCGGATGATGAGATCGACGTCGCGCAAACCAGCTTCTCCGGTGACGAGCTGCGAGAACGCCTCGCGGGTGAGACTCGTCAGCGCCGCTGCCTTTGCCGCCGCGTTGAGAATGGCGTCGCGCGCGGAATAGTCGACGGCAATGCGCAGATGAAGCGTGCTGCCGTGCGCGGTGGCGTCTTCCGCACGCGCAATCGCATTGGCAATGCCGTCGGGCAGACGGTCGCGGCGGCCGATCACGGTGAGGCGCACGCCGTTCTTGACCAGGCTCTGCACCTCGTTGGCGAGGTAAAACCGCAGAAGCGTCATCAGTGCGGCCACCTCGGCCTTCGGCCTCCGCCAATTGTCGGTCGAGAAGGCGTAGAGCGTCAGCGTGCCGATGCCCTGCTTGGACGCGGCTTCGACGATGCGGCGGATCGTCTCGACGCCGGCTTCATGGCCGCGCATGCGCGACAGGCCGCGCCGCGTTGCCCATCTGCCGTTGCCGTCCATGATGATGCCGACGTGAAGCTTCTCGTTGCGGGACACAAGTTCACTTTGCATTGCAAAGTCTCCGGTCAAAAAAGGGGAGGATCAGGTCGAGACGATACCGAGGCGGCCGAGCGGCGCCGCCTCGCGGCCGGCGGCCTTGGCGGCGTCGCGCACCAGGCGTTCGAGCACGGCGAGATAGTCGAGGAAGCGGCGGCGGCCGGCCTTGGTCAGGCGGCAGGTCGTGTGCGGGCGATTGCCCTCGTAGCCCTTGGTCACCTCGACGAGGCCGGCTTCCTGGAGCACGGCGAGATGCCGGCTGAGATTGCCGTCGGTGAGGCCGCAGAGCTGCTTGAGATCGGCGAACGCCAGACCCTTCGGATGCGCCATCAGCGAGGTCAGAAGTCCGAGCCTCGCCTTCTCGTGGATCACGCGGTCCAGTCCTTCATAAGAAAAGGGTGCGCTGTCAATCTTCGACATCATGATCTCCGGATGCGAAATACAGAATGCCCGCCATCACCGACTGCCCGATCACGAAGGGCAGGCCCATGGTCCAGGGCGACAGCGTGTGGGTTTGGCTCGCGAGCACCACCACCGCAAAGCCGGACATGAAATACCAGGCGCCGGCGAGCGCCACGGTGCGCGGCAGCGAGCGGACGGAGGCGAAAATGCCGAGCGACACCAGGATCTGCCACAGACCGGGCAGCAACCACAGCGTTTCGCCCGCGAACTTCCACATCACTACCGCAAGCAGAACACCGGCAACGCCTGCGGGCAGGAACTGCTCGACGGCTTGGTGGATCATCGCATCGGCGAGGCCCGAATGATGGCGGCGCGAACGTGCGCGCATCTCGATACCGATCGTCAGGCCGGAGAGCGCGGCGGCAATGAACCAGCCGAAGAAGAAACCGAGCGGCTCGCCGGTGGGATCATCGAGCAACCAGAATTGCAGGATTGCGGTGAGAAGCGCGACCGCACCGGTCGCCGCCATCGTCGCCGGGCCGTAGCCGCGGAACGCCGTGCCGGCCGCAATCTGGCTGCGGATCGCCACGATGTCAGCCAGCGCCTTGTCGAGATCGCGCATTGGCAACGCCAAAACCTCGTTCCGCCCATGCTTGCCGGGACTATCGATCCCGCTACTTTGTATCGCAAAGTATATCGGATTGCAAAGTAAAGGCAAGTCCCGAACGTCGCCTCTTGACACCGGACCTCGCCGGACAACTGCCGGTTGCGCGACACCTGCTCCCACAGATAAGATGCGCGCGAATGCGCTCCGGGGGGAAAGTATGTGGCTTAAGTCATTCATCGTTGCGTCATTATTGCAGCTGAGCGTTGGCAGCGTTGCGCAAGCGGCCGGGCCATTCGGCAGCGTCAAAATCGGCAACTGGGTTGGCGGCGCGTTCAGCAATGACGAAACGGGAGCCTTTTCGCATTGTGCCGCGACGGCGCCTTATGCCAACGGCGTCATTCTCGTCGTCGGCCAGAATACTGGGGGCTCGTGGATATTGAGCTTTGCGAGTCCCAGCTACCACTTCAAGCAGGGCGAGAACGCCGCGATCGACGTCATCTTTGACGGACAGGAGCAGGCCAGACTGTTCGCCACGGCCAACCAGACGAACATGCTCAGCTCCGTCATGCCTGCCAACGTGGTACGAGCGTTTCAGAAGGCAAGCCTGATGGTCGCGACGAGCGGCCGCACCGTGCTGAATTTCGACCTGACCTCGGCCGGGCCCGTGATTGCGGCATTGGCCAATTGCGTCACCAAGGTGAAGGCCGACGGCCTGAACAAGGCCGGAGACTTTACGAAGGTCGCGGCAAAGCCGCAGGCCGCGCCGGACAAGCAGGCATCACCGCCGGCCAGCAAGTCCGCCAAAGCCAAAAGCGGTACGGGCTTTGTCGTGAGTGCCAGCGGACATGTCGTCACCAATAATCATGTGATCAATGGCTGCGTCGGCGACATCAGGGGCAATCTCACGGGTGAAGCCGGGATGGTTTTGCGCGTGGTGTCGAGCGACGCCAACAACGATCTCGCGTTGCTGCAGGCGCCGTCGACGACCACGTTCAAGGAGTTCGCCCGGATCCGCGACCGCTCGATTCGCTCCGGCGATTCCGTCGTCGCGATCGGCTTTCCTTTCCATGGATTGCTGACTTCGGATTTCACCGTGACGACTGGCATCGTCAGCTCGCTCAGCGGCATGCGCAACGATTCGCGTTTCCTGCAAATCAGTGCGCCGGTGCAGCCCGGCAATAGCGGCGGCCCGCTGTTCGACACCACCGGGCAGATCGTCGGCGTCGTTACGGGAAAGCTGGACGGATTACGGGTCGCCGCTGCGACCGGCAACATCCCCGAGAACATCAACTTCGCGATCAAGACCGGCGCGCTGCGCGACTTCCTCGACAACTCCGTGGTGCCCTACCAGACTGCCGAACCGAAGGGCGAGATCAAGACCACCGACATCGCCGGCAATGCGCGGCCGTATACGATGCTGATCTCGTGCAATGGCACGGAGCAGGCTGAGGCGAAGCGGTAGCGGCAACGCGCACGGCGTCTGCGCGGCCGCGGATGGCGCGAACGCGATCCGGGCTGCCAGTCAAACCGCGAGTTCCTCAATACGGCGCGACGGGACGCGTGCGCCGCGGCTGCCGCGGTTGCGGCACGGACGATTGGCCGTAGGCGACGAGCGGATTGGGCCCGCAGGCCATGAGCCGGCCGGACACACTGGCCTGACATTGTCCATAGGTGCTGTAGGTACAATCGCCGGGATACTCGTAGCCGCCGCCCTGGGCACACCAGGGATAGTCGTGCGCCGCGGCGGGAGTGACGGCGGAGAAGCCGGCAAGGAGTGTCGCGCCGAGGCCCAGCAGAGCCAATTGCGTCTTGCGCATGATCCCAACTCCTATCCTCATAGCGCGAGATACGCGCCATATAACATCAGGTTTCGCCACGCCGTTTTATTCCAGATCGACGGGCGCTGACACGCAAGAAACCTTGATGCGCAAGAAAAAAGCCCTGCCGAACGGGCAGGGCTCCATCACGGACATCACGAGATCGCTACTCGACCTTCAGGCCGGCGAACTCGACGACCTTCTTCCATTTCTCGGTCTCGGCCTTGATCTCCTCGCCGAACGCCTCGGGCGTCTGCGCCCGCGGCTCGCCGCCGAGCTCGACCAGGCGCTTGGCCATGTCCGGCTCCTTTATCAGCGTGTTGATCTCGCTGTTGAGCTTGGCGATGATCTCCTTGGGCGTGTTCTTCGGCGCACCCATGCCGAACAGCGCGCTCGCCTCGTAGCCCTTCACCGTCTCGCCGATCGCCGGCACGTCGGGCAGCTGCGGCGAGCGCTCCGCCGTGGTGACGCCGATGGCGCGGAGCGAGCCGGACCGGATGTGCTGGATGATCGAGGGCATGTTGTCGAAGATCACCTGCACCTGGCCGCCGAGCATGTCGGTGATCGCGGGCGCGGCGCCGCGATAGGGCACGTGCTGCATCTTGCAGCCCGTCAGCGCCATGAACATCTCGCCGGACAGATGCACCGAGGTGCCGTTGCCCGAGGAGGCCATGTTGACCTTGCCGGGATTGGCCTTCACGTATTCGATGAACTCGGCGACGGTCTTGGCCGGCACGTCCTTGTTGACGGTCATCACGTTCGGTACACGCTGGAACGAGGCGACCGGCGCGATGTCGCGCACGAAGTTGAACTTCAGGTTGGTGTAGAGCGAGGCGTTGATGTAGTTGGCCGGATTGACCAGTTGCAGCGTGTAGCCGTCGGGTTCGGCGTTGACGACCGATTCGGTGGCGATATTGTTGCCGGCACCCGGCTTGTTCTCGATCACGAATTGCTGGCCGAACTTCTCCGACAGTCGCTGACCGATCAGCCGCGCAAGGATGTCGGTGGCTCCGCCCGGCGGATAACCGACCACCCATTTCACCGGATGGGTCGGGTAATCGGCGGCAAGGGCCTTCGACAGCGGGCTGGCTGCAAGCGGACTGGCGGCGAGCAGGCTCAGCGCGGTACGGCGAGTGATCATCTCAAGGGTTCTCCCAACGTGTTGTTCTTGAGCCAGATAGCTTGAAAATGGCGTCGGCGCGGTTGTAACAAAGCTTGCCGCAGGCGGAAAGTGCACGGGGCGCATCACGACGAAAGGATAAGGCATGGCGGTCAAGGTCGAAGCCCTCGATCATCTCGTGATCAACGTCGCGGACGTCGCAGTGACCGCCGCGTGGTACGGCAAGATTCTCGGCATGGAAGTCAAGGTGTTCGACCCCGGCGGCGGCAAAGCGCCGCGGACTTCGTTGCAATTCGGTAACCAGAAGATCAACGTCCGGCCGCGCGATGCCAACAAGGTGGAGTGGTTCACCGCGGACCACCAGACCGCCGGCAGCGAGGATCTGTGCTTCCTCACCTCCGCGAGTCCCGACGAGGTGGTGGCGCATTTGAAGGCACATGGCGTCGCGATCGAAGAGGGCCCGGTTCCCAAGCAGGGCGCCCGCGGCACCCTGCGCTCGGTCTATTGCAGGGATCCGGATGGCAGCCTGATCGAGATTTCGTCGTATGAGGACGGAGGCCGGTAAGGCCAAGCCGCCTGCCCCACGCATCGTCATTGCGAGGAGCCCTTGCGACGAAGCAATCCAGACTGCCTCCGGGGAGGGATTCTGGATTGCTTCGCTCCACTCGCAATGACGGCGGAGAGAGCAGGAAGA
Source organism: Bradyrhizobium sp. 4 (assembly GCF_023100905.1). Taxonomy (NCBI): domain Bacteria; kingdom Pseudomonadati; phylum Pseudomonadota; class Alphaproteobacteria; order Hyphomicrobiales; family Nitrobacteraceae; genus Bradyrhizobium; species Bradyrhizobium sp. 4. Next base: position 7,568,866 of record NZ_CP064686.1, read on the forward strand.
CGCAATAATCAAAACGCAGCCGCCAGCAAGATGCAGGCTGCACGGGAGGACATATGCCGAATTCGCAAGCCGCCGCCGGAATCGTGGGCCCGTTCGACGGGCTCGACGTGCCCTGGCTGCTAAAGATGCGGGCTGAGGTGCGCAGCTCACATCCGTTCCTGATCTGGGCGCCGTTCGACGCGCCTGCGCGGCGCTGGAGCTATGGCGAGTTTCACGAGCGGGTCGGCGCGCTCGCGGCGGGACTGGCCAAGCGCGGCGTCAAGCCGGGCGAATATGTGCTCATTCATCTCGACAATTGCATCGAGGCGCTGCTGGCCTGGTTTGCCTGTGTCGAACTCGGCGCCATCGCGGTGACCACCAACACGCGCTCGGCACCGGCCGAGCTCGACTATTTTGCCGATCATTGCGGCGCGGTTGCCGCGATCACGCAGCCGGCCTATGCCGAGATCGTCGCGCAGAATTGCCGCAACATTCGATGGATGGCGGTGACCTCGCACGATTCGGGCGCGGCGCCCGCGAACCCGGTCTCACGCGGCGACAGCTTTGAGGAGCTGTTCGCCGACAGCGCCGACCGTCCCAGGCGCGCGATCGATCCGCGCGCGCCGTGCAGCGTGCAATACACCTCGGGCACGACATCGCGCCCCAAGGCGGTGCTGTGGACCCACGCCAACGCGCTGTGGGGCGCCAAGATCAACGCCGCGCACGAAGACCTGCACGCAAGCGACGTGCATCAGGCCTATCTGCCGCTGTTCCACACCAACGCGCTGGCCTATTCGATGCTGGCGACGCTATGGGTCGGTGCCACCTGCGTGATCCAGCCGCGCTTTTCCGCCAGCCGGTTCTGGCGCGCCGCGCGCGAGCACGGCTCGACCTGGACCTCGACGATCCCGTTCTGCATGAAGGCGCTGCTCGAGCAGGACATCCCGCGCGATCACAAATTCCGTCTGTGGGGCACCGCGATCAACGAGCCGCCGGCCTTCGCCGCCTTCGGCGTCAAGATCATCGGCTGGTGGGGCATGACCGAGACCATCACCCACGGCATCGTCGGCGACATCGACCAGCCCAACATCCCGATGTCGATCGGCCGCGCCGCGCCGGAATATGAAATCCGCATCACCGACGACGACGGGCGGCC